>JAIYAO010000163.1 GCA_027488965.1 Alphaproteobacteria bacterium
GCCCACACCGCGCCCTTGGGGCCTTCGAGGATGCGCGCGAAGAGGCCGAAGCCGCCGCCTTTGAAGTGCGCTGAAACGTCTTGCAGGATCAACGGATTGCGCAGGTCCGGCTTGTCGGAGCCGTACTTCGCGATGGCGTCCGCGTACTTGATGCGCGGGAACGCGCCGACCGTTGAACGCTTGCCGTTCCCAAACGCGTCGAACACGCCGGCGAGCACCGGCTCTATAGCGGTGAACACGTCCTCCTGTGTGACGAAACTCATCTCGAAATCGAGCTGGTAGAATTCGCCGGGCGAACGGTCGGCGCGCGCGTCTTCGTCGCGGAAGCACGGGGCGATCTGAAAGTAGCGGTCGAAGCCCGCCACCATCAACAACTGCTTGAACTGCTGCGGCGCCTGCGGCAGCGCGTAGAACTTGCCGTGGTGCATGCGCGACGGCACCAGGAAGTCGCGCGCGCCTTCCGGGCTGGATGCCGTAAGGATCGGAGTCTGGAATTCGGTGAAGCCCTGCGCGATCATTTTCTGGCGCAGCCACGCAATCACCTGGGACCGCAGGACGATATGCCTGTGCAAGGTCTCGCGGCGCAGGTCGAGGAAACGGTACTTGAGCCGGATTTCCTCAGGATAGTCGGGTTCACCGAACACCGGCAGCGGCAACTCGCTCGCCTCGCTCAGCACCTCCACCGTCTCGACGCGCACCTCCACCTCGCCGGTGACAAGCTGGGGGTTCACCGTATCGGGCCGGCGCACGACGACCCGCCCGTCCACGCGCACCACGCTCTCAGCCCGCAGGCGCTCGAACACCGGAAACGCCGGCGATCCGGGGTTCGCCACAAGCTGGGTGATGCCATAGTGGTCCCGCAGGTCGATGAACAGCACGCCGCCGAGGTCGCGCTTGCGATGCACCCAGCCCGACAGCCGGACGGCCTTGTCCGCGTCGCCGCTTCTCAGGGCGCCGCAGTCATGGGTGCGATAGGCGTGCATGCGAAGGGCTCCAGAAAGGGCGCGCCCGGCCATGGGTTCCGTGGGTCGCGAGGGCGGGACAACCACATGCGCGTCCGGGCGTTGTCAAGCAAACCGCCGGCACGCCGATGGGTCAGACCTGTTGCCCCATGGAACCTGCGCCTTGAGCCGCGGGGCCTGCCGCGTTAAGCCGCGCGGATGCAAGTGATCACCGAGGGCGGTCCCCTCAAGGCTTTCTGCGAAACGCTCCTCACCCAGCCCTTCGTGGCGGTCGATACCGAGTTCATGCGGGAATCGACGTTCTGGCCCAAGCTCTGCCTCATCCAGGCGGCGGGACCAGACGTGGAGGCCGTGATCGACCCTCAGGCGGAGGGCCTTGATCTTGCGCCCCTCTGGGAGGTGATGAAGGCCGCCAACGTCACCAAGGTCTTTCACGCTGCCCGTCAGGACCTTGAGATCTTCTTCAAGCTGGGGGGCGCGATGCCGGCGCCCATCTTCGACAGCCAGATCGGGGCCATGGCCTGCGGACTGGGGGACTCCGTCGCCTACGATGCGCTGGTCAACGCCTTCCTGAAGCGCCGGGTGGACAAGTCCCACCGGTTCACGGACTGGAGCCGCCGCCCCTTGAGCCGCGATCAGCTTGAGTACGCGCTGGCCGACGTCACCCACCTGCGCGACCTCTATCCCATGATGCTGGAGAAGCTGGCGGCCGGCGGCCGGCTTGGCTGGGTGGAAGAAGAGCACGCAGCGTTGTGCGACCCGGAAATCTACGACACCGAACCGGAGAATGCCTGGAGCCGCCTCAAGTTTCGCCGCACCACGCCAGAGTATCTCGCCGCCCTGCGCGCCGCCGCCGCCTGGCGGGAGCGGCAGGCCCAGTCCCGCGATGTCCCCCGGGGTCGCATCCTGAAGGACGACGCCCTCTACGAGATCGCCGAGCAGCGCCCACGCACCGCCGCGGCCTTCGATCGTCTGCGGGCGGTGCCCAAGGGTTTCGGCAATTCGCGGATGGGCCAGGAGCTCGCCGCCGCGCTGGACACCGCCCTGATGGACCCCAAGGCCTACGCCCCGGCGGTGGATCGCACACCCGGCCCCCCGCCCGGTGGTGCCACTGTGGAGTTGCTGAAGGTGCTGCTGCGCCACGCCGCTGACCAGCATGGCGTGGCCGCGCGGCTCATCGCCTCATCGAGCGACCTCGAACTCATCGCCGCCAATGACGCCGCCGATTGCCGCGCCCTCTCAGGCTGGCGGCGCGAGGTGTTCGGCGAACAGGCGCTGGCGCTGAAACACGGTCGACTGGCGCTCTCGCTCGAACACGGCAAGGTCGCGGTCCGCGCCTGCTAGGTGGTGATGATCCGCTGGCCCACGCCGAGCGTTGCCGCCAGCGCTTCCAGCCGCTTGATGGCGTGTTCCGTGATGAGGTGCGCGTGGGCGGCGTCTGTGGACAAGGTTAGCCGGTCGGCGGCCAGCGTCAGCGTGAAGGCATCGAGGATCGCTTCGGAGCGCCCGCTAAGGTCCGCGCCGAGCCGCAACCCCGCACCGAGCGCTGCGGCCCCCTTGCGTTGGTCGTCGGTCAGCAGGCGGTCGAACGCCTCCTCGCCCTGCGGCGCGGCGCGGGTGTGGCGATGGTGGACCGCCGCGGCAAGGAATGCGCGCTCGGGATGCGAGATGCCGGCGAACGGCGCCCGCAGCACCAGATCGAACATGATCTCGCCGCGGTGATCGGGGTGGAGAGCGCCACCCACATCGGCCAGACGCGCGGCGGCGGCGCGCAGGACAGGGTCCCGCGTCGGCGAAAACGAGAGCGGATAATCCCGGAACGCCGCCTCGATCCACCGTGCCAGCGCACGCCCAAACGCCCGGCCCCGCTCGCTGGGTGAACCGAAGGCCTCTGCCCCCGCCACGAGCGGATCCTCGGCCCGGATTTCCGGCGCCAGATGCTCGACGAGAAGCCCCTCGCGCAGCCCGTAGGAAGACAGGATGATGCGGTCGAAATCGCCCCAGCTCATCACGCGCTCCAGCACCACGGAGGCGTAGGGCAAGGTGTCGGCCCGCTTGGCGGCGGCGCCCTCGAACTTCTCCAGCGACTTGCGGCTCTGCCGGCTGACCATCGCGGCCACGCGCAACACATCGATGCGCGACATTTCGTGGTGATGCAGGACCCCCAGCGGATGGCGGCGCAGCGCCTGGTCGATCCGGCCAAGCGCCCGCCATGCCCCGCCCACCGCGTAGAAGTCGCCCTTGCGCTGGGCGCCTGAAAGAACGGTGGAGTGTGCGAGCCGTTTGTCGGTGGCGAGTTCCACCCGCTGGGCATCGAAGGCCTGGCCGTCCATGAGCGAGAGCGGCCCGAGCGGCCAGGTCTCGCCCCGCGCCGGGCCGGCGGGCGTCACCTCGATGAGTTCGAGGCTGGAGCCGCCGAGATCGCCCACGACGCCGCGAGCCTCCGGCGCCCCGGCAAGCACGCCGAGCGCCGAGAGACGCGCCTCCTCTGCGCCGTCGATCACGCGCAGCGCCACACCCGCCTCACGCCGAACGCGTTCGGAAAACTGCGGCCCATCGGCGGCGTCGCGCACGGCGGCGGTGGCGACCGCGAACACGTGCTTGATCCCGAGCCCTTCGACCAGCGTCTGGAAGCGGCGCAGCGCCTGCAGGGCGGCCTCGATCCCCCCGGGCGACAGTTTGCCCGTGGCGCCCAGGTTGCGGCCGAGGCCCGCCATCACCTTCTCGTTGAGGAAGGGCGTCAGGGCCCGCCCGTCGAGCCGGTAGGCCACCAGGCGCACGGAGTTTGACCCCACGTCGATGACTGCGGCTTCGTGCACGCGCTTCAGGCCCTGTCCTGCTGAGGGGACTCGGGGCTTAGCGTACTTGCCACTCCGTGGCGACGGGGCGCCGCAGGCCCGCGACTACGGGGCGCGCCGCTCAGTGCGACGGCTTCAGCGCGCGCGAGCCCACGTGGTCGAACACCGGCGGCAAATCCCCCTTCAGGGCGCGTCCGCGGCCCGAGAGGGAAGGATTGCGCATGAAGTAGGTATGGGCGGAGAACGGATCGGCGAGGCCCGAGGTGTCGATCCGGGTGTAGACGCCGTTGGAGTCCATCTCCCAGCTCTGCGCCTCGTCATTGATGTTGGCGAGCAGGATCTGGCCCAGCACCTGCTGGTGCACCGTCGGGTTCTCGATCGGGCACAGGACTTCCACGCGGCGGTCGAGATTGCGTGTCATCCAGTCCGCCGACGACATGAAGAGCTTGGCCTTCGGGTGCGGCAGCGCCTCGCCGTTGCCGAAGCACACGATGCGCGCGTGTTCGAGGAACCGGCCCACAATGCTTTTCACGCGGATGTTCTCCGACAGCCCCGGCACGCCTGGCCGCAGGCAGCAGACGCCGCGGATCACGAGATCGATCTTCACGCCCGCCTGGCTCGCTGCGTAGAGCGCGTCGATGATGACCGGATCGACCAGCGAGTTCAGCTTCGCCCACAACATGCCGGGGCGCCCCGCCTGCACATGCGCGACTTCCGCCGCGATCAGGTCCAGCAGGGTGTGGCGGAGCGTGATGGGCGAGATGGCGATCTTCTCGAGCTTCGAAGGCTTGGCGTAGCCGGTGACGAAGTTGAACACCCGCCCGGCGTCCCGGCCGAACGCGGGATCGGCGGTGAACAGCGAGAGGTCGGTATAGATCCGCGCCGTGATCGGGTGATAGTTCCCGGTGCCGAAGTGGGTGTAGGTGCGCAGGCCGTCCGCCTCGCGGCGCACCACGAGGCTGACCTTCGCGTGGGTCTTGTAGTCGATGAAGCCATAGACCACCGAGGCGCCGGCGCGCTCGAGATCCTGGGCCCATTTCAGATTGTTCTCCTCGTCGAAACGCGCCTTGATCTCCACCAGCGCGGTGACGTTCTTGCCGGCTTCCGCTGCCTCGATGAGTGCGGCCACGATCGGCGAGTTCTTCGACGTCCGGTACAACGTCTGCTTGATCGCCACGACATTAGGGTCCGCCGCGGCCTGGCGCAGGAACTTCACCACCACGTCGAAGCTCTCAAACGGGTGGTGGACGAGCATGTCCTTCATCCGCACGGCTTCGAAGATGTCGCCGCCAAAATCGCGCACGCGTTCGGGAAAGCGCGGCTCGTACGGCTCGAAGGTGAGGTCCGTACGGTCGTCAGCGATCAGGCTGCCCAGCTGGGCGAGGCCCAGCATGCCGTCCATGATGACTACGTCGTGCTGGTCGGCGCCGATCTTCTCGATAATGAACTCGCGCATGTCCAGCGGCATGGCGGTTTCGATCTTGAGACGCACGATATCGCCAAGGCGGCGCTGTTTGAGCAGCGTGCGGAATTCGCGCACGAGATCCTCGGCCTCTTCCTCGATCTCGATGTCGCTGTCGCGGACGACGCGGAAGGCGCCCTGTGCGAGAAGCGTGTAGCCGGGGAAAATTTCCTTCAGGAACAGCGGCAGCGACGCTTCCAGCGCGATGAACCGACGCTGCGGGCGCCCCTGCTCGTCGCGCTCGCCGAACGGCAGTTCCAGGAACCGCTCCACCTGCGAGGGGACCGGGATCAGCGCGTTCTGGATGCGGCCGTCCTCGCCGCTCTTCAGCTTGAGGGCGAGGGCGAAGCCGAGGTTCGGGATGAAGGGAAACGGGTGCGCCGGATCGATCGCCAGCGGGGTGAGCAGCGGAAACACCCGCTCCATGAAGCGGGGCTGCAGGAATGCGATATCCTCCGGCCCCAGTTCCTCGGCGTCGAGCACCGCGATCCCCGCCCCCCGAAGCAGCTTGCGCAGCGTCTTCCAGCAGGTCTGCTGCTTGGTTAGCAGGGCGTGCGCCTCGACATCGACCTGCGCCAGCTGCTCATGCGGGGTAAGTCCGTCGAGGCTGCGCACCTTGGCGTTGGCCTTGACCTGTTCGTGCAGGCCGGCGACCCGCACCATGTAGAATTCGTCGAGGTTGCTGGCGGAAATCGACAGGAACCGCAGCCGCTCCAGCAGCGGGTGGGCGGCGTTCTCCGCCTCCTCCAGCACCCGGGTGTTGAAGGCCAGCCAGCTCAGCTCACGGTTGATGAAGCGTTCCGGCCCCGTCGGCGGACCCTCCGCGGCGGACGCATTCGGGGCCCGGGAAGCGACCGCGCGACTGTCAGCGGCGCGGCGTTTCGGAACACGGGTCTTCGTCATACTTCCTCCGCCTGCGCATCGAGCGCTGCTTCCCCCGCCTCCGGCTCGGGGGCTTCTCCCCCTAGGCTGCGAAGCGCCCGCGCGGCCAGCCCGATCGAAACCGGGCGCGCGCCACGCACGTGCATGCGGTCAATCGCATCCGCCACCGCATGCGCGGCGGCGAACGACCGTTCCATATGCCGAACGAGGTATGTAGCGGCTTTCTCTGTCAATTTGATGAACCGCGCCCGGCAGAGACGCTCCAGAACGCCGGCGAGGAGGTCGTCGTCAGGCTCGCGCAGCTCAAGGACCGGCATGGCGGCGAAGCGGGAATACAGATCCTTCAGGCCGGGCCGCCATTGGGCGGGCGGGTCGCGCCCCACCAGCAGTACCGCAGCGCCCGGCCGGTTCCGGGCCGCGTCCAGCAGCAGCGCCAAGTGTGGTTCGTCCGGGTAACGGTCCGCATCGTCAAGCACGAGGCGGCCGCCGAACCGCTCGAACACGTCCATGGCCCGGTCCTGCGGCCAACAGACCCCAGCCCGCGCCAGTTCGGCCCAGGCCAGGGCCATGTGGCTCTTGCCGGCGCCGACGGGCCCCGAGAGCGCCATGACCCGGCCCGGCCACTCGCGCCAACTCTGCAGCCGCGTCCAGGCGTCCTGGTTGCTTTCGGACACGATGAGGGCCGCCGCGGAGCGGTCCTCCACGAGAAAGGTGAAGAGGCGGGGCTGGTCCGCCATCGGCCCGCTAGCGCGCCGACCGCAGGATCGGGCCCTGGGGCGTCACGGGGGTGAGCGACAGGCCGAACCGCTGCAGCGCCACGGCAAGCGCATCGACGGTGTCGCCATGGCTGAAGGACACGAGCGCGCCCTCCTTGGCGATGGCTTCGATGCGAATCTCGGTGATCACCGCGCCCGCAGCCCCGAGGCCCTCCTTGATCCGGCCCCACTCCGCCATGTCCCGGTACAGCGCCGAGACGGCGAGTTTGGTGCGCGCCCCGCCCGCGACGGGCCCGGAGCGGGACTTATACTCGGTCTGGAGGCGGGCGTTCACGGCGTCCGCGAGGCGCCGGAAGGCCTCCGGCACGCCGGCATCGCCGCCCTGGATCACGGCGTTGACCTGGCCCCGGTTGACGCGGACGCCGCCGGGCGCGGTCTCAATCAGGTCCGCCACGAGAGAACCGCCGACGACCCGGGCGAGGGCAAAGATGGCCGAGTCCGCGCCCGATTGCGCGGCAGCCGCTTCCGCAGTGGCCCACTCCGCGGCGCCCGCCACCGTGGATGGCGCTACGGCGAGCGGCAGCACTTCCCGAGCGTAGCCGCCCTGCTCCCACGCCGCGCGCCAGGGATCGACGGGCGCGGACGCGCCGGGCGCCAGCGCGGCGGCCTGGGCGATCTGCGGCACGATCAGCACGGGCACGCCCCGCGATTCGATGACGGAAATCCCCGCGCCCTGGAGAAGACCCTTCACGCCCGCCGGATCGAACCGGACGGCGAACCGCCCGAGGTAGCGGGTGCCGGACATCCGCGGCTGCTCCTCTACGTCGACGCCGCGAACGAGGCGATCAAGTGTGGCGTCGTCCGGCTGGAGCAGAACCACGCGCGGCTGATCGGCGGTGGCCGTCAGGCGCAGGGCGAGGCGCTGGAAGGCCGACCGCTGCGCCTGCGCCAGCGCCTGCGTCCGCGCCTGCGTGGCGCTCGCGGCCGACTGGTCCACCCGGACGCCCGCGACAGTGTAGAGATCCGGCGGCGCCTGCTGGGCGCTTGCGGGGGCCGTCAAGTAAGCGCAAAAAGCGGTGACGAGCGCCACCCAGCGCAAGATTCTGATCATGTCGGCGTGTCCTCTGGCGGCCGATCCTAGCAACCCGGCCGGACTGTCGGAAGGCCGGCTGCCGAATCCTGCGATAACTCTCTCACATGCCCTCAAGATCAACCCTCACCTACCGTGACGCCGGCGTCGATATCGACGAGGGCGCACGCCTCGTCGATCTGATCGGCCCCGATGCCCGCTCCACTGCGCGCCCGGGCTCCGGCGCCGGCCTTGGCGGCTTCGCGGCGGCGTTCGACCTCAAAGCCGCCGGCTTCCATGATCCGATCCTGCTGGCCACCACGGACGGCGTGGGCACCAAACTCAGGGTGGCGATAGAATCGGGCCGTCATGAGACGGTCGGCATCGATCTGGTGGCCATGTGCGTCAACGACCTCGTGGCGCAGGGCGGCGAACCGCTGCTGTTCCTCGACTATTACGCCACCGGCAAGCTCGACGCCGACGCCGCAGCGGTGATTGTTCGGGGCATCGCCGAGGGGTGCCGCCAGGCCGGCTGCGCGCTGGCGGGGGGCGAAACAGCGGAAATGCCAGGCATGTATGCGGCGGGGGACTACGATCTCGCCGGCTTCGCCATGGGCGCGGCTGAACGCGGCACGCTGCTGCCCCGCGGCGACACTGCCGCTGGCGACGTAATCCTGGGCCTCGCGTCGAGCGGGCCTCACTCGAACGGCTACTCCCTGATCCGCAGGATCGTGGCCCGCACGGGTCTCGCCTGGGATGCCCCGGCGCCCTTCGCTGCGGGGACGCTGGCGGAGGCGCTGCTGGCGCCGACGCGCATCTACGTAAAGGCGCTGCTGCCGCTCATCCGGGCGGGCAGGATCAAGGGGTTGGCCCACATCACCGGCGGGGGCCTCACCGAGAATGCGCCGCGCATGCTGCCAGAGGGACTGCACCCCGAGTTCGACTGGACCGCGTGGACGCCGCCCGCGGTGTTCGGCTGGCTGAGGGACGAAGGCGGCGTGCCGGAGGCGGACATGCGCCGCACCTTCAACCTCGGCATCGGCATGGCGCTGACCGTAGCCCCCGCAGACGCGGACGCCGTAATGGCCGCGCTGACGGCGGCCGGAGAGATCGTCCATCGTATCGGCGCGGTGCGCGGGTGACCAAGCAGCGGGTGGGCGTGCTCGTGTCGGGGCGCGGTTCAAACCTTCAGGCCCTGATGGATGCGCAGGGGCCGTTCTGCCCGTTTGAAATCGCGGTCGTCATCGCCAACCTCCCCGACGCCGGCGGCCTCCAGATCGCGCGCGACGCGGGCGTAGAGGCGATCGCCATCGATCACCGCCCCTTCGGGAAGGATCGCTCAGCGTTCGAACGGGAGATCGACGCGGCGCTTCGGGCGCGCAGCATCGATCTCGTGGCGCTGGCCGGCTTCATGCGCGTGCTGTCTGCCTTCTTCGTCACCGCGTGGGCGCAGCGTCTGGTCAACATCCATCCGTCCCTGTTGCCGGCGTTTCCCGGCCTTGACACGCATGCGCGCGCATTGGCGGCCGGCGCAAAGCTGCATGGCTGCTCGGTGCACTGGGTGACGGAAGGCGTGGACACAGGGCCGATCATCGGTCAGGCGGCGGTCCCGGTGCTGCCCGATGATACGCCCGAGTCCCTGGCCGGGCGCGTGCTGCAGGCCGAGCACCTGCTCTATCCTGCCTGTCTCGCCCTTGTCTGCGGCGGCGAAGGCGCCGCGGGCGCTGCGGCCCGCGACACTGCGCTTTTCATGAACGCCTGGGCGCCCTGATCAGCCGACGACCTCGTCGTCGGTGAAGAAGAAGCGGATTTCCGTGGCCGCATTCTCGAGGCTGTCGGAGCCGTGCACGCTGTTGGCCTCGATGCCCGAGGAGAACCGGCGGCGGATGGTGTTCGGGGCAGCGTTGTAGGGGTTCGTCGCGCCCATCACGTCCCGGTAGCGCGCCACGGCGCCCTCGCCTTCCAGAACCTGAACCACCACAGGGCCCGAGGTCATGAACTTCACCAGATCGCCGAAGAACGGGCGATCCTTGTGGACGCCGTAGAACCCCTCGGCCTGCCCGGTCGTCATGCGGATGCGCTTCTGGGCGATGATCTTCAGCCCGGCGTTCTCGATCATGGCGTTGATCTCGCCGGTGAGGCTGCGGGCCGTCGCGTCCGGCTTGATAATGGAAAAAGTGCGCTCGACGGCCATGGCCGGTGCTCCTGCGGTAGGGAAGTTCAGGAAAAGGGACGCGCTCTATAGCTGCGCCCCTCGCCCGCGCCAAGCCGTCGCGGCGTTCACGTCAACCGCAGCGGACCGAACCGACGCGTTTGTCGGCGCCCAGCTGGATGTTAAGGCGGTTAGGGTTGTGGTCCATCGTCACCATGCACTCGGCGCAGATGATGCGGTAGGCGCGCGGCAGGCGGCCGCGGTCGATGGTCGCCTCATCCTGGCCCACGAGGTAGCCGTAGAGCGCGGCGTCGCACGTGGGCGCCCCGCCGGCCGGGCGAACGTCAGGCGCCTCGTTCACCTCGATGGCGATGCATCCCGCGAGGGCGCCGACGACAGCGGCGAACAGAACCGGCTTCCA
>JAIYAO010000127.1 GCA_027488965.1 Alphaproteobacteria bacterium
AGCAGGCGTTGCGCCAGTCGTCTACGTCGTGTACGACGTAGCATTTTGGGCGCGGGGACGTCAAGGGAGGGGCCACGAATCTTGAGCCCTTGAAAACACTAGTAAAATTTCTTTGGTGTTGCATTTCCTTTGTTGCGTTTTATGATCTGCAACATGGTTGCCGATAAAACCCTGCTTCAACGAATTGAGCAAGAAATTGCCGCGTTGGAGGCAAAAATAGCCACTCTGGAGATCGAAAGATCAGCGCTCCTCCGAACGTTGGCAAAAGTTCGCGGTTCTGGGGTCGGGGAACAACCCGCGCAGAGAAAGAACAGTTCGCAGCGCATTATCATTGAGGTCGCAGTGGAGAATGCCCTCGCTGAATCGCCCATCCCACTTACGGGCGACCAACTATTCCAGCGCATCAGGATCATTCACCGCTCGCTGAAGGGGACCACCTTTCGCTCCTACCTCCACCGCATGCAGGCCAAAGGGCTGATTGTGTCTGTAGGTGGCAAGCCAGCGCGGTGGATGCTACCCAAGCTCTTTTCTCCCCGCACTATACCTCCAGAGCGGCCTTAACCTTGTCGGATGAGAGCCTCCAAAGCAGGTGGCCACCTTCGCCGCCCTTCTTTCCGTCCGGGTTCTTCTCCGAGACGACGCGCCCCCGGTAGCGCCAGTTGGACAGGCAGGCCCCCACACGCTTGGTGATCAGCTGGCGTAGCCGGAAGTCATTCTCGTCCAGCATCCGCTCGCGCATAACGTGCTGGGCGATCTCTAGGGTGCTGAGGGGGCGTCCGTTGGCCTCCCGGAAGGCGCTAGCCACGAGCCGGGCGATCTCCCCCTTGAAGGCCTGATGCGGCGGCGGGACGAAATGGGCTAGCGGCTTGCCTAGCTTCTTCTCAAAGTCAGGGGCGAGGATACGGAGCGTCTGGTCTATGCTGATCAGGTCCGTGGAGAGCTGGCGCCAGCGTTCCTGGTGGAAGGAAATGTCGCGGGCGATCTCGTTGCGCTTGGCCATGAGGCCAGAGAGCAAGTTGGGGTGTTCGGGCTTTTCGGGCTTCATGGGAGCGGCCTGTGTGGAACTGGATCGAAGGCCGTTCCGGGGCCGTGCTCACCATCATCCTCCTTGGAGGAGTAGCGTTCGCGGCCCTTGTGACCTTCACGTTCTAGGTGGGGCCGACCGCCTCAAGCCGCTTGTGGCGTTTGCGCCATAAGGCCGTTGAACTCCGGCAATTCATCCAGGAACAGCACGCCGCGGTGCGCCAGGCTGATCTCCCCCGGCCGCGCCTTGAGGCCGCCGCCCACCAGCGCCGCCATGCTGGCGGAATGATGCGGCGCGCGGAAAGGGCGTGCGCGTGTGAGCTGGCCCCGCTCGAGCAGCCCCGCCACGCTCTGGATCATCGACACTTCGAGCAGTTCTTCGGAGGTCAGCGGCGGCAGCAAGCCGCCGAGTCGCTGGGCGAGCATCGACTTTCCCGAGCCGGGCGGGCCGACCATCAAGAGGTTGTGGCCGCCGGCGGCGGCGATCTCCAGCGCCCGCTTGGCCTGCTCTTGACCCTTCACGTCCCGGAGATCCGGCGGCGCCGGCGGCAAGGCGATTTCCCCGGCCACCGGCGGCGGCAGATGTGCGCCGCCGCGGAAGTGGTTGACCAGCGAGATGAGTGTGGGCGCAGCGATAATCTCCCCGCCGGACCAGGCAGCTTCCGGCCCGGCCCCCACGGCGCAGATGAACGGCAGGCCCATGCCATTGGCGGCCATGGCGGCGGGCAACACCCCGGGTGTCGGCGCCAGGGTGGCGTCGAGCCCCAGCTCCCCGAAGGCGACCGCGTCCTCGAGCGCATCCTTGGGCAGCACGCCCATCTCCGCCATCAGCGCCAGCGCGATAGGGAGGTCATAGTGGGCGCCTTCCTTGGGCAGGTCCGCCGGGGCGAGGTTGACGATCACCCGGTCCCCCGGAACGGCGAGCCCGATTGAGGCAAAGGCGGCGCGCACGCGCTCCCGGCTCTCGGCCACCGCCTTGTCCGCCAGGCCCACGATCACGAGGCCGGCCATGCCGCCCGCGATCTGCACCTGCACGTCCACCCGGCGCGCCTCCACGCCGACGAACGCCACCGTCACCACCCGCGCCGCCATCGTCCCTCACCCGCCGCGAAGCCTCGCGGGGAGAACAGCACATACGGAACAAACTGGCAACATAAATTCGTTGCTGGGGCGAATCCTTTCTTCGTACGGCCTATCGCTGGGTCGGCGGCGCCAGCGGCGCACCCGCGCCGGCATCGGCGTAGGGACCGGCTTCGGCGGTGGGAGTCGGGGCGGACGCGCCCGGCGTGCGACGCTCGATGGCGGCGCCCTGGGCGAAGTACGGCGTGGCCAGCGGATTGGGGGGCCGCACAACCACGTAACTCACCACCCGCTCCACGCCGCGGACCATGCTGGCGGCCTGTGCAGCGCGCTGCAGCTCCTCCTCGGAGCGGGCGAGACCCATGAGATAGACCACGCCCTTCTGGGTCTCGATATTGTAGTTCACCCCCTTCACCTGCGCGTCCGACAGGATCTTGGTGCGGACCTGGGCGGTGATGAAGTTGTCCAGCCCGCTGCGCAGCATGCCCGGGCTGCGGCCCACCTCGATTTCGTTGGCCACATCGTCGATGCCGGCGACGCTCCAGGCGATGCGTTCGGCCATGGCCTTGTGCTCCGCCGTGGGCGCCGTGCCGGACAGCAGCAGCTGGCCCTCGGCCATTTCCACGTCCACCCGCAGGAAGCCCGCATTGTCGAGCGCCATGAGGCGCGTCTTGACGGTGCTGGAGGCGGTCGCGTCGTCAATGCTGCGGCCCATGGTGCGGTCCTGCACGGCGACGGTGGCCGCACTGACGGCGGCCGCGCCGACGGCAGCCGCGCATCCCCCCGACAGGGAGGTGGCGCACAGGGCGAGGACGACGGCAGGCACGCGCATGGGGGCGCTCCGGGTTGGCTATCCCCCAGAGTGCGCCCGATCTGGTTAGCCGCCCGCTAACGAAACGACCTACATCGGCCGGTCCCGGCCCCAGGCGTTGCGGACGTGGATGGGCGCCGACCAAGGCCGCACGATCATCAGATCGAGGCGCACGGAGGCGCCCTGAAGGCGATAGCGCTTGGCGAGCGCGAGGCCGGCGCGGGCGATTCGATCGCGCTGGGTGAGGCCGATGGACTGGAGCCCGTCCTCCCGCGTCCTGCGGGCCTTGACCTCGACGATGGCCAGCGTGCGCCCCTTCACCGCCGCAAGGTCCACTTCCCCGAAGGGAGTCCGCGCCCGGCGCGCGAGGATGCGGTAGCCCTTCCCCATCAGCCAGAGCGCGGCCAGCAGCTCGGCGCTGCGGCCCCGCGCCTCGGCCGCCCGACGGGACCGCCGCCGCAGTGTCACGGAGCCTCGTCCCGCAGCAGGAGGGCCCGGGCGTAGGCGTCCCGCCGAGGAATCGAAAGCTCTTCCGCCACAAGCGCCGCCGCTTCCTTCACCGAGTGCGCGGCGAGGTGGATGCGAAGCGCCGCGTCGATGACGTCGGCGCCCGGCGCGAGCTGGTGTTTCGGCGGCGGGGCCACCAGCACCACGATCTCGCCCTTCGGCGGGGCCTCGATGGCGGCGGCCAGCGCGCTGAGAGGCCCCCGCCGCACCTCCTCGAACATTTTCGTGAGTTCACGGCCGATGGCCGCCTCGCGGTCGCCGAAGGCCTCGGCCATGGCCGACAGGCTGGCCTTGAGCCGCGGGCCCGTTTCGTAGAACACGAGCGTCGCCTCGGCCTCCGCGAGCCCCGCAAAGAACGCAGCGCGTGCGCCGGGCTTCACGGGCGCAAACCCCGCAAACAGGAACCGGTCCGTCGGCAGGCCCGCGACCACGAGCCCCGCCAGGGCCGCCGACGCGCCGGGGATAGGGATCACGCGGTGGCCCGCCGCCGCGGCCGCGCGCACCAGCTTGAAGCCGGGATCGGAGATCAGCGGCGTGCCCGCATCGCTCACCAGCGCCACCGCCTTGCCGGCCGCCAGCGCCTCCATGATCTGCGGGCGCACGGCTTCCGCATTGTATTCATGGTAGCTCAGCACACTGGGCGTGAGGCTGTAGGCGGCCAGCAGCTTGCCGGTGACGCGGGTGTCCTCGGCCAGCACCAGATGGGCCCCGGCCAGCACATCGAGCGCGCGCAGGGTGATGTCGCGCAGATTCCCTATGGGGGTCGCCACCACATAAAGGCCGGCTTCCAGTGATGGACTGGAGCCGTCGCCCCCCCTAGGGTCGCGGCCTTTCGGACGATGAGCGAGCGGACTGTCCATGAGCCTTGCAGGATGTACGGCGCGCAGCGCGCGGACGCCATGGTTCCGTATCGGCGCAATGGCCGCGGCGCTCTTTCTTGCCGCGTGCGGCAGCACCGGCGTGACCACGGGCCCCGGCGGCCCCGGCCCGATCGCGGGCCCCGCCGCCACGGCTCCGCCGGCCCCGCCGCCGATTCTCACGCGTGAGGGCGTCACCCCGCCGTTCATGGCCGGCCGGCGGATCGTGCGCATCGGCCTGTTGTTGCCCTTCGCCAGCCGCCCCGACGACGCCCACGCGATCTACCAGGCGGCGGAACTGGCCGTGTTCGACTTCGGCGACGCCGCCACCCTGCTGATCCCCCGCGAGAGCGGCGCCACGGCGGCAGAGGCCGCCGCCAACACCCGCATCCTGCTGCGCGACGGCGCTGACGTGATCCTGGGCCCGCTGCAGCGGGAGGCGGTGATCGGCGCAGCGCAAGCCGCGCGCGAGCGGCAGGTGCCGGTGATCGGCTTCTCCTCGGACCGCACGGTGGCGGGCGACGGGGTGTATATCCTGTCCCTCCCGCTGGAGGAGGATGTGCGCCGCATCGTGGAGTACGCGATGTCCAAGGGCGTGCGGAACTTCGCGCTGCTGACGGCGGAGAGCGACTACGGCCGGCGCGTGGAGACGGCGCTGCGCGCCGAAGCCGGCGCCCGCGGCGGGTCCGTGACGTTCGCCCAGTTCTACCAGCGCGGCGACCGTGAGGCCGCCGCCGCCGCCCGCACACTCGCCGCGCAGATGCGCGGCTCGAACGTCCAGGCCATCCTGATCGCGGAGAACGGCTCGCCGCTGCGCTCCACCGGCCCTGCCCTGCTGATCGGCGGCGTGAGCCTTGACCGCATCCAGCTGCTGGGCACCAGCGCCTGGGCGGGGGGCGATGCGCAGCGCGAACCGACGCTGTCCCGCGGCTGGTACGCCGCGCCCGATCCCGCGCTGCGGGCGGACTTCGAGCAACGCTTCCGCGCCGCCTACGCAGGCCGCGCGCCGTCGCGGATTTCGAGCCTTGGCTACGACGGCGTCATGGCCGCGGTGCAGGCTGCCCAGGGCATGCGCACCGATGCGGTGCCGCGCCAGGCGATCGAGCGGCCGGAGGGCTTCGCCGGCGCCGACGGGGTGTTCCGCTTCCGCGGCGACGGCTCCATCGAACGGGGTCTCGCGATCCTCGAGGTGCGCCAGCAGGGCGCCGCCGCCATCGACCCCGCCCCACGGACATTCCGCACCAACTGAGCATGTCCCTCGACACGCTCCGCGCCACGCTTCCGGACTACGCGAAGGACATCCGCATCAACCTGTCTGCGGTGATTCACGACACACTCCTGTCAGAACAGCAAAAATGGGGCGCGCTCGTCGCCGCCGCCCACGCCACCGGATGTGCACCGCTGATTGCGGCGGTGGGAGCGGATGCGGAGACGCTTCTTGCGCCCGAAGCCGTCACCGCCGCGAAATCAGCCGCCGCGCTGATGGCCATGAACAACGTCTACTTTCGCGCGCTGCACCTCATGAAGAATCAGGAGTACGTCACACTCCGCTCCGGCCTCCGGATGAACGTGCTGGCCAACCCGGGCGTCGACCGCGGCGATCACGAGTTCTGGTGTTTCATCGTTTCCGCGATGAGCGGCTGCGCCGCCTGCATGGACGCCCACGAGGAAGAACTTCGCCGACGGGACTGGCCGCCCGCGCACATCCAGATGGGGCTCCGGATCGCCGCCGTGGTGGCAGCGACGGCGGCGGTGCTGCGCGCGGAATCGCGATAAGGCATGCCGCGCGCCTTCCGCAGGCATTCACCAGGGGCTTTGCATGCCGCATGATTTCGACGCGTGCATCGTCGGCGCCGGCGCGGTGGGCCTGGCGTGCGGCTATACGCTGGCGCGCCGCGGCGACAGCGTGCTGGTGGTGGAGCGCGAAGGCCGCATCGGAGCCGGCGTTTCTTCGCGCAATTCGGAGGTGATCCACGCCGGCCTGCACTATGCGCCGGGCTCGCTGAAGGCGCGGTTGTGCGTGGAGGGCCGCCGCCTGCTCTACGCGTTCCTCGAAAGTCACTCGGTGGCGTTCGACAAGTGCGGCAAGCTGATCGTCGCCACTGAAGTGTCCGAGTTGCCCGCCATCGCCGCGCTGGCCGAACGCGGCGCGGAGAACGATGTGGAAGGCGTCACCCGCCTCACCGCCGCGCAGACGCTGGCGCTGGAGCCCGCGCTGCGCACGGTGGGCGCGCTCCATTCCCCCGAGAGCGGCGTGTTTGATGCGCATGGCTACATGGAGGCGCTGCAGGGCGAGATCGAAGCGAATGGCGGGGCCATAGTGCTCGACACGCCTTTTCTGGGCGCAGCCCCCATGGCCGGCGGCCTGTCCATCCGCACCGGCGGCGCCGATCCCACCACCATCACGGCGCGCACGCTGATCTTGGCCGCCGGCCTGCAGGCGCAAGCGTGCGCAGCGCTGATAGAGGGTTTTCCGCCGGCCCACGTCCCGCCACTGCATTTCGGCAAGGGCAGCTACTTCACGCTTTCGGGGAAGGCCCCGTTCCGCCGCCTGATCTACCCCCCGCCCATTCCCGGCGCACTGGGCATCCACTACCGACGCGACCTGGGCGGCCAGCCTCGTTTCGGGCCGGATCTGGAATTCGTGGCGGCGGAGGACTACGCGGTCGATCCCTCCCGCGCGGCGGGGTTCGAGGCGTACGTGCGCCGCTTCTGGCCCGGGCTGCCGGAGGGTGCGCTTGTTCCCGACTACGCCGGCATCCGCCCCAAACTGCATGGGCCCGGGGAGACGCAGGGCGATTTCGTAATCGAGACCGGCATGGCCGGCGTTATCGCCCTGTTCGGCATCGAAAGCCCAGGCCTCACCTCCTCGTTAGCCATCGGGGCGCATGTGGCCGATCTCGCAGCAAATTGACCGCCGGAGCCCGGAGGCGTATAGCCCGGGCTCGCGCCAGACTTGGATCGCGCACCTCCACCGCCCACGTTCTTGATGAACCGGAGGCGGTCGGGGTCCCCCGCCCGACGTGATCGTCCGGCGGGGCGCTTTGCGTTTGGCGGATTGGAGCACTGATGTTCGACGCGCTGACAGATCGCCTGACAGGGGTATTCGACCGGCTCACCGGGCGCGGCGCGCTGTCGGAAGCCGATGTCGACGCCGCCCTGCGCGAGGTCCGCGTGGCGCTGCTGGAGGCGGACGTCGCCCTGCCGGTGGTGAAGGACTTCATCGCCAAGGTGCGCACGGACGCCGTCGGCGAGGCGGTGATCCGCTCGGTCACGCCCGGCCAGATGATCGTGAAACTGGTGCACGATGCGCTGGTGGACACGCTCGGCGGCGACGACCCCACCGCCGGCCTGCGCATCGACGGCGAGCCGCCCAACGTCATCATGATGGCGGGCCTGCAGGGCTCCGGCAAAACCACCACCTCGGGCAAGCTCGGCCTGCGGCTCAAGACCTTCGACAAGAAGCGCGTGTTGCTGGCCTCGCTCGACGTGCGCCGCCCGGCGGCGATGGAGCAGCTGGCGATCCTCGGCAAGAACATCGGCGTCGATGTGCTGCCCATCGTGGCGGGCCAGCAGCCGGCCGACATCACGCGCCGCGCGCTGCAGGCCGCGAAGCTGGGCGGGCACGACGTGCTCATCCTCGACACCGCCGGCCGCACCAGCATCGACGAACAGATGATGGCCGAGGCCGCCGAGATCGCGGCCATCGCGAAACCCGGCGAAGTGCTGCTGGTGGCCGACAGCCTTACCGGGCAGGACGCGGTGGAGACCGCCAAACGCTTCCACGAACGCCTGCCCCTCACCGGCCTCGTGCTTACCCGCGCCGATGGCGACGGGCGCGGGGGCGCCGCACTTTCCATGCGCGCGGTCACGGGCCTGCCGATCAAGTTTCTCGGCACCTCGGAAAAGCCCGATGGCATCGAGGTGTTCGACGCCCGCCGCGTCGCCGGACGCATCCTCGGTCAGGGCGACATCGTCTCGCTTGTGGAGCGCGCGGCGCAGACGGTCGATCGTGACGACGCCGAAAAGCTCGCGAAAAAGCTGCAGAAGGGCCAGTTCGGCCTCGACGATCTGGAGAAGCAGCTGGGCCAGATGCTGGCGCTCGGCGGTCTCAAAGGCATGATGGGCATGCTGCCGGGCGTCGGGAAGATCAAGAAGCAGATGGAGGGCGCAAACCTCGACGACGCACAAGTGCGCCGCCAGATCGCGGTGATCCGCTCGATGACGAAGGCGGAGCGCGAAAAGCCCGATGTGCTCAACGCCTCGCGCCGCCGCCGGATCGCCAAGGGCGCCGGCGTCGATGTGGCGGAAGTGAACCGCCTGCTGAAGATGCACCGCAACATGGCCGACATGGTGAAATCCATGGGCAAGGGAAAGATGCCGGGCGCGCTGGCGGCGATGGCCGGCCAGCAAGGCGGCGGCGGCATGCGCATGCCCTCCCCCGACCAGATGAAGGCGATGCAGGCGCAGATGACTCAAGGCGGCGGTCTTCCGGGTTTGCCCGGCGGACTGCCTGGCTTGCCGGGTGGGCTTCCGGGCCTGCCCACGAAGAAAAAAGACTGACGAAAACCCACGCAAGGAAAGAGAGAAAAATGTCCCTGAAAATCCGTCTGGCCCGCGGCGGCGCCAAGAAGAAGCCGTTCTACTCCATCGTCATCGCCGACAGCCGCAGCCCGCGCGACGGCAAGTTCATCGAGAAGGTGGGCACTTATAACCCCGTGCTGCCGTCCACGGACGAAAAGCGCGTGGTGCTGAAGGCCGAGCGCATCACCGAGTGGCTCGCCAAGGGCGCGCTGCCGACCGACCGCGTGGCCCGCATGCTCGACGTCGCCGGCATCAAGAAGCGCGACGCGCGTTCCAACCCGAAGAAGGCAGAGCCCGGCAAGAAGATGGCTGAACGCGCCGCCGCCGAAGCCGCCGCCGCTGCAGCGCCGGCGGAGTAAGCTTGACCACAGCCGACCCCGCAACCCTCGTGCTCGTCGGCGCCATCGCCGGCGCGTTCGGGGTAAAGGGCGAGGTGCGGGTGCGGAGTTTCACGGCGGCGCCGGAGGGCGTGGTGTCCTACGGGCCGCTGTATGACGCGGCCGGCAAGGTGGTGCTGACGCCGAAGCGCTGGCGCGAGATCAAGGACGGCCTTGCCGTCTCCGGTCCGGAAATCGCCGACCGCAACGCCGCCGAAGCCGCCCGCGGCACGCCGCTGCATGTCCCCCGCGCCGTCATGCCGCCGGCCGAGGAGGACGAGTTCTACCACGTGGACCTGATCGGCTGCCGCGTTGAGGCGCTCGACGGCGCGGTGCTGGGCGCGGTGCACGCCGTTCACGACTTCGGCGCCGGCGACATTCTCGAAGTGCGCCCACCCGCCGGCCCGCACTGGTATCTGGAGTTCACCAAGGCCGCCGTACCCCTGGTCGATCTGGCCAACCGCCGGCTGGTGGCGACGCCCGCGCCTGCCGACGAGACCGCGCCGTGAGCGCGCCGTTCGCCGCGAGCGTCATCACCCTCTATCCCGAGGCGTTCCCGGGCGTGCTGGGCGTGTCGCTGATCGGCAAGGCGTTGGCGGAGCAGCGCTGGACGCTGGAGACCATCGACCTGCGGCCCTTCGGGGACGGCCCGCATCGCAAGGTCGATGACGCGCCCGCAGGCGGGGGCCCGGGCCTCGTGATGCGGCCGGACGTGGCTGCGGCTGCGCTGGACAGCGTGACCCGCAGCGGCCGCCCCGTCCTGTTCCCCTCCCCCCGCGGCAAACCGCTGACGCAGACCATGGTGAAGGCCTGGGCGACGGGGCCGGGTCTGATCCTCCTCTGTGGCCGCTTTGAAGGGCTGGACGAGCGGGTGATCGCGGCGCGGGGCATGGAAGAGGTCTGCGTGGGCGACGCCGTGCTGATGGGCGGGGAAGCGGCGGCGCAGCTGATCCTTGAAGCCACCGTGCGCCTGCTGCCCCGCGTGCTGGGCAATGAGGCTTCCGCCACGGAGGAAAGCTTTGAGGGCGGGCTGCTGGAGCATCCCCAGTTCACCAAACCCCGGGTGTGGGAAAACCTGCCGACCCCCGATGTCCTGCTCTCGGGAGACCACGCCGCCGTCGACGCCTGGCGGCAGGCAGAGCGGGAGCGGGTGACCCGGGAACGGCGGCCAGACCTGTGGGCGCAGCGCAAACCCGGCTGAATTCCGCCCGGCGCCCATAGACGCGCGCACGCCTTGAGGGTATACGCCGCCCCTTCCTGCGGAATTCCTTTGGACGCGCCGGCCCAGAGTCTGCGCGCATGTGGCCCATGAACCTGATCCAGACCCTCGAACAAGAAGAAGCCGCCCGCGTCCTCGTGGGCAAGAAGATCCCGTCCTTCGATCCCGGCGACACGCTGCGCGTGAACGTGAAGATCAAGGAAGGCGAGCGCGAGCGGGTCCAGGCCTACGAGGGCGTGTGCATCGCACGTTCGGGCGGCGGGCTGAACGCCAACTTCACCGTCCGCAAGATCTCCTTCGGCGAAGGCGTGGAGCGGGTGTTCCCGCTGTACTCGCCGTCGATCGACTCCATCGACGTGGTCCGCCGCGGCAAGGTGCGCCGGGCGAAGCTGTATTACCTGCGCGATCGCCGCGGGAAATCGGCCCGCATCGTCGAGCGCAGCGGCGGCGCCCGCAACGAGGGCATCGACGGCGGCGAGGCGCCGGCCCCGGAAGAAACCGCCGCTGAGTAGCCGGCGCTGTCCGACGCGCGGCTTTCGTGAGATGACGCGCGCGTGACCCTGCTGTCCCCCTCCCGCACCGACGATCTGGAGATCGTCACATTAGGTTGCCGCCTCAACGGCGCCGAGAGCGACGCCATGCGTGCGCTGGCGGCGGATGCGGGGCTAATGGACGCCGTCATCGTCAACACCTGCGCCGTCACCGGCGAAGCCGTGCGCCAGGCGCGTCAGGCGATCCGCCGCGCACGACGCGCGCGCCCCGGCGCCACGCTCATCGTCACCGGCTGCGCCGCCCAGATCGATCCAGACAGCTTCGCCGCGATGCCCGAAGTGGACCGCGTGCTGGGCAACATGGAAAAGATGACCCGCGCCGCTTTCGCGCCCGAGATGGGCGAGCGCGTGCGCGTGGCCGACATCATGACCGTGCGCGAGACCGCACCGCACCTGGTGGGCGGCTTCCAGTCCCGCACGCGCGCGTATGTGCAAGTGCAGACCGGCTGCGACCATCGCTGCACGTTCTGCATCATCCCCTTCGGCCGCGGAAACGCGCGCAGCGTGCCCGCCGGCGCGGTGGTGGAACAGATCGCGGCGCTGGCCGCACGCGGCTGCCCCGAGGTGGTGCTGACAGGCGTGGACCTCACGTCCTGGGGCGGCGACCTGCCCGGCGCGCCGCCGCTGGGTAACCTCGTGGCGCGGATCCTCAAGCTCGTGCCGAACCTGCCGATGCTGCGGCTCTCTTCCCTCGATGTGATCGAGATGGACCCACAGCTGTTCGAGCTGGTGACGACGGAGCCGCGCATCGCGCCGCACCTGCACCTCTCCCTGCAGCACGGCCATGACATGATCCT
Source organism: Alphaproteobacteria bacterium (assembly GCA_027488965.1). Lineage (GTDB taxonomy): Bacteria > Pseudomonadota > Alphaproteobacteria > Caulobacterales > Aquidulcibacteraceae > VFBF01. The sequence goes on from JAIYAO010000127.1 coordinate 11,807, forward strand.
CAAGCGCATGAAGCGCCGGCACGACCGCGCCGCCGCCGTGGATCTGTGCGCGCGCCTGAAGGCAGCGCGGCCGGAGATCGCGCTGGGCGCCGACCTGATCGCCGGCTTCCCCACAGAGACCGAAGAGCACTTCGCCGCCACGCTGGCGCTGATCGAGGACTGCGGGCTCTCCTACGTGCACGCGTTTCCGTTCAGCCCGCGCGAAGGTACGCCGGCCGCGCGGATGCCGCAGCTGGGCGTGCCCGCCATCAAGGCGCGGGCGGCGCAGCTGCGGGCGGCGGGCGCCGCCGTGCTGGCGCGCCATCTGGATCGCTGGGTGGGCCGGGAGGCGACGGCGCTGGTGGAGGAAGAAGGCCGCGCGCGGTTGGGCGACTTCACGCAGGTGCGCCTGCCCTTCCCCGATGATGCCACACCCCCGGGCGCCTACATCCACGTGGCGCTGCACAGCCACGACGGCGAAGCGCTGATCGGAGCGGCGGCGTGAGCATCTGGGGTTTCGGCAAGAAGAAGGACGCAGCGCCTGCGCCGGCGAAGACCGCCGAGCCCGCCGACATGCTCGGCCGGCTGTGGAGCGGGCTCGCCAAGTCCTCCGCGAAGCTGACCGACGACGTCACCGGCGTGTTTCTCAAGAAGACGCTCGACCAGTCCACGCTCGACGATCTCGAGGAGCGCCTGATCCGCGCCGACATGGGCCCGCAGGCCGCGGCCAAGATCGTGGGCCTGATGCGCGAGGACCGCTTCAACAAGGAGATCGACGACGCCGGCATCCGCGAAGCGCTGGCCGATGCGGTGGCCACGGTGATGGCGCCGCGCGAGCGCCCGCTCGATCTCACCGATGGCCCCCGCCCCCGCGTGGTGCTGGTGGTGGGCGTCAACGGCTCCGGCAAGACGACCACCATCGGCAAGCTCTGCTACCTGCTCTCGAAGAGCGGCGCGAAGGTCGTTGTCGGCGCCGCCGACACGTTCCGCGCCGCCGCCATCGAACAGCTGGGCGTCTGGGCGGAGCGCTCCGGCGCGACGTTCGTAGCCCGCGGACAAGGCGCGGACGCCGCCGGCGTGGCCTTCGAGGCCGTGCAGAAGGGGAAGGACATCGGCGCGGACGTGGTGCTGGTCGACACCGCCGGGCGCCTGCAGAACCGCGCGGAGCTGATGGGCGAACTCGACAAGATCCTGCGCGCGATCCGCAAGGTGGACGACGACGCCCCGCACGAGACGCTGCTGGTGCTGGACGCCACCGTGGGCCAGAACGCGCTGTCGCAGACGGAGGCGTTCCGCACCACCGCCAACGTCACGGGCCTGGTGATGACCAAGCTCGACGGCACCGCCAAGGGCGGCGTGCTGGTGGCCATCGCGGAGCGCCACGCGCTGCCCATCCACTTCATCGGCGTCGGCGAGAGCGCCGATGATCTGCAGCCATTCAACGCACGTAACTATGCAAGAGCGCTCGCGGGCGTGAGAGACAAGCCATGACCGACGCACCGGTGACCGAACAGGCGAAGGCCGCGCCCAAGGGCGGGATGACGCAACTTCTCGTCGATCTCGGCCCCGTGATCGTCTTCATGCTCACCTACAACCTGGGCGGCCGGTTCGTCCCCGAGGGGCAGGAGATCTTCCTGGCCACGGGGGTGTTCCTGGTCGCGACGCTGCTGGCGGTGGGCTACGCGTGGCTGGTGCAGAAGCGCCTGCCGCCGATGCTGATCGTCACCGCCGTGATCGTCACGGTGTTCGGCGGCCTCACGCTGGTGCTGCAGGACGCGCTGTTCATCAAGATCAAGCCGACCATCGTCAACCTGCTCTACGCCGGCGTCATCCTCGGCGGCCTGGCCGTGAAGCAGAACGTTTGGAAAATGCTGTTCCAGAGCGCGTTTCCCACGCTGCCGGACAAGGTTTGGACCATGTTCGCGCTGCGCTGGGGGGTGTTCTTCATCTTCCTTGCCGGCCTCAACGAGTACATCTGGCGCAACTATTCCGAGGCCTTCTGGGCCAACTTCAAGGTGCTGGGCGTGATGCCGCTGACATTCGTCTTCATGCTGGCGAACATGCCGCTGCTGATGAAGCACATGCCGAAGGAAGAGAAGTAGCGCCGCTACCGGTACACGCCGCCCTCGGGGTTCGTGAACGGCGCAGCCGCCCCCGCCTTCCATGCTGCGAAATCATTGAGCGCCCACACCACGGACGGGAACGCCAGCTCGTTCCACGGGATCTCGTCCCACGTCACCAGCTTCACATCGGTGCTCTCCGGCCCCGGCGCGATGGCGGGATCGACGAGGCGCGCGCGGTACATGAGCTGCACCTGGCTGATGCGCGGCACCGAGTAACAGCCCAGCAGGCCGTCTATCTCGATCTTTGCGCAGGCCTCCTCCATCGCTTCGCGCATGGCGCCCTCCTCCGCCGTCTCGCGCTCTTCCATGAAGCCGGCGGGCAGCGTCCAGAAGCCGATGCGCGGGGCGATGGCGCGCTTCGCGATGAGGATCCTGTCCTCCCACGTGATCACGGCGCCCACGACGATCTTGGGGTTCACGTAATTGATGAAGCCGCACGTGCCGCAGACGTCGCGCAGCCGGTCCTCGCCCTCGGGAATGGACTGGGCGAAGTTGGGTGGGAGGGGCTGGGTCATGCAGAACCCTAACCTTCTCCCGCGTGCGGGAGAAGGTGGCCGCGGGCCGGATGAGGGGGCGTCCGGCAGGGCGAGACTTGTTCTGCGCGACGCCCCCTCACCCTCGCTTCGCTCGACCTCTCCCCCTCGCGGGGGGACCGTTACACTTCCCATACCGACCTACTGGTGATAGCGATGGTCGCTGACTCACCGGGACGCAGGTGGCTGGCATTTGATCCCGAGTTTGTCTCTCGGGAGGATGCTGTGCGATTTCGCCTGACATACGATGGACGCCTAGAGGGCAATGGGAGCCCCAAGCACAAGCACGAAATCCGGCGGGCTCTACACCCACAGCTCAGGCGCTTGTGGGAAGTGCAGCCGAACCTCAATTCCTGGATGGCATCGAATCCAGCGGGCGGGCCTGACATATCCGCTGCTGAAGGCGCGGCTCACAACTGGCGAAGACTTGGCTATCGCTTTGTTCCGCTAGCGACTGAAGCTCTGCGTCTAATCGCGAGCGTCGAAATTCTGTTTCTCAGGCCGGACGTTCCCGGCGGAGTCATCAAGTCTGGTGATATCGACAATCGCCTGAAGACGTTGTTCGACGCGCTGCGTATGCCGCACGACGCCAAAGAGCTTGGCCCCTACACAACGCCGGCGGTGGGCGAAGACCCGTTCTATGTGCTGCTTCAGGATGACAAGCTGCTGTCTCACGTTTCTGTCGAAACAGATGTGCTGCTTGAGCCGACGCCGACTGCCAACGGCCAGTTTCTAGCCAACGACACTCGTCTCGTCATAACGGTCGAACTGAAGCCGTATCGCGTCGACGTTTACAACCTACACTTCAACTAGATTTCTTGGAGGGAACAACCTTCTTGACCGCCTTGTCTAGCGCTCCCGGATCGTCCGACGCCTCGGCCTTCTTCGCCGCTTCAAGGAAGCGCGCGTATTGCTCCGGGTCGCCTGGCGGTCGCTTGGGTTTGCGAGTCATGCCCTACGTCTCCTCCAGTATCAGGAAGAAGTCCAACTGTGCATCTTCCGGCACGCCTGCACGCACGCGCCAGACACGGACAATCGCCCGCTTAGGAGAGTGCCGCGCCCCGTTCTCCACTAGTCGTTCGATAGGTCAGGCGCTTGCCCTTGAAGCCTTCCAGCGCAAGATCGGTGCGAGCCACGTCGTTGACGCCCAGCTTCTCCCGGTTGGAGTAGCGGAACGAAAATTCGGCAAGGTAGCGGTGCAGATGCGCTTCGCTGACCGAGTGATAGGTGCCGGTCAGGCCGCGCTTCAGAACCGAGAAATAGCCCTCCACGGTGTTGCTGTGGACTTCGCCGCGCACGTATTCGTCGGCTTGGTGGTTGACGGTCTCATGGCTGGCGAACTCGCGGCCAAGGAGGCGGTATTCGCCCGCCGCGTCGGTCATCAGGGCGGACGCGCGGTCAGCGTGGGTGTTCAGGATCGGACGCAGGTTTTCGCGGCTGACCTTCGGGATGTGGTGCGCGCGGACGCGGCCATTGCGCTCCACGATGGCGTGAACCACGGCCTTGCCCATGCCGCCGATGTTGGCGGCGTCGCGCTTGCCGACGTGCTTGTTCTTCTCCTTGCCTCCGATGTAGGTCGAGTCAGCTTCCAGCACCTTTCCGGCGCCGCCCAGCGGCTCCAGCCCGCCGTCCTGCATGGCCTCGCGGATGCGATGGGTCAGGAACCAAGCGGTTTTCATGGAGCACGAAAGCATCCGCTGAATCTGGCGGGTGCTGATGCCCTTCTTGCTAGCGCACATCAGGTGGATGACCTGAAGCCACAGGTGAAGCGGCAGGTGCGAGCCCTCAAAGATGGTGCCGATGCGGACGGTGAACTGCGCATTGCAGGCGTAGCACTTGCGCAGGCCGAGGCGGGTCGTCTTGCCCTTCAGCGCGCCGACATGCTCGTCCGTGGCGCCGCACGACGGGCACACGGGACCTTGGGGCCAGAGGCGCGCTTCGACGTACTCGAACGCCGCTTCTTCGTTCTGGAATTGCTCTTCGGAGAGGATCGACTTTGCCATGCCCCCAATCTAGATGTTGGGGCGCGGTATGTCAAGTGTAACGGTCCCCTCGCGGGGGAGAGGTATTTCGTTCAAGCCGCCGCCTTCGCCAGGTTGCGCAGCACGTATTGCAGGATGCCGCCGTTGGCGAAGTAGTCGAGCTCGTTGTCGGTATCGATGCGGCAGAGCACGGGCGCGGTCTTCACCGTCCCGTCCGCCGTGACGATCTCGATCTCGAACTTCTGGCGCGGCTTGATGGCGGCCACGTTGGCGATGGACACCGTCTCGTCCCCCACCAGCTCCAGCGCGCGCCAGGTGACGCCCTTCTGCAGTTGCAGCGGCAGCACGCCCATGCCGATGAGGTTGGAGCGGTGGATGCGCTCGAAGCTTTCCGCGATCACTGCGCGCACGCCCAGCAGGCGCGTGCCCTTGGCGGCCCAGTCCCGCGACGACCCCGTGCCGTATTCCTTGCCGGCGAAGATCACCAGCGGCTGGTTCTCGGCGATGTAGCGCATGGCCGCATCGTAGATCGGCAGCACATCGCCGCTGGGGAAGTGCTTCGTCACGCCGCCCTCGATGCCCGGCGTCATGCCGTTCTTGATGCGGATGTTGGCGAACGTGCCGCGCATCATCACCTCGTGGTTGCCGCGCCGGGCGCCGTACGAGTTGAAATCCAGCTTGGACACGCCGTGCGCCTGCAGGTAGGCGCCTGCGGGCGAGGCAGCCTTGATGTCGCCCGCCGGGGAGATGTGGTCGGTGGTGATGGAATCGCCGAACAGCGCGAGGATGCGCGCCTTCGACACGTCCGTCGGCGCCGTGGGCGTCATGGACATGCCGGCGAAGTACGGCGGGTTCTGCACGTAGGTGCTGGTGTTGTCCCAGCCGTACGTCTGTCCGCCGGTCACCGCGATGGACTGCCAGTGCTTGTCGCCGTCGAACACATTGGCGTAGCGGTTGGCGAACATCTCCGGCGTCACTGCGTGGCGGATCGTCTCGGCGATCTCCTGCGAGGACGGCCAGATTTCCGACAGGTACACGGGCTTGCCGTCAGATCCTGTGCCGATTGGGTCCTTCGCCAGATCGATCCCGAGATTGCCCGCGATGGCGTAGGCCACCACGAGTGGCGGCGAGGCGAGATAATTCGCGCGCGTATCGGGGTTCACGCGACCTTCGAAGTTGCGGTTGCCCGAGAGCACAGCGCCGGCGACGATATCGCCTTCCTTGATCGCGGCGGTGATGTTTTCATCCAGCGGGCCTGAGTTGCCGATGCACGTGGTGCAGCCGTAGCCCACGAGGTTGAAGCCGAGCGCGTCGAGGTCGTCCTGCACGCCGGCCTTCGCCAGATAATCCGTGACCACCTGCGAACCGGGGGCGAGCGAGGTCTTCACCCACGGCTTCACCGTGAGGCCGCGCTTGACGGCGTTGCGCGCAAGAAGCCCCGCGCCCAGCATCACGGAGGGGTTCGATGTGTTGGTGCAGCTCGTGATCGCGGCGATCACCACAGCGCCGTGCGTGAGCGCGAAGTTGCGGTTCGCCACCGGCTGGCTGGCGTCGCGACGCTCCGGCGTGACGCCGAACTCCTTCTCCAGCCCTTCTGTGAACTCCCGCGCCACATCGGTGAGCGCCACACGGTCCTGCGGCCGCTTCGGCCCCGCCAGCGAGGGCACGACGGTGGCGAGGTCGAGCTCCAGCGTGTCGGTGAAGACGGGCTCCGGCAGGTCCGGCAGCCACATCATGTTGGCGCGGGCGTAAGCCTCCACGAGCGCCACGCGTTCGGGCTTGCGGCCCGACGTGCGCAGGAAGTTCACGGTCTCGCCGTCGATGGGGAAGAAACCGCAGGTGGCGCCGTACTCCGGGGCCATGTTGGCGATCGTCGCGCGATCCTCCAACGTCATGGACGCCAGTCCTTCGCCGAAGAACTCCACGAACTTGCCCACCACGCCCTTGCGCCGCAGCATCTGCGTGACGGTGAGCACAAGGTCCGTGGCTGTCGCGCCCGCCGGCAGCTTGCCGGTGAGACGGAAGCCGATGACTTCGGGGATCAGCATGGAGATGGGCTGGCCCAGCATGGCCGCCTCCGCCTCGATGCCGCCTACGCCCCAGCCCAGCACCGCAAGACCGTTGATCATCGTCGTGTGGCTGTCGGTGCCCACCACGCTGTCTGGATAGGCGACGGTCGCGCCGCCCTCCTCCGCCGTCCACACGGTCTGGCCGAGGTACTCCAGGTTCACCTGGTGGCAGATGCCCGTCCCGGGCGGCACGACGCGGAAGTTGTCGAACGCGGTGGCGCCACAACGGAGGAACTTGTAGCGCTCGCCGTTGCGTTCGTACTCCACATCGACGTTGCGCTTGTAGGCGTCCGCCGTGCCGAACACGTCGACCATCACCGAGTGGTCGATCACCAGGTCCACGGGCACCAGCGGGTTGATGCGCTTGGGATCGGCGTTCAGCGTGGTGGTGGCGTCGCGCATGGCGGCCAGATCGACCACTGCCGGCACGCCGGTGAAATCCTGCATCAGCACGCGCGCCGGCGTGAAGCCGATCTCGTGCTCGGTCGCGCCCTTGTTGGCGAGCCAGGCGGCCACCGCCTCGATGTCCTCCTTGCGGATGGCCCAGCCATCTTCCTTGCGCAGCAGGTTCTCCAGCAGCACCTTCAGCGACACCGGCAGGCGCGAGATGTCGCCCAGCCCGTTCTTCGACGCCGCTTCCAGCGAATAGTACACATAGGTCTTGCCGCCGACGGAGAGCTCCCGGCGGGCGTTGAAACTGTCGAGCGATGGCATCAGCGATCGTCCTTGAAAAAGGGTTTGAGGATCGCAAGCGCGGCGGGGGGCGCCCCTTGCCGGATTCGGACCGGCGCGCGCGGCATCTCCGGGATACGCTGGTGCGTGGCGCGGTTCAATTCACATGACCCTGCTTGCGGAACTTTTCTTTGCGGCTCCTGCGATCCGCTCTCAACAGTACGCGGACCCGGCTTGACGGGATACAGCGGCGCGACCGATCAACCGGGCGAGGGATACCGCCGCGTGCAGCTTGCCATCTCAGATCTTGCCCTGGACCGCGGCGGCTGGCGGCTGTTCGAGCACCTGTCGTTCACGGCGCCCGCAGGCGCCCACGTGGCGCTGACCGGCCCCAACGGCGCCGGCAAGACCAGCCTGCTGCGCGCCATCGCGGGCTTCCTGCGGCCCGCGGCCGGGACCATCGCCGTCGATGGCCGCGCCCCGGAGGACGCCGCGCCCCTGCTCCACTTCCTCGGCCACCGCGACGGCCTGAAGGCCACCCTGGACGCCCGCGCCCACGTCCGCTTCTGGGCCGATGTCCTGGGCGGCGGCGCAGTGGAGGACGTGCTGGCCCGCGTGGGCCTTGGCCGCGTGACGGACCTGCCGGCGCGGACGCTGTCCGCGGGGCAGAGCCGCCGGCTCGCGCTGGCCCGCCTCATCGCCGCGCCACGTCCGCTGTGGCTGCTGGATGAGCCCGCGGCCGCCCTCGACACCGCCGGCAAGGCGCTGCTGAACACCCTCATCGACGCGCACTGCGCCGGCGGCGGCATCGTCGTCGCCGCCGTCCACGAACCGCTCGGTGCGCCGACGCAGACGGTGCAGCTGGGATGATTCGCGCCGTCCTCGCCGTGTTCCGGCGCGATCTCGCACTGGCATGGGCCGCCGGCGGCGGCGCGGCGGCGCCGCTGGGCTTCTTCGTGGGCGCCACCGCACTCGTGCCGCTCACCGCCGGGCCGGACCCGCAGACGCTCGCCGTCATCGGTCCGCCGCTGCTGTGGCTCACCGCGGCGCTGGCGGCGCTGATGGTGCTGGAGCGCCTGTTCCAGGCGGACCTGGAGGACGGCAGCCTCGACCAGCTCCTCCTTTCGCCGGCGCCGCTCGAATTGCTGGTCGCCGCCAAGGGCGCGGCGCTCTGGGTGGCCATCGGGGGGCCGCTGGCGCTGGTGGCGATGCCCATGGCGCTGGCGATGCAGACGCCGCCCCACGCCGCGCCGCTGGCGGCGCTGGGGCTGCTGGTGGGCCTGGCGGCGTTCATCGGCGCCGGGCTGTTCGGTGCGGCGCTGGCGGCGGGCGTGCGTCGAGGCGGCGTGCTGATCGCGATCCTCGTGCTGCCGTTCTTCGCGCCGCCGATCATCTTCGGGGCCGCCGCCGCTTCCCGCGCCGCTGCCGAGGGCCTATCCACCGACGCCTTTTCCTTCCTTTGCGCCACCGCCCTCTTCTTCGCCGCGCTCGGTCCCATCGGCGCGGCTGCAGCACTGCGCCAGCATCTATCCTGACGCATTGCGCGCCGCCGGGCGGCCCGGTACGCCACCGCCATGTTCGCCTATTTCGCCAACCCCGACCGCTTCATGCGGATCTCCGCCTGGGCGCTGCCCATCGCCACGGTGCTGGCCATCGGCCTGCTGGTGATCGGCCTGCCGTGGGGCCTGCTGATTGCACCTGCCGATTTCCGCCAGGGCGAAAGCGCACGGATCATGTTCGTGCACGTGCCTGCCGCGTGGTGGGCGCTGGGCATCTACACCTTCATGGCGCTGGCGAGCTTTGCGGGCCTTGTCTGGCGGCATGCGCTGGCGGACGTGGCGGCCCGCGCCGCGGCGCCGGTGGGCGCCGCCTACGCCGCGCTGTGCCTCATCACCGGCTCCTTCTGGGGCGCGCCCACGTGGGGCACGTGGTGGGAGTGGGACGCACGGCTCACATCCATGCTCGTGCTGTTTCTGACGTACGTGGGCTACATGGCGCTTTGGGCGGCCATCGAGGACGAGACCCGCGCGGCGCGGCTGGCGGCGATCCTGTGCCTGGCCGGCTTCATCAACATCCCCATCGTGAAATTCTCGGTGGATTGGTGGAACAGCCTGCACCAGCCGGCCAGCATCCTGCGCGCGGGCGGCTCGGCCATGGACCCGTCCATGATGCAGCCGCTGCTGGTGATGGCGATGGCCTATCTCGCAGCGTTCGCCGCGCTGCTGATGGCGGGCATGCGCGCGGACGTGTATCGCCGCCGCGCCGCCGCCAACGCCGTGCGCCGGGCCCGCGCCGCATGACCGAGGCGCTCACGCAACTGATGGCCGACAAGAACTGGCCCTATATCTGGCCCTGCTACGCACTGGCCGTGGGGACGTTTGCCGTGCTCGGCGTCCGCGCGGTGCTGGCCCTGCGCAAATGGGAAAAGGCGGCGAAGGAGTAGTCCGGTGCGCGGACGACCTCGTCCACGCGGCTGCACTCCGGGCTGAACCTACTTCTTCCCCTTCACCGCCGGCGGGGACGCCGTGGCGGCGAGCGTCGACAGCACCGGCGCCGCATCGCGGAACTGGGCTTCGGTGATCGCATAGGCCCACGGGGCGAGCCGGGCGTTGATGCCGGCGGCTTCGGCGGCCTTGTCCGGCGCATCTGCGCGCGCCACGAGCTTGACCCAGTAACGCGGCCCCGGCTCCTCGAACAGTTCGCCCTCGATGGACAGGCCATCGAAGGTGCGCAGACGCGACCGCGCCTTCGCGGGCCCCGGCACCGCGGCGGCGGGGCGCACGTCGAGCGGCGCCAGCTGCGCCAGTTGCAGCGCCGCATCCCCCACCCCGCCCGGCGCAATCACCGGCAGCGTGTCGTACGGCGCCGCCAGCGCGAAGCTGGCCTGGGCGTCGGCGCGGGTCACGGCGTACGCCGGCCCCGCCATGGGCGCGATGTCGGCGCCGGCGATCCGAGCGGGCGCGAGATCGAGCGGCGCAAGATCGAGCCAGCCGGCGAAATCGCGCAGCGGCGGCAGCTCGCCGCGCACCTGCCACGTCTGGTCCTCGCCCGGCTTGCGCAGGAAGATGTCGCCGCCCGGCTCCTCGCCGATGATGAGGTCCGCCAGGCGCGCGCCCTGGCTGTCCTCCACCTGCACCAGCACGCCGGCGCCGCCTTCGGCGGGATCGCCGAGGCCGAGGCGTTCATGCCGGGCGGGATCGCGCGTCATGGGCCGCACGTAGGCGAGCGAGCGCAGGCCGTCGGTGAACTTCGCCAGCACCTCGCGGCGGACGGGGAAGTTGCCGCGATCCTTGAGCGCCCAGCCCTTCTCGGTGCGCTGGATTTCGTAGCGGGCGTCGCGGGTGGCCACGGTGATGCGCGTCGCGTCGCGCACGCTCTCCGCAAAGCCGGGCAGCACGGGGCCGGCCACCGCATCCGCATCGCGTCCACGCGCCTGGATGGCGACGGTGACGATGGCGATCACCGCCAGCGCGCCGGCGAGGCCGGCGATCCAGCCCGCGCGCCGGGCGCGGCCATGGGCAAGTTCGGTGGTCATGGCGCGGCCTCCGCGGCGGGGGTGGCGACGTCCGGGGCGGCGGCGGCGCGGCGCTGGCGGCGCAGGATCCAGAACACGCCCGCGCCGATCACCAGCAGCGGCGCAAGCCAGACATTGAGCAGCACAAGCCAGCCCTCCAGACGGTCGAGGTCGGTGCGGTAGCCGCGCTCCACGGCGCGCAGCTGCTTGCGCAGCGTGAGCGCCGTGGCGCGGAACTCCTCGATCTTGCCGCGCTCCTCCGCCGTCAGTTCGGCGCCGAGATCGCCCGCGAAGAAGCCGGAGCCCTGCCCCTTCGCCTCCAGTTCGCGCAGGCCCTGTTCGGCGGCGGCGAGTTCGCCCTGCAGCGCGGCCTGCGTCTCCACCATGCGCGCCTGGGCGTTGTTGCGGATGTCCTCCACCACCGTCATGCGGCGCAGGCTGGGCGCGCGCGAGCGCAGCGAGAGCAGCGCGGTGGAGCCGCCCAGCTGGTCGATGGCGTTGAGCACGAGCGAGGCGTTGTCCACCAGCGGCTGGCGCTGCTGGCCGCCGAGATAGAAATTGTCGTCGAGGAAATCGACGTCGCTCACCAGCACCACGGTGGCGGCCTCGGCGGCGGCGGCGAGGTGCGGGCGATCGGTCGCGGCGGCGACGGTGGCCGGACGCTGGGCGCCGAAGGCCGACGGCAGCTTGCCGCCGATGCGCACCGCGATGGTCTCCTGCCGGGAGCCGCCCACGTACTGCTGCAGCAGCGTGGCGGGATCGGGCCGGCCCACCGCCTGCGCGGCGGGAATGCGCATGGTATCGCCCGACGTGCGCGCGAGCGGCGTGATCTCCACGCCCGGCGCACTGGACCACGTGATGGCGCCGGGCGCACCGACGTTGACGCCGCGCACCAGCGCTGCGGTGACGAGGTCCTCGCGGTTCAGCTGGTCCACCGGGATTTCGAAGAACAGCGGCTGCGGCATCACCACTGGCTGGCCGTTCGGCCCCATCGCCTGGATCGGCAGCGCGTGCGTGCGATCGATCACCGCGTCGGTGCTGACCGCCACGCCCCACTTCTCCAGGATGGCGGCAAGGTTCGACGATTGCGGCGCAGACCCCTGCGGCATGCCGAACGGATTGGGCGCGCCCTCCGTCATGATCGCGGCGGGATCGACGGCGATGAACGCGCGGCCCTTGCGCAGGATGAACTGGTCGATCTCGTAGAGCTGCTGCTCCGTCAGCGCCCACGGGTGCACGATGGCCAGCACATCGGCGTCGGGATCGATGCCGGTGAAGTCCTGCGGCAGCTTCTCGATGTCCACCAGGCGTGCGAGTTCGCCCACGATGAAGGGCTGGCCCGTCTGCGCCGCCATGCGCGGATCGCCGCCGGCGAGCGAGGGCTCCCAGTTCAGCGTGGTGATGAGCGCCACTTTCTTGCGGCCCACGCCCTGCAGCTCCGCGATCAGGCGCGTGAGTTCGTACTCGAGGAACGGCTCGCGGTCCCACGACAGCTGCGGGATGGTGACCTTCTCGTCCACGGCGTTGGCGCCGGTGATGCCGAGGAAGATGGGATCGACGTCCGGGCCGGTGTTGAGCGGCTGCAGGCCGGCGGCGACGGCCTCATCTTCCGCATCGGTGAAGCGGACGGGATCGACCTCCAGCACGCGCACCTTGCCGCCGGAGCGGCGCGCGAAACTCTGCAGCAGCTCCCGCACGCGGGCGCCGTAGGTGCGCACCTGCGGCAGGCCGGCGGCGGCGTCGCGGGAGTAGTAGAACGTGAGCGTGATCGGCTCGTTCAGGTCGCGCAGCGTCTCGCGCGTGCCCTTCGACAGCGAGTAGAGCCGGTTCTCCGTGAGATCGAGCCGCGCGCCGGCGAACCAGCTGGACACGATCACGTTGGAGGCGAGGAAGATCACCGCGAGCGCAGCGAACACGACAAGGGCGTAGCGACGGGCGGACATCAGCGGGCGTCCTCAACAGCATTGGGGAGCAGCCCCCATCGGCCCTTCGGGCCACTTCCCCCGCGCGCGGGGGAAGAAAACGTGCGCTGGATTTCTTCCCCCGCCCGCGGGGGAAGTACCGGCGAAGCCGGGGATGGGGGCGGGGCGGCGTAAAGCATCCTCAGCCTCCCCGCCGCGAATCGACGGCCAGCGCCGCGCCCGCGAGCGACAGCGCGATCAGCGAGACGAAGTAGTAGACGGACCGGAGTTCGATCACGCCGCGCTGGGCGGCGTCGAAGTGCTGCAGGATGGACAGCGCCGACAGGCCCTCCGCGGTGGCGCCGCCGATGGCGCCTTTCAGGAAGTTGAGCACCAGCGGCAGGCCGAGCGCGGTCAGCACGAAGGACACCAGCACCGCCAGCACGAACGCCACCACCTGCGTGGCCGTGAGCGCCGACATGGCCGCGCCGATGGCGATGTAGGCGCCCGCCATCAGGAGGCTGGCGAAGTAGCCCACGAAGATCGCCGCGTTGTCGGGGTCGCCGAGAAAGTTCACGGTGATCCACAGCGGCAGCGTGAGCGCCAGCGCGATCGCCGCAATCGTCCACGCCGCGAGAAACTTGCCCAGCACCAGCGCCCAAGTGGGCGCCGGCAGCGTCATGAGGATCTCGATGGCGCCGCTGCGCGCCTCATCGGACCACAGGCGCATGGCGATGGCCGGCAGGAACACCATGAAGAGCCAGGGGTGGAACGCGAAGAAGCTCGCGAGGTCCGCGCGGCCCTGGTCGAAGAAGGCGCCGACCTGGAAGGTGAACGTGCCGATGGCGATGAGGAACACCGCCACGAACACGTACGCCAGAGGCGTGGTGAGATAGGCCAGCAGTTCGCGGCGATAGACGGCGACGAGACTCTTCACAGCCCCTCCTCCCCGCCCGTGAGCGTGCGGAACGCGGCGTCGAGGCCGCCGTACTGTTCGGCGAGCGCCGCGGGCGATGTGTCGGCCACCTTGCGGCCGCGGTGGATGACGATCGCGCGAGTGCAGACGGCCTCCACCTCCTCCAGGCTGTGCGTGGAGAGGATCAGGCCGCGCTCCTTGCCGAGGCGCTTGATGAGATCGCGCACGGCCTGGCGCTGGTTGGGATCGAGGCCGTCCGTCGGCTCGTCGAGGATCAGCAGCATGGGATCGTGGATCAGCGCGGCGGCGAGGCCCACGCGGCGGCGGTAGCCCTTCGACAGTGTCTCGATGGGGCGCTGGATCGCCTCGCCGAGGCGGGTGTCCTGCGCGGCGCGCGTCACGGCATGGCGGGCGGCGTCCTTGTCCATGCCGCGCGTCTCGGCGACGAAGCGCAGGAACGTCCACGGCGTCATCTCGCCATAGAGGGGCGCGCCCTCCGGCAGGTAGCCCACGCGCTCCTGCGCGCGGCGGCGATCCAGCGCCACGTCGATGCCGAACACTTTCGCCTGGCCCGCGTCCGGCTCCAGGTAGCCGGCGATCATGCGCATGGTGGTGGTCTTGCCGGCGCCGTTGGGGCCGAGAAACCCCACCACTTCGCCGACGTCGATGGAAAAGCTGACGTCGTCCACGGCGACGCGGCGACCAAAGCTTTTCCGCAAGCCTTCGACCTGCAGCAGCATGTCGTCCTCGAGAATCTGTGTGAGCGGCGGGTGTCTATAGGGTGTTGGCGGGGTTGTCATGGGGGCCGATGCGACGGCCGCATCCCCTCCCTCACACCCGCAGCGTCAGCCCGCCGTCCACCGCCAGCCCCTGCCCCGTCACGAAGCCCGCATCGTCGGAGGCGAGAAACAGAGCGGCGCGGGCGAGATCGATCGGTTCGCCCAGGCGGCGCAGAACGGACTTCTTGGCCCACACCTCCGCCGCGCCGGGGTTGGCGTCCCACAAGGGGCTGGTCATGCCGGTCCGGATGGCGCCGGGGAGGAGGTAGTTGGCGGTGACCCCGTGCTTGCCCAGCTCCAGCGCCAGCGTCCGCGTGAGGCCCGCGACGCCCGCCTTGGAGGCGCAATAGGCGGCGAGCCCATAATCCGTGCCCTCCGCCATCACCGAGGCGGTGGAGATGATCCGGCCCGCGGGAGATTTGACGAGGTGCGGGATGGCCTCCCGGGTGAGCCGGAAGACGGCGCGGATGTTGACGTCGAACACCCGGTCCCAGTCCGCGTCGGCCATGTTGGCGGCGAGCGCGTTGCGGCCGATGCCGGCGTTGTTGAACACGATGTCCAGACGCCCGGTGGCCAGCGCTGCGGCGACGATGCGGGCCGGTGCGTCCGCCTCCGTGATGTCGGCCTCCAGCACGGTGACGCCGGGCGGGGCGTCCGCCTTGAAGGCGCCGGGCACATCCACGGCCACCACCGCCGCCCCTTCCGCCGCGAACAGCTGCGCGCTGGCGGCGCCGATGCCGGAGGCGGCGCCTGTGACGATGGCGGTCCTGCCCGCGAGCCTGCCGGTCATGGGATCCTCCCTGAAGGGTGCGAGGGCCACAGCATGGACCGCGAAAGCAAGAAAGCCAGCCCTTTGGGGGCTGGCTTTCCAGTTGGTCGGTTGCTCAGAGTTTAGCGCCGCCTGTCAGGGGGCTGGGGGGGCTGATGGAATCTGACCGACAAGGCCATTCCCCGATCAACCGACCGTCGCTACGTTCGCCTGCGCACATGGCGTGTTCAAGGCAGATTTTTGTAATCTTTGCCCGAAATACCACAGGCCGCCTGTGAGTAACTTGCAGGCCCTTGAAAAGGCAGGACGTTTGGCGGGACCTTCATCCACAGATCTCTGGCAGCCCGCGCCGCGCCGGCAGATTTTCTTCGCCCGGCCGGAGCTGAACCTGATCCTTGCCGCCTACGGCCGGGGCGTGGCGGCGGGCGACTGGCGGGACTATGCCATGGACGCCCTGCCCGACCGGGCGCTGTTCTCGATCTACCGGCGCACCAGCGAGCAGCCGCTCTACATCATTGAAAAGAGGCCGGATCTGGCGCGCAGGCAGGGGGAGTGGTCGCTCCTGTCGGGCCACGGCCCGGTGCTGAAGCGGGGCCATGATCTTCCCGTGCTGCTGCGATTCTTCGACCGGAGGCGATTCGCGGTGGTGGAGGACTAGTCCCCGCAGCAAAACGCCCCGGCCTTGCGGCCGGGGCGCTGCATTCCAGGGGATCGCCCCGCCTATTCCCGCGAGGAGATCAGCGAGAGGATCATGCGGAACAGGTTGATGAACGTGATGTACAGGTTCAGCGCCCCGTACGTCGTCGCCACCGCCATGGAGCGGGCGTCGTCCTTCACCTGATAGTACTGGTACTTCAGCGACTGCGTCTCCCAGGCGGTGATCGCCGAGAACAGCAGCACGCCCACGCCGCTGATCAGGAAGGAGAACGCCGAGGACTGCATGAACATGTTCACGACCGACGCGATTATCAGGCCGAACATGCCCATGATCAGGAACGTGCCCCAGCCAGACAGGTCCTTCTTGGTCGTGTAGCCCCACAGGCTCAGCGCGCCGAACGCCGCCGAGGTGATGAAGAACGCCTTGGCGATGTCCATCATGCCGCCGGGGCGGGCGCCGTAGACCATCAGCGTCGCGCCGAGGCCGAGGCCGATCAGGAACACCAGCGACCAGTAGAGCAGGTTGGCGCCCGTGGGCGACGGGTTCTTCATGGTGAACATGGAGATCAGCAGGATCGCCAGCGGTCCGAACATCACCACGTACATGAGCGGCGTGCCGAAGATCAGCGCCCGCAGGGGCTCAATGGTCGCGGCCGCGTAGGCCAGGCCCGCCGAGATCACCAGACCGAGCGCCATCTTGTTGTAGACGCCCAGCATGAAGGACCGCAGGCCGGCATCGACCGCCATGTCGGCGCGACCGGCCGGGATCGCGCCCGCCTGCTGTCGCGGAAAGTCATTCATGGGAACTGCCTCCTTGCGCCCGATTCCGAAGGCCGGGCGTTGTAGTCGAGAATATGGAGAGCGCGGCGCTTCGGGGCAAGCGGCCCAAGGGGGGCGGTAACGCAGGCGTGAGCTTACGGCATCGACCGCTTTCCCCGCAGGCGGGAGCACCGTAAGTAGGGCGCTGAAACGAATCGCAAGGGGTTCCGGGTGGCTGACCCGACTGATGACCCGAAGGACGACCCTGCGGGCGCGGAGCCCGGCGGGCGACCGACGGACGCCGCACGTCCGGAGCCGTCCACCGACGGCGCCGCCGACGAGTGGCGCCTGGCCGCGCCCGAGCGCACCGCGCTGGCGGAGACCGTACGCGCGAGCCTGGCCGCCGCCGGGGCCGGCGCCGCGGCCGGATGGGCCAAGACAGTCTCTCTCATGCGGGACCTGGGCGCGCAGTGCGTGCGCCTGGCGCGGGCGAGCCGCCGGCTGGTGGCGGAAGGTGCGCGCGATTTCGCGGCGAACGTCCGCGATGCGGCGGTCTCGGCCACCCGCCCGGGCCAGGGCGGCGGCGGACCGTCGCTGGGCCAGCAGTTCACCTGGCGGCGCGTGGCCATCTGGGCCGGCTGGGGCGCCGGCACCGTCGTGGCGATGGTGGTGGGCTTCTTCGTCTACGTGACGTGGGGCATGCCCTCCACGGACGACCTCTGGGAAGCGCGCCAGAGCCCCTCCATCACCTTCCAGGACCGCTACGGCCGCGTGCTGCTGCGCGAAGGCGCCCAGAACGCCCCGGCCGTGGACATCGACAGCCTGCCCGACCACGTCCCCCAGGCAGTGATCGCCATCGAGGACCGCCGCTTCTACGACCACCTCGGCGTCGATATCGAGGGCCTTTCCCGCGCGGTGCTGCAGAACTTCCGCTCCGGGCGCGTGGTGCAAGGCGGCTCGACGCTGACCCAGCAGCTGGCGAAGAACCTCTTCCTCACCAACGAGCGCACGTTCCGCCGCAAGGCGCAGGAGGTGGTGCTGGCGCTGTGGCTGGAGAGCAAGTTCACCAAGAAACAGATCCTCGCGCTCTACCTCTCGCGCGTTTACTTCGGCGCCGGCGCGTGGGGCATCGACGCAGCCTCCGAGCGCTACTTCGACAAGCCGGCCAAGGAGCTGACGCTCGGCGAGGCCGCCCTGCTGGCGGGCCTGCTGAAGGCGCCCTCGCGCATGAACCCCGCCATCGAGGACACCTCCGCCAAGGCGCGCGCGCTGGTGGTGCTCAACGCCATGGTGGCGGAGAACTACATCACGCAGGCGGAGCGCGACGCCTCCGCAGGCGCAAGCCTGCCCATCAACCGCCGCAACCCGAGCGGCAACCTGGGCTACCTGCGGGACTGGATCGACCCGCTGCTGAACCAGATCATCGGCGACCAGCGCGACGACTTCATCGTGGAGACCACGCTCGACCTCGAGGCCCAGCGCGCCGGCGAGCGCGCGCTGATCACGCAGCTGGACGGCGAAGGCGCCAAGATGGGCGTGAGCCAGGCGGCGCTCGTATCGCTCGACGCGCAGGGCGGCGTGCGCGCCATGGTGGGCGGGCGCAGCTACACCGACAGCCAGTTCAACCGCACCACGCAGGCGCGCCGCCAGCCGGGCTCCTCGTTCAAGTACTTCATCTACATGGCCGCCATGGAGCGGCCGGACTTCTCGCCCTACACCGTGCGGGTGGACGAGCCCGTGGTGATCGGCGACTGGGCGCCCACCAACTACGAGGACGAATACTTCGGCCCCGTGACCATGACGCAGGCGTTCGCCAAGTCCATGAACATGGTGGCGATCAAGGTCGCCAACGAAGTGGGCGGCGACTCCATCATCGAGACGGCGCGCCGCCTCGGCGTGCGCACGCAGCTGCATGACTACCGCTCCCTGGCGCTGGGCGCGCAGGAGCTGCCGCTGATGGAGATGACGCAGGCCTATGGCGCCATGGCCAGCGGCGGCTTCCGCATCGAGCCGCACGGCGTGGCCCGCGTGCGCCGCGCCAGCGGCAACACCATCTGGACATGGCGGCCCGACAACGACTCCGCCGAGCGCGTGATCGAGGACCGCACGCTGCGCTCCATGAACTACCTCATGAGCCGCGTGGTGGAGGCCGGCACCGGCACGCGCGCGCGCATCCAGGGCCGCCAGATCGGCGGCAAGACCGGCACCGGCAACGACTACCGCGATGCGTGGTTCGTCGGCTTCACCTCCGGCATCACCACCGGCGTGTGGGTGGGCAACGACAATTACCAGACGACGAAGAAGGTCACCGGCGGGTCCATCCCGGCGCAGATCTGGCGCGACTTCATGGTGGTGGCGCTGCGCGACGCGCCGCCGACGCCGCTGCTGATGCCGCGGCCGGAAGACTACCTGCCCGAGGAGAGCCTCACCGCCGCCACCGATCCCAGCGCCGTGCCCGGCGGCGTCCAGCCCGTCGGCGCCCCCCTCCTCCCCGGCGGCGCGCCGTCCTCCGAGCAACCGCCGCCGAGCCTGGACGGTCCGGAGGGGTAGTACTGTCGTCCTTCTCCCGCCCGCGGGAGAAGGTGGCGCGTAGCGCCGGATGAGGGCGCCGGCACCAAACTCAATTCTGCAAGAGGCCCTCATCCGTCTCGCCGCGTCGCGGCGATCCACCTTCTCCCGTGGTCACGGGAGAAGGATCACGCTTAGGCCGCCGCTTTCGGGCCCACGGCGTGAAGGCTCGCGCCGTGCTTGCGCAGCCAGGCTTCCGCCTTCTCGAACTCCGGCGCGCAGCGCGCCACGTGGTTCCAGAAGCGCTTCGAGTGGTTGAGTTCGCGCAGGTGCGCGGTTTCGTGGGCGGCGAGATAATCGAGGATCGCCGGCGGGGCGAGCACCACGCGCCACGAGAAGCACAACGCCCCGTCGCTGTTGCACGAGCCCCAGCGGCTGGTGGTGTCCTTCACGGTGATGCTTTTCCACGCCACCTGCAGCGCCTTGGCATGCACCGCCACCGCGCGCGTGAGATCCCGCTTGGCTTCGGCGGCGAGAAAGCGGCGCACGCGGCCCGCGAAGGCTTCGGCATCCGGGGCGCCGACGATGATCTGCGCGGGCGATCCGGGCTCGATGCGGGCGGGCGCGCGGCCCTTGGTCATCACCAGCCGGTGCGGCTGGCCGCGCAGCGGGATGATGGCGCCGGGCGTGAGCGGGATGGCGATCGGCAGCCGCGCCAGGTGCGCCTGGATCCAGCCCGCGCGATCGATGGCGAACGCCGCAGCCTTGGGCGCCAGACGCGCCGACGGCGACACCGCCACCGCCTCGCGCCGCGCGGAATCGAGCCGCAGGCTGATGTGGCGCGCACGCGGATTGACGATCACCCGCAGCGGCACGATGCGCCCGTCGATCAGTTCGATGCTTTCCGGCAGCGCCTGCGTCTTCGCCGCGGCCGGCCGTTTCGGGGGGGATTTCGCGGCGCGCGCGGCCATGCCGGCTAGGCCGCTTCCGCCTTGGCGCGCGGGCGGCGCGCGGGGGCGCGCGTCGTCTGGTGCACGCGGATGAACTCCCGCAGGCGCGGATAGATCTCGGTGCGGAATCGGCTGCCGTTGAACACGCCGTAGTGACCCACGCCGGCCTGCAGGTGGTCAATACGCATGGCGACGGGAATGTTGCTGCAGATGTCGTGGGCCGCCTGCGTCTGGCCGATGCCGGAGATGTCGTCGAACTCCCCTTCCACCGTCATCAGCGCCACCCGGCGAATGGACTCCGGGCGCACGGCGCGGCCGCGATGCACGAACAGGCCCCGCGGCAGGAGGTGCTCCTGAAAGACTTCGCGGATCGTCTGCAGGTAGAACTCCTCCGTGAGATCGAGCACGGACAGATATTCGTCGTAGAACTTGCGATGCTTGTCGGTGTCGTCGTCGGCGCCCTTGGTGAGGTTTTTGAAGAACTCGTAGTGAGCGTCCACGTGGCTGGACCAGTTCATGCCCATGAAGCTCGCCAGCTGCACGAAGCCTGGGTACACGCGCCGGAACGCGCCCGGATACATCATCGGCACCGTGTGGATCATGTTCTGCTCGAACCACGAGAACGGGCGTTCCTCGGCGAGCTTGTTGGTGACGGTGGGCGATTTGCGCGCGTCGATGGGCGAGCCCATGAACGTCATGCCCGCCGGCAGGCACGGATCGTCGTCCTCCGACATGAGCGCCGCCGCCGCCAGCACCGCGGGCCCCGGCTGGCACACCGCGATCACGTGCGCGCCCGGGCCGATCTGGCGCAGCATCGTCATCACGTGGTCGACGAAATCATTCAGGTCGAAGCGGCCAGCGAAGATCGGCGCCATGCGCGCGTCCGCCCAGTCGGTGATGAACACCTCATGGTCGGGCAGGAACGCTTCCACCGTGCCGCGCAGCAGCGTGGCGTAGTGGCCCGACAGCGGCGCCACCAGCAGCACGGCGGGATCGGCCCTGTCGCCGCGCGCGCGCTTGAGCTGGCCGGGGTCGCGCTCGAAGTGGATGAGGTTGCACCAGGGTGAGGCCCATACGGACGTGGGCGTCACCGCCACCTCCACCGCGTTGACGCGCGTGGACGCGATCATCCAGTCGGGCTTGCGGTAGCGGCGGGTCACGGCCTCGAACACGTCCGACGCCGCGGTGATGGACTTCACCATCGAGGACTCACTCGCCGGATTGAGCGGCGACCGCAGCATTGCGGTCTGCGCCATGGCGGCCGCGCGCATGGGCGCCACCACCATGTGAGTCATCTCGAACAGAGAATAGAGCATTGTGAGTCCTGCCCCCGGCGCATGCTGCGCTGCAAAATCCGCGGAAGTTTAGGTTTGCGCAGTACCTGTTGCAAACTGGTTAAGCATGCCGCGGCGTCCGGGCTCCCCCGGACCGCGCACGACCGGCCCCATGATGAGACGCCGGTTAACCATGGGGCGCAAAGCGTTCTCCCATGTGAGGGGGTGCATGCCGTTACGGAACGCCCTGCCCGGGTGCAGGGCCCCTGCCCGTCAGGATCGTTTCGCGAGTGCGTGATCGATGCAGGCGGCGATGTCGGCGGGGGGCAGATCGCTGGGGAAGATGGCCGCCGCCTTCCACGAGGCGTCCATCAGGTAGAACAGGGAGCTGTGGTCCACCGCGTACTGGCCGGCGGATGCAGGATCCTCCCGGCGCTGGCTGAACACCTTGAAGGCGGCCTTGGCGGCGTCCACCTGCGCGTCCGTGCCGGTCAGGCCCACAAGGCCGGGCGGGAAGGCGTCGTTGTCCACATAGAGCGCCATCTGCTGGGGCGTGTCGCGGGCGGGATCGAGGGTCACCAGCGCCACGTTCAGGGGCGCGGCGTCCTTGGGCCGAAGGGCGAGGGCCGCGGCGGCGGCCTGCAGCGAGGTGGGGCAGATGTCCGGGCAGTTGGCGAACCCGAAGTAGATCAGCGTGGCCTTGCCGGCGAAGGCCGCCTCGGTGACCGGCGCCCCCGCCCCGTCCACCAGCGCGATCGGCCCGCCGACCCGGTCGATGCCGCTGATGGCGCAGGTTTTCGGCAGCGGGGCCACGGCGGGCGCGCAGGCGGCGGCGGCGAAGACGAGCAGGGCGGCGAGGGTGGGACGCAGGGTCATGGCGGCGATCTAGGCGCGCGGGCGGGCCCTGTCGATCCGCCGTCCGATCACGTGACGATCGGTTGCAGGTCTGCGGCGTCCTCGATCCAGGCGCGGACGTTGCCCGGCGTGGGCAGGCGATAGGCGCTGCGCACCCGCGCCTTGGCCGCCGCCACCGCCTCGAACAGCGCGTCCGGGTGCTGGTTGCGCAGGGCGTGGACGGTGCACACCTCCGCCGCATGCAGCAGCGCCGCATAGCGCCGCGCCACGCCCTTGACCCGTAGCAGATCGGCGATCTCCACGGCGCGCTGCAGCTCCGCGGGCTCCACGCCGATGGCGCGCGCCAACGCGTCGCGATCCTGCGCCTGGGCGGCCCGGCCCAGCAGTTCGCGGGTGGTCCTGATCCCTGCGCGGGTCAGCCCGGCGCCCAGCCGTTCGCTGAGCCCGTCGATTTCATCGATCGGATAGTACATGCCCGTTCCATGCGCCCCCCGCGCGGAACGTATGTATTGTGACGGTTTGTCCGTTTCGCAACAGGAAGTTTGTCTATGAGGCGCACGCCCTCCTTCCTCCCCCAGCCCCCGGAATCGTGGGCGGGACCCGGCCGCGTCCAGTTGCGGACGCTCGTGCTGCTGCGCTGGCTGGCGGTCGCCGGGCAGACGGCGGCGCTGGTTTACGTGCGCTACGGCCTTGGCTTCGAGGTGCCGATGGCGGCGTGCCTGGGCGTCATCGCCATCAGCGCGTGGGTGAACATCTTTCTCATGGTGGCGCGCCCCAGCCAGGGGGTGGTGGCCGACTGGGAGGCCGCCGCGCAGCTGGCCTACGACGTGCTGCAGCTCGCCGTGCTGCTGGCGCTGACCGGCGGCGTGGCCAACCCGTTCCTGATGCTGTTCATCGCGCCGGTGGCGGTGTCGGCCATCGTGCTACGCCCGACGGTGACCGTGGCGCTGGCGGTGCTCACGTACATCTGCGTGGGCGTGATCGCGCTGTGGCACCTGCCCCTACCCTGGCGGCCGGGCGAATCCTACGCGCCGCCCGCAGTGTACCAGTTCGGCCTGGCCGCCGCGGTGCTGATCGGCCTGGGCTTCACCAGCGTCTACGCGTGGCGGGTGGCGGCGGAGGAGGAGCGGCTGAGTGCTGCGCTTTCAGAGGTGCAGACGGTGCTGGCCCGCGAGCAGAAGCTGTCGGCGCTGGGCGGCCTCGCGGCGGCGGCGGCGCACGAGCTGGGCACGCCGCTGGCCACCATCCACCTGGTGGCGAAGGAGATGGAGCGCACGCTGGGCCGCGATCCCGCCCACAAGGACACGCCGCTGATGGAGGACGTGCAGCTGCTGGTGTCGCAGAGCGAGCGCTGCCGGGCGATCCTCAAGCAGCTGTCCAGCCGCAAGGAACAGGGCGACGCCGTGCACGCGCGCCTCACGCTGGAGACGCTGCTGGACGAACTGTGCGACCGCCATCGCGGCCTCGGCGCCCAGATCAACGTCCACGTGGAGGACGCAGGCCCCGACGGCGCCCGCGCCCCCGACATCGCCCGCTCCCCCGAAATCATCCACGGGCTGGGCAACATCGTAGAGAACGCTGTCGGGTTCGCGGTGGCGACGGTGGACGTGGTCGCGCGCTGGACCGGCACGGAGATCGAGATCGTGGTGCGCGACGACGGCCCTGGATTCCCCCAGTCGGTGCTGGCGCGTCTTGGAGAACCCTACGTGAGCGAGCGCGCGCCCGGCGACGGCGGCGGCGGCCTGGGGCTGGGCTTCTTCATCGCCAAGACGCTGCTGGAGCGCACCGGCGCCCGCATCGAGGCGAGAAACCGGACGCTCCCGAAGACGGGCGCCGTGGTCCGCGTGACCTGGCCGCGCGCGGCGATCGAGGCGGGCCCGCTTTTGGCAGGCGCCCACGATTCGTGACAAACTGACAACAAATCCCATATCTGCCCCAGACCGCGCGCAAACACGAAAAGGCGCCTGCCCCATGACCGACGGCGAACTGCTCGACCTTCCCGGCGACAAGTCGATGCTGATCCTCGACGACGACGCCCCCTTCCGCACGCGCCTGGGCCGTGCGCTGGGCGGGCGCGGGTTCGAGGTGACGATGGTCGGCTCGGTGACGGAAGCCATCGAGATCGCGCGCAACACGCCGCCGCAATACGCGGTGCTCGACCTGCGGCTGGAGGACGGCACGGGCCTTTCGGTGGTGGAGGAGCTGCACAGGCGTCGCGCGGACTGCAAGGTCGTGATGCTCACCGGCTATGGCAACATCGCCACCGCCGTGCAGGCGGTGAAGGCCGGCGCGCTGGACTATCTGGCCAAGCCGGCCGATCCCGACGACGTGGTGAAGGCGCTGCTGGCGCTGCCGAACGACAAGGCCGCCCCGCCGGACAATCCCATGAGCGCCGACCGCGTGCGCTGGGAGCACATCCAGCGCGTCTACGAACTGTGCGGCCACAACGTCAGCGAAACCGCGCGCCGCCTGAACATGCACCGCCGCACGCTGCAGCGCATCCTGGCGAAGCGCGCGCCGCGGTAGTGGTGCGTGATAAGCGCTCTGGACGCACTGACACTCCGGGCAGCGCTCGAAAGTGCGGGCTGGCAAGTCACGCGACTCGAACGGGATGACTGGTGGCTTGAAGAGTACTGGCGGCTGACGTCCACGTGGCGTCCAGTGGGCTTTGAGGCCCACCTCATATTTCTCGTTGATCCCATGCCCAAAAACGATGGTGCATCCTCGGTGTGGGCTGTTGGTGTGAGCATCCACCCACCCCTCGAACGTCTGGAGGCAGGACGAGAAACTGTGCGCGTATCGCCCCGATGGCCCGAACGGATGCAAGAGATTGTCGAGGCCGCAGCGAGACTAAGGTCGCTGTAGCCTGCATCCGTTCGCAGGCCGGAGCGCATCCTGGCCAAGCGCGCGCGGCTCTAGTCAGCTCTCCACCAGCGCCTTAAGCGCTGCGTCATCGAGCAGGTACGGGTTCAGCACGCGCAAGCCGTCCTTCGCAAAGCCGTCCTGCATGTCCTCGCTGAGCAGGACACTTGCGCCCGCGTGACGCGCCGACGCCCAGATCACCCCGTCCCACACCTCGAATTGATGCAGGCGCACCATCGCCAGCGCATCCGCAAAGACGCGGTCGCTTGTCGGTGCGGTTTCGAACGTCTGTGACCACGCTTCGGCCTGCGCGAGCGCCTGCGCCAGCAGGTCCGGCGCGCGCCGCCGCACGACCGCGACGAACTCCAGCAGCGCCTGATGGCTCAACACGCCGCGCGCGGCGCACAGCGCGATGATCCATTGCGCGCGCCGTCCCTTCTCCGACTGCGGCTCAAGGGCCCCGTAGACAAGGATGTTACTGTCGATGCTGACGCGCGCCACGGCTCAGGCGTCGCCGTACTTGTCGGCTTCCGTGATCTCGCCGACCGCATACCCCCGATCCGGCCAAGCCTGCATGAGCGCGAGCATGGCGTCGCGCTTTGCGACCCATTCCGGATCGTCGGCGGGATCATCGGCGCGGGGGCGCAGTTCGGCGACCACACGCCCGTTCTTTTTGATAAGAACGGTTTCCCCCTGCTCCACCTCCGCAAGGAGGCGGGAGAAGTTCTGGTTGGCTTCGCGGACGGTCATCGAGCGCATGTTCTACAGTAGCACACACCATGTCCGGCGCCAATGCCCGTGCATGTGACCGAGCCCTCCACCCGCGATCGCCTCATCGACGCGGCGTTCGCCGTGGTGGCGCGCGACGGCCTTGAAACGGCGAGCGTGAAGACGATCGCCGCCGAAGCGGGCGTGACGTCGGGGCTGCTGCACTACCACTTTCCCGGCAAGGACGCGCTTATGGAGGCGGCGCTGCGGCGCGGCCTCGATACCTACATCGCGCGGTCGCGGGCGCGCC
>JAIYAO010000142.1 GCA_027488965.1 Alphaproteobacteria bacterium
AGGGTGAACGAGCCTTCCGCGCGGAGCTGGCGGAAAACGATCGCGGGGACGCGAGGGCTGCTTGCCCTTTTTCCCAAAGCTTTGACGACCGCGAGAAGCTCTCGCGTCCCCGGCCCTCCAGAGAGGGCAGACGTCCAAGCAAACCCGCAGGCGCGTCGCGCCGTGCGGAGCTGACTCATGGAGACGGCGGCGCCGCGGCGATGGTGGCGATCTCCGTCGGGCCCTTCAGTTCGAAGGTCACCTTGTCGCCGACCTTGAGGCCCTTCAGCACGTCGGCGCTGTCGGCGGTGAACTCCATGGTCATGGCGCCCATGCCGTACTCCGGGATCGGCGCGTGGCGGATGGTGACGGCGGCGTACTCCGGCTGCAGCACCACGATCTCGCCCTCGCCGCGCGCGGAGACGACGGCGTCGGCGGCGGGCGGGGCTGCCGGCGCCTCCTTGGCGGCCTGCGGCGGCGAGCAGGCGGCGAGGGCGAGCGACAGCGCGGCCAGAACAAGTGAACGGATCAAGGGAGGCTCCAGAGCATCGATGGGAAACTCTAGCCTGCGCCCGCCGTCGCCTCCACCCGCCAGCCTGCCTTGTCGCTGAGCGCGAGCCGCGCGGCGAGCGGGGGCAGCAGCGCGCCCAGCTGCGCCTCCAGCGTGTAGGGCGGATTGATCACCAGCATGCTGGACGCCACCAGCCGGCCCTCGGGCGTGGCGCGGTCCACCGCCAGATCGGCGCGCAGCGCCTTCACAAGGCCCCCGGACGTGATCTCCGCATCGGCGCGCTCGATCTCGCGCAGGTCCTTCAGCGGCCGCCACCACAGGTACGTCGCGTAGCCGAACCGCACGAGCGCCCGCTTCAGCGCCTTCATGGACCGGCCCATGTCGAGATCGCGGTCCTCGTAGGGCGGGTCGATCAGGATGAGGCCGCGCCGTTCGGGCGGCGGCAGAAGGGCGCCCATCGCCTCAAAGCCGTCGCGCTCGTGCACCTGGGCGCGGGGATCGTCGGCCAGGCGCCGGCGCAGCGCGCCCGCCTCCTCGGGGTGCAGCTCGCAGGCCGTCAGGCGGTCGTCGGGGCGCATGCCGTGCAGGGCCTGCAGCGGGGAGCCCGGATAGGCGGCCAGCGTCTCCCCCTCGTTCGCTGCGCGGATGGCGGCCATCAGGGGGCCAAGCTCCGGCGGCGCCTCCGCCCAGTCCCACAGCCGGCCCACGCCGGCGCGCCACTCGGGGCTGCGGGTCGCTTCCTCGCCGTCGAGCGCATAGCGGCCGCGGCCGGCGTGGGTGTCCATCACCACGAACGGGGTCGCCTTGCGCCGCAGGTGCTCCAGCACGAGCGCGAGGCAGGCGTGCTTCAGGATGTCGGCGTGGTTGCCCACGTGGAAGGCGTGGCGGTAGTTCACGGTGTCCCCGGGGCGGATCGCTGGGTGAAACGGGCGCTGCTACGTGCGCAAAACCTTCTCCATCGCCTTGCCCCTGGCAAGTTCGTCGATCAGCTTGTCGAGGTAGCGGATCTCCCGCATGCCCGGGTCCGCGATCTCCTGCACCCGCACGCCGCAGACCACGCCCTTGATCAGGGCGCGCGCGGGGTTCAGCTGCGGGGCGTCGGCGAAGAAGTCCTCGAAGGTCGTCTTCGCGGCGATGTGCGCGTCGAGCGCCTGCTGGCTGTAGCCCGTCAGCCAGCGGATGATCTCGTCCACCTCCGCCTTCGTGCGGCCCTTCTTCTCGGCCTTCGCCACGTAGTGCGGATAGACGCTCGCGAAACTGACGGAAAAGATCCGGTGCTTCGTCATGGGACCTCCGGGGCGATCAGCCTCACGCCGGGAAAGTAGCGGCTGTAACGCCGCGGATCACGCGTCAGCAGGGTCAAGCCCTCCACCGCGGCGTGTGCGCCGATGAAGAAGTCCGGCAGGGGCGAGGTTCGCGCGCCGCCGAGGCGCCGATACTGGGTGAAGGCCTTCCCGGCCAGAAATGCTGATTCATAGGGCAGGGCGCGGCGCTGGAATGCAAACAGCTCCAGCGCATCCTCCAGATCATCCATCGACCGGAACCGGACGGAGACTTCCGCATAGATGATCGGGTTGAGCGCGAGCACGTCGGCGTCCATGGCGGCATGCAGCGCGCTCGCGGACCAATCGCTCCAGACCGGGTCGTTGCTGCTCAGGTCGATGAGGATGTTGGAATCGACGAGGATCATACTTCCGCCGGGTCGCCCCGCATCAGCGCCATGATCTCGTCGGTGGTCATCCTGACGTCCCCGGAGCCCTTCAGCCGCGCGATCGCCCGCGCCGCGCGCGTGGTTCCCAAGTCGCCTGCCGCTGCCTGCCTCAGCCGCACGACCCCGTCCTCGTAGACGAACTCCACGTCTGTCCCCGGCAGGAGGCCCGCCTTCTCGCGGATGTCCTGGGGGATGGTGACCTGACCCTTGCTGGTGATCCGCATGTATTACTCCTACCGGTAAGAGTAAGACTTTCTCGGGTCGGGGGCAAACTGTTCGCGCCGTTCACGCAATCCTAACCATCCACGCCATAATTCCGCCCCTTCCCAAACTATCCCATGTATGCCCATATGTGCCCGACCAGCGCCGATGGGGGCGCGGGTCAATGGGCTGGCGTGCATGTTCCTCGGCACGCACATCGTGGGCGTCGACGCCAAGGGGCGGGCTTCCGTGCCTGCGCCGTTCCGCGCGCTGCTGAAGGGCGGGGAGGACGGGCGCGGACGGGTCTATGTCTGGCCGTCCTACCGTGGGCCGTACCTTGAGGGCGGGGACCTCGGCCTGCTCGCCCGCTACCAGACTGCGCTGGCCGCCCGCGGCGAGTTCGACGACCTGCGCGACGACCTCGACTACGCCATCTTCGGGGAGGCCCGCGCGCTCGACCTCGACGAGACCGGCCGCGCCTCGCTGCCGGAAGATCTCCGCGCCCACGCCCAGCTCAACGGCAAGGCGGCCTTCGTGGGGCTGTCCGAGCGGTTCGAAATCTGGTCGCCGGCCCTGCTGGAGGCCCGCATCGCCGAGGCCCGGGCCAAGGCCGCCGAGAAGCGGGCGCTGCTGGCGCGGAGCGCCTCATGAGCCACGCGCCGGTGCTACTGCACGAAGCGGTCGCCGCCATGGCGCCCAAGGCCGGGGAGATCATGGTTGACGCCACGTTCGGCGGCGGCGGCTACACCCGCGCCTTGCTGGAAGCCGCCGACTGCAAGGTCATCGGCCTCGACCGCGATCCCGACGCCATCGAGCGCGCCCGCGCCTTCGCCCGGCTCACGCCCTGGCGGTTCGAGGCCCGCGAAGGCCGCTTCGGCGATCTCGCCACGCTCGTCCCGGAACCGGTGGACGCCATCGCGCTCGATCTTGGCGTCTCCTCCTTCCAGCTCGACGAGCCCGACCGCGGCTTCTCCTTCCGCTTCGACGCCGCGCTCGACATGCGCATGGGCCGCCACGGGCCGACTGCCGCGGATGCGGTGGCGCGCCTTACCGAAGCCGCGCTGGCCGACGCCATCTGGGCGCTGGGCGAGGAGCCGGCCAGTCGCCGCATCGCGCGCGCGCTGGTGGAGGCCCGCCGAGAGGCGCCCATCGCCACCACCGGCCGGCTGGCCGATCTGGTGGAAAACGCCCTCGGCGGCCGCAAGGGCGCGCGCACCCATCCCGCCACCCGCACCTTCCAGGCGCTGCGGATGCTGGTGAACGATGAACTGGGTGAACTGGCGCGCGCGCTCGCCGCAGCCGAAACGAGGCTGAAGCCGGGCGGGCGACTCGTGGTGGTGTCGTTCCATTCGCTGGAGGATCGGCTGGTGAAGACATTCATGGTCGCCCGGGGGGGCGGCGACGGCGGCGGCTCGCGCCACGCGCCGGAACGGCCGGCGGGCAAGCGTCCGTCGTTCGATCTTCCGCAGAAGAAGGCCATCGCGCCCTCGGAGAAGGAGCTGGCCGCCAACCCGCGGGCGCGGTCGGCCAAGCTGCGGGTGGCGGTGCGCACCGATGCGCCCGGCTGGGGGCCGTACGACGCCCGCGACCTCGCGCCCGTGGCGCTGGCGGAATGGGCGCGGCTGTGAGCGCGCTCCTGCACGGTCTGCGCGACTTCGGTGGCCGCTGGTTCACGCCGGTGGCGCTGGTGATCATCCTCATGCTGGCGGTGGGCGTCTTCAAGGCGAAGACCGACGCCGCCGCCGCGCGCAAGCGCATCGGCGACCTGGAGGCGACGGTGGCCGCCCAGCGCGACGAGGCGCGCGGGCTTGCGGCGGAAGTGCAGTATCTGGAAAGTCCCCGCCGCGTGGAGGCGCTGGCGCGGCGTGAACTGGCCATGGCCCCCGCCACGCGGGACCAGAAGAAGCCTGTGGCGGCGCTGGCCGCTCCCGGGCCGCAGGCGCAGCGTCCCTGATGGCCGCCATCGACGTTCATTCCTTGCCGGGCGGCGATGCGCCGGTGATCGAGGCGGCGCCGGCGGCGCGGCGGATCAACCGGATGCTCGCCGTGATGCTCGCGGTGTTCGTGGTGCTGGGCGCGCGCGCGGTGCAGCTGTCGTTCGCCGGCGCGCCGGAGTCCGCCCGCGCCGCAGCGCCTGCGCCGACGCCGAACCATCCCGTGCGCGCCGACATCGTCGACCGCAACGGCCTGCTCCTCGCCACCACGCTGCCGGGCTTCATCCTCGCCGCGGAGCCCGCGAAGATCTGGGATCCCGCCGCAGCCGCGCGCCGTCTCGCGGCCGCGCTGCCCGGTCTCGATGCGGCGGAAACGGAGCGGCGCCTGCGCAGCGACCGCAAGCTCGTCTATCTCAAGCGCGGGCTCACCGCCTCGCAGCGGCGCGCGGCGCACGATCTCGGCATCGCCGGCGTCACCTTCGAGTCGGAGGCGCGCCGCGTCTATCCCAACGGATCGCTGGCGGGGCACGCGCTCGGCTTCGTGGACCGCGACCAGGCGGGGCTCGCCGGCGTGGAGCGCGCGCTCGACGAAGACATCCGCCGCGCCGCCGCTGCGGGCCGACCGTTCGCGCTCTCCATCGACCTGCGGGTGCAGTACGCGCTGGAAAGCGAACTGGCCGACGCCGCCTGGGGCGCCAAGGCGAAGGGCGGGGCGGCGGTGATCCTCGACGGGCGGACCGGCGAGACGCTGGCGCTGGCCTCGTGGCCGCAGGTCGATCCCAACACGCCGGCCGCGGGCGCGGAGTCCGCCAGGCTCAACCGCGCCGCGGGCGCGGTGTACGAGATGGGCTCCACGCTGAAGCCGTTCACCGCCGCCATGGGGCTCGACACGGACGCCCTGCGCCTGGCCGAGCGGTTCGATCTCACCCGCACGCTCACCGTCGACGGTGTGGCGATCCGCGATCCGCACCCCTTCGCCGGCCCCGCCACCGCGCGCGAGGCGATG
This sequence comes from Alphaproteobacteria bacterium, assembly GCA_027488965.1. Classification (GTDB taxonomy): domain Bacteria; phylum Pseudomonadota; class Alphaproteobacteria; order Caulobacterales; family Aquidulcibacteraceae; genus VFBF01. Next base: position 5,343 of record JAIYAO010000142.1, read on the forward strand.
GCGCATTCCTCCAACGTGGCCATGGCGGACATCGCGCTGCGCCTGGGCGCCGAAAAGCAGCGGGCCTACCTGACGAAGCTCGGCCTGTTCGATCGTGCGGGCATCGAACTCGCGGAGAGCCCCGAACCCCTGCGCCCGCGCGCCGCCGACCGGGTCACCACCGCCATCCTCGGCTACGGCCACGGCCTTGCGCCCTCGCTGGTCGGGCTGGCCGGGGCGTACACGGTGTTCGTCAACGACGGCGCCCGCGTGGTGCCCACGCTGCGCCGCCACACGGAGGGCGATCCGGTGCGCGCCATGCCGGTGTTCTCGCCGCTCGCCGCCGCCGAAACCCTGCAGCTGATGCGCGACGTGGTGATCGAGGGCACGGCCATGCGCGCCGACCTCCAGGGCCTCGACATCGCCGGCAAGACAGGCACCGCCGAAAAGCCCGGCGCGGACGGGAAATATGATCCTGACCGGCTGTTCTCCAGCTTCGCCGCCGTATTCCCGGCGCGGTCGCCGCGCTATGTGATCGTGATGGCGCTCGACGAACCCCGGCGCACTGCGGAGAACGGCAACCTCGCCACCGGCGGCGCGGTGGCGGCCCCCGCTGTGGGGCGCACGGTGGCGCGGATCGCGCCGTTCCTGGCGACGCAGAACGCGGCGCCGAGCGGGAGTGCGACCCCTTGAGGCTGGATGCCCTGTTTGAGGAAGGCGTGCCGCCGGAGGCTGGCGCCGTGGAGATCGCCGGCCTGACCGCCGACAGCCGCCGCGTGCGTCCGGGCTTCGTGTTCGCAGCGCTTGCCGGCGCGGCGAACCACGGCCGCGATTTCGTGGCGCAGGCGGTGGCACAGGGCGCAGCCGCCGTGCTCTCGGCGGGCGATCTCGCCGCCGATCCCGGCGTGCCGCAGATCCGCAGCGCCAATCCGCGCCGCGCGCTCGCCCGCGCCGCGGCCCGCCTCGCGCCGCGCCAGCCTGCCGCGGTGGTGGCGGTCACCGGCACCAACGGCAAAAGCTCCACCGTCGATTTCCTGCGCCAGATCTGGGCGCATGGCGGCGTGCAGTCCGCCAGCCTCGGCACGCTGGGCGCCATCTGGGGCGATCAGGTGCATGACCTCGGCCACACCACGGCCGATCCGGTGGCGATCCACGAGACGCTGCAGATGCTGGCCGACGCCGGCGTCACGCACGCGGCCATGGAGGCGTCCAGCCACGGCCTGGACCAGCACCGCCTCGACGGCGTGACGTTGGCCGCCGGCGCCTTCACCAACCTCACGCAGGATCATCTCGACTATCACGGGACGATGGACGGCTATCGCGACGCGAAGCTGAGGCTGTGGGCGCTGCTCAAGCCCGGTCAGCCCGCGATCGTCAACGCCGACGCCGCCGAAGCGCCGGCCTTCGAGGCGGCGGCGCGCGCGCGCGGGCTCGGCGTCGTGATGTGCGGCTGGCGCGCGGGCGCCGACGGATTGAAGATCGCGGAGATCCAGCCGCGTCCGAACGGGCAGACGCTCGACCTCCGTTGGTACGGCGCAAGCGCGCGCGTGACGCTGCCGCTGATCGGCGAATTCCAGGCGCTGAACGCCGTGGCCGCCGCCGCGCTGGCGCTGTCGCTGGGCGCGAAGCCCGATGACGTATGGGCGGGCATGGCGGCGCTGAAGCCCGTGAAGGGCCGCCTCGAACACATCGGCGCGACGCGTGAGGGTGCGCACGTGTTCGTGGACTACGCGCACACGCCGCACGGCCTCGACGTGCTGCTGCGCGCCGCGCGCCCGCACGCGCCGGGGCGCATCGTGCTGGTGTTCGGCTGCGGCGGCGACCGCGACGCGGGCAAGCGGCCGCAGATGGGCGCCATCGCCGCGAAACTCGCCGACGTGGTGATCGTCACCGACGACAATCCGCGCTCTGAGACTCCCGCACACATCCGCCGCGCCATCCTAGCCGAGGCGCCCGGTGCGCTGGAGATCGGCGACCGCGCGCAGGCCATCGGGGAGGCGGTGTCCATGCTGAAGGCCGGGGATGCGCTGCTGATCGCGGGCAAGGGCCACGAGACGGGCCAGATCGTCGCCGGCGTCGTCCATCCGTTCGCGGACCAGGCGGTTGCAGCGCTTGCGCTGAATGCACGGGAGGCGGCTGATGCTTGAAGCGCTCTGGCTTGCCGAGGACGCCGCCGACGCCATGGGCGGCACGCTCATCGGCGCCGATGCATGGATCGCCACGGGCGTCTCCATCGACACCCGCACGCTGAAGCCGGGCGACCTGTTCGTGGCGCTTGCCGACGTGCGCGACGGGCATGACTTCGTGCGTGACGCCTTCGCGAAGGGCGCGTGTGCGGCGCTGGTGAGCGACGAGGCGCGCGTGGCGGGCGCAGGCCCGCTGCTGGCAGTCGACGATGTGCTGCTGGCGCTGGGTCGTCTGGGGGCCGCCGCCCGCGAACGCGCCGGCGCTCGGCGCATCGCGGTGACGGGGTCGGTGGGCAAGACATCCACCAAGGAGCTGCTGGCCGCGTGTCTCGCCGCCCAGGCGCCCACGCACGCCTCCGTCGCCAGCTACAACAATCACTGGGGCGTGCCGCTGACCATGGCGCGCATGCCGGCGTCCACACGCTACAGCGTGTTCGAGATCGGCATGAACCATCGCGGCGAGATCGCGCCGCTCGCCAGGTTCGTGGCGCCGCACGTGGCGCTGATCACCACCATCGCGCCGGCGCACATCGAGGCGCTGGGCTCGCTGGAGGAGATCGCTGAAGAGAAGGCCGATGTGTACGCCGGTCTCACGGCCGATGGCGTGGCCGTCGTGCCGTACGATGCGCCGGCCGCGCAGATCCTGGTCAACCGCGCGGAGGAGCGCGCGCGCACGGTGATCCGGTTCGGCCGCGACGCGGCGTGCGAGGCGCGGCTCCTCAAGTTCGACCTGCACGACGACCACGCCATCGCCGAGGCCGACATCCTTGGCCGCCAGATCCGCTACCGCATCGGCGCCGCGGGCGCGCACTGGGCGCTCAACAGCGTCGCCGCGCTCGCCGCCGCGGATGTCGCGGGCGCAGACCTGCACGCCGCCGCCCACGCGTTGGCCGACTTCAGCGCGCCGGCGGGACGCGGCAAGGCGGTGACGGTGGAGACGGCCGACGGCGCGTTCACGCTGCTCGACGACGCCTACAACGCCAACCCCGCCTCCATGGAGGCCGCGTTCCGCACGCTGGCGGCGCGCACGCCGGGGCCGGGCGGGCGCCGGATCGCGGCGCTGGGCGACATGCTCGAACTCGGCAAGGATGAACTGGCCTACCACGCGGGGCTTGCGCCCGGCCTCGCCGGCGCCGCCGATCTCGTGTTCTGCGCGGGCCCGCGCATGAAGGCGCTGTGGGACGCGCTGCCGGAGGCCCAGCGCGGCGGCCATGCCGACTCGGCGGCCGCGCTCACCCCTCTCGTTCAGGCGGCGCTGCGCAGCGGCGACGTGGTGTTGGTGAAAGGCTCGAACGGCTCGAAGATGTTCACGCTCGTGGAATCGCTCAAAACGCTTGCCAAGGCATAAGGACAATTTCTTAGATGCTTCCGTTCCTCGGTAGTCTTGACGAGCAGAACCAGCTCTTCAACCTGTTCAACTACATCACGTTCCGCACGGGCGGGGCGATCGTGACGGCGCTGTTCGTGGCGTTCGTCATCGGCAAGCCGATGATCGACTGGCTGCGCCTCAAGCAGGGCAAGGGCCAGCCGATCCGCGAGGACGGCCCCGCGGGCCACCTGCTCACCAAGAAGGGCACGCCCACCATGGGCGGCTTCATCATCCTGTTCAGCCTCGCCTTCGCGGGGCTGCTCTGGGGGGACCTCACCAACCCCTACGTGTGGGCGGTGCTGCTGGTGACGTTCGGCTTCGGCGCCATCGGCTTCGTGGACGATTTCCGCAAGGTGACCAAGCAGAAGGCCGATGGCCTCTCCTCGCGGCTGCGCCTTGCGCTCGAATTCATGGTCGCGCTCGCCGCGGTGCTGATCATGCTGGCCGCGCAGTGGCGCGCCAGCGAGGACGCCGTGCACGGCATGATGTTCTGGGAAGCGCTGCTGAAGGGCGGGGATTTCACTTCGGTGGCCGTGCCGTTCTTCAAGAACTTCATGGTGCCGCTCGGTGTGTTCTTCACGCTGTTCGGGATGTTCGTGATCGTGGGCGCAGGCAACGCCGTGAACCTCACCGACGGGCTCGACGGCCTCGCCATCGTGCCGGTGATGATCGCCGCGGCGGCGTTCGGGTTAATCGTCTATCTCGTGGGCCGGGCGGACTATTCGGAGTATCTCGGCATCCATCACGTGAAGGGCGTCGCCGAACTCGCGGTGCTGCTGGGTGCGTTGCTGGGCTCGGGCCTCGGCTTTCTGTGGTTCAATGCACCGCCCGCGCGGGTGTTCATGGGCGATACGGGGTCGCTGGCGCTGGGCGGGCTGCTGGGCGCGGTGGCGGTGGCGGCCAAGCACGAGATCGTGCTGGCCATCATCGGCGGCCTGTTCGTCGCCGAGGCGCTGTCGGTGATGATCCAGGTGGCGGTCTTCAAGGCCACGGGCAAGCGCGTGTTCCTGATGGCGCCGTTCCACCACCACTTCGAGAAGCTCGGCTGGCAGGAGCCCACCATCGTGATCCGGTTCTGGATCGTGTCGGTGATCTTCGCGCTGGCGGGCCTCGCCACGCTGAAGCTGCGGTGAGGCCATGATCGCGATCACCGAATTCGCCGGCCGCGAGGTGGCCGTGTTCGGGCTGGCGCGGTCCGGATTGTCGGCCGCCCGGGCGCTCGCCGCAGGCGGCGCGATCGTGCACGCATGGGACGACAACGAGGCCGCGCGCGCGGCGGCGGACGCCGCGGGCGTGCCGCTGTCGGACATCAACCAGCGCGACTGGCGCAACTTCGCTGCACTCGTGCTCTCTCCCGGCATCCCGCTCACGCATCCGCGCCCGCACCGCGTGGTGGAGCTGGCGCGTGCGGTGGGCGTGCCCATCGTGGGCGACATCGAACTGTTCGCGCGCGCGGTGAACGCGCTGCCCGCGCATGCGCGGCCGAAAATCGTGGGCGTCACCGGCACCAACGGCAAGTCGACGACGACCTCGCTGATCGGCCACATCCTGCAGAGCGCGGGGCGCGACGTGCGCGTGGGTGGCAACATCGGCGCGGGCGTGCTGGGTCTTGAGCCCCTGCATGCGGGCGCGATCTACGTGCTGGAGCTGTCCTCCTACCAGCTCGATCTCACCGAAAGCCTGCGCTGCAGCGTGGCGGTGTTCCTCAACCTCACGCCCGACCACCTCGACCGCCATGGCGACATGGCGGGCTACCTCGCCGCCAAGACGCGCATCTTCCGCAACCAGGGCGCGGGCGACATGGCGGTGGTGGGCGTCGACGACGCGCACGGCGCGCGCATCTGCACGGAGCTCACGTCGATGCGCCGCAACGTCTCGCCGGTGTCGGCGGGGCAGGCGCTGAGCCGCGGCGTGTCCACGCTGGGCGGGCGCCTCTACGATGCGCAGGGCGGGCGTGCGGAACTGGTGATGAACCTCGCCGACGCCATCACGCTGCCCGGCCGCCACAACGCGCAGAACGTCGCCGCCGCCTATGCCGCCGCGCGCGCTCTGGGCGTGAGCGTGCGCGACATCGCCGCTGCGATCGCCACGTTCCCCGGCCTTGCCCATCGCCTCGAACTCGCCGGCGCGGTGGAGGGCGTGCGCTTCATCAACGACAGCAAGGCCACCAACGCCGAGGCCACCGCGCAGGCGCTGGCGGTCTATCCGCGCGTGTACTGGATCGCCGGCGGCAAGGCCAAGGACGGCGGCATCGAAAGTCTCGCCCGCTTCTTCCCGCGCGTGGTGAAGGCCTACCTGATCGGGGAGGCGGCGCCGCTGTTCGCGGCGGCGCTGAACGGGCACACGCCGTCCGCACAGTGCGGCACGATGGACAAGGCGGTGGCGCAGGCGTTCCGCGATGCGCGCGCCGCCCGCGATTCCGAGGCGGTGGTGCTGCTGTCGCCGGCGTGCGCGTCGTTCGACCAATTCAAGGATTTCGAGGCCCGCGGCGATCACTTCAAGTCGCTCGTCGCGGCGCTGGGCGACGTGATGCACGAACGGGCGAAGGCATGAACGCAGCGCTGGACCGCCTGCACGCGTTCGCACGCGGCCACGACCGCACGCTGCTGGTGAGCGGGGTGCTGCTGCTGCTGTTCGGGTTCCTGTTTGCGCTCACCGCAAGCCCGGCGGCGGCGGCGCGCATGGGCTATGACAGCACCTTCGCCTTCGCCCTGCGCCAGGGCGCGTTTGCGCTGGCGGCGGCGCTGGCGGCGGCGGCGGTATGCTGGTGGCCCGCCATCGCGGTGCGGCGCGCGGGCGTGCTGATGCTGGCGGGCGCGCTGGCGCTGCTGGCGCTGGTGCTGCTGGTCGGTCACGAGGCCAAGGGCGCGCAGCGCTGGCTGCGCTTTGCGGGCCACTCGCTGCAGCCGTCCGAGTTCGCCAAGCCTGCGCTCGTCATCGCCATGGCGTGGATGCTGTCGGCGGGGATCACGCAACGCGGCTTCCCCGGTGCGGCGGCGGCGTGTCTTCTTTACGGGATCACCGCGGCGCTGCTGGTGCCGCAGCCGGACTACGGGCAGACGGCGCTGCTCGGCCTCGTGCTGGCGGCGATGCTGTATCTGGCGGGCGCGTCGTGGAGGCTGTTTGCGGGCGGTGCGGCGGCGGCGGCCATCGGCGGGGCGCTGGCCTATCGCATGGCGCCGCATGTGCGCGCGCGCATCGACGATTTCCTCGATCCCGGCCAGCAGGCCTTCCAGATATCGCGCGCGCTCGACGCCATCGCCTCGGGCGGCGTGTTCGGACGCGGGCCCGGCGAGGGCGTGGTGAAGGTGTCGCTGCCCGATGCGCATGCGGATTTCGTGTACGCGGCGGCGGCCGAGGAGTTCGGCTGGATGGCCTCCATCGGGTTCATCGCACTCTACGTGCTGATCGCGTGGTACGGCCTGCGCCGCGCGGCGCGCCTCGTCGATCCGTTCGCGCAGCTCGCCGCATCGGGCCTCATCCTGCTGTTCACCGTGCAGGCGGCGATCCACATGGCCGTGAATGCGAGCCTTACGCCGGCCAAGGGCATGACGCTGCCGCTGGTGTCCTACGGGGGCTCGGCGCTGATCGGGTCTGCGCTTACGCTTGGCCTCGCGCTTGCGTTGCTGCGCGAGCGGCCCGGCGCCTACCTGCACGGAAAGGCCGTCCCATGACGCGCACCGCGCTTGTGGCTGCGGGCGGCACGGGAGGGCACCTCTTTCCCGCCGCCGCGTTCGCGGGAGAGTTGCGCGCGCGCGGCTGGCGCGTGGTGCTGATGACCGATGCGCGCGGGCGCCGCTACGCCGAGGGCTTTCCCGCCGACGCTATCGAGGATGTGCCCGCCGCCACCATCCAGGGCATGAACCCGTTCAAGATCGCGGCGGCGGCGCTGACGATCACGCGCGGCATCGCCGCCGCCCGCAAGAGCCTGAAGGTGATGGAGCCCGCGATCGTCGCGGGCTTCGGCGGTTATCCCTCGCTGCCGGCGCTGGAGGCGGCGCTTGCGCAGAAGCGGCCGGTGCTGATCCATGAACAGAACGCCGTGCTCGGCCGCGTGAACCGCACCTATGCCGCGCGCGTGGCGGCGGTGGCGTGCGGGTTCGAGCGGCTGGACCGGCTGCCGCCCGCCGCCGCGCAGCGCAAGGTGGTGGTGGGCAATCCCGTGCGCCCGGCGATCCTCGAAGCGCGCGACGCCGCCTACCAGATCGCCGCGCCCGGCGCGCCGCTGCGCGTGCTCGTCACCGGCGGCAGCCAGGGCGCGCGCCTGTTCGGCGAGGTGACGCCGGAGGCCGTGGCGCTGCTGCCCACCGACCTGCGCAACCGCCTCGAGATCACGCAGCAGGCGCGCGAGGAGCAGGTGGGCGCAGTGCGCGCCCGCTACGCGCAGATGGGCGTGAAAGCCGACATCCAGCCGTTCTTCAAGGACATGGGCGCGCGCCTTGCGTCCACGCATCTCGTGATCGCGCGCGCCGGCGCCTCCACGGTGACGGAGCTGCAGGCGGCGGGGCGCCCGTCGATCCTGGTGCCGCTCGCCATCGCCGCCGACGATCACCAGACCGCCAACGCCCAGGCGCTGACCGGCATCGGCGCCGCCGATGCGATCCCCGAGTACGATTTCAATCCGCAGTCGTTGGCCGCGCTGCTGGGCAACCGGCTCGCCGACACGCACGATCTGTCGGTGCGCGCCGCCGCCGCGCGCGCATCGGCGAAAGTGGACGCCACACAGCGGCTGGCGGACCTGGCGGAAAAGCTGGCGGCGCAATGATGCGCCGTGCGATGCGCTACTCCAGCGCCGCGTACACCATCGTCCGCAGCTCCCGGCGCAACGGATACAGCGTCGACGGGAGGAACTGGGTCATGAAGATGACGATCAGCTCCTCCTTCGGGTCGATCCAGAAGTAGGTGCTTGCGGCGCCGCCCCAGGAGTATTCGCCCGCGCTGCCGGGCAGCAGCGTGCGCGCGGGATCGGTGGTGACGGAGAAGCCGAGGCCGAAGCCGATGCCGTCGTAAGCGGCCTCGCTGAACAGCGACTGCGACAGGTCCGACAGCGACTTGCCGCCGGGCAGGTGGTTCTGCGTCATCAGCTCCACGGTCTTGCGCCCCAGCAGGCGCTTGCCCTCCAGCGCGCCGCCGTTGAGCAGCATGCGGCAGAAGCGCAGGTAGTCCGCCGCGGTGGAGACAAGCCCTCCGCCGCCGGACACGAAGGCCGGCGGCGCAAGGTAGCTGCTGGCGGCGGCGTCGTCCTGCTTCACCATCGCGCCGCCGGGGCCGGCCGCGTAGCAGCTGGCGAACCGCGGTTGCGCCTCCGGCGCCACCTCGAAGGCGGTGTCGTGCATACCCAGCGGGGCGAAGATGCGCTCGCGCAGGAACTGCGGGAAGGGCGTGCCCGAAATCTTCTCCACAAGGTAGCCGCACACGTCGGTGGACACCGAATAGTTCCACGCCGCGCCGGGCGAGAACTCCAGCGGCGTCGTCGCCAGCGCCTCGATCATGGTGTCGAGCGTGCCGTCCTTGTGCGGCAGCACGCCGATGCCGCGCTTGCGGTAGGCGGCGTCCACGTTGGTGCGGTTCTGGAAGCCGTAGGTGAGTCCCGAGGTGTGGCGCAGCAGGTCGACCACCAGCATGGGGCGCTGCGGGCGCGCGGTCCTCCATGCGCCGATGAAGCCCGCTTCGTACACGCCGAGATCGCGCCAAGCGGGGATGTGGCGATGCACGGGATCGTCCAGCGCGATCTTGCCTTCCTCCACCAGCATCATCAACGCCACGGAGGTGATGGGCTTGGTCATCGAGTAGATGCGGAACACGGTGTCTTCCGCGAGCGGCGCGCCGCGCTCCACATCGGCGAAGCCCTGCACGCCCCAGTGCGCCACCTCGCCGCCGCGGGCGACCAGCGTCATCGCGCACGGCAGCTTGCCCGGCGCGAGGTACTTCTCGGCGAGGAACGCGTCGATGCGCGCGAGGCGGGCGGCGTCGAAGCCGAGAGACGTGGCGCGTGCGGACATGCGTTTCCTTTCCTCCATCCGGCGTGGGGTTGGCGCGGCGAGACTGGCCCGCCGGTTGCGCGTGAGTCTAGGGCGGACCTGCCCCTTCGATCATGTACCAGTGCGTGGGGCCGGTATCGTAGGGGGGCAGCTTATAGAGGGTGCGCAGGGCGTCGAGCGCGGCGGCGTGGTAAATGGTGGCGTGCGTCTCGGTGGTGCTGAAGTCCCTGAACGTCCACTGCAGGCCCGCCGGCGGCCGCGCGCGCAGCGTGCGCACCAGCGTGTCCATGGCCGCGCCCATCGTGCCGCCTTCGTCCGCGATGGCGAGGTAGAGCCGCCGCTCGGACGGCGCGTGCCGTGCGAGTGCTGCGGCCGCATCGCGCGCCGGCGCCTTGTCGTCCCACCACAGGCTGGGGCTCACGGCGATGTAGTCCTGGAACGCCTGCGGGCTGTGCAGGAAGGTGTCCACCACGAACAGCCCCGCCAGCGATTCCCCCATCAGCGTGCGGCGCGGCGCGGTGCGGTAGCGGCCCTCCACGAACGGGATCGCCTCCTGCGTGAGGAAACGGCGGAAGTCCGCGGCGCCGCCGGCCTGCGGGAAAGCCTTCGTGTAGCGCGGGTCGGCGGGCGGCGGCGTCAGTTCGCGGCGGCGGTCCTGCGTGCGCACGCCCACCACGATGAAGGTCTCGAAGGTCCAGCTCAGCGCGCCGAGGTCCGCGAGGCCGGCGATGTGGCCGAAGTCCTGATCAAGCCCGCCGTCGAGCACATAGAGCACGGGATAGCGCGTCGCATCCTTCGCGTAGCCCGGCGGCAGCCAGACATTGATCTCCCGCGCGCCGCCGAAGATGCGCGAGGGCAGCGCATGGGACGCGCCGGTGACGATGGGCGTGCCGTCCTGCGCGGCGGCGGGCGAAGCGCCGGCGAAGGCGAGAAGGCCCGAAAGCAGCAGCGCGCAGGCAAGGCGCACGGGGCGCATGGGGATCAAGGGGGGCTCCGTGGACCGACGCCGGCCACCAATCACTGCGACGCTCCCTTGGCAACGGCCCGGCGGGCGACGGCCCGGCCGGCGGCTGGCGCCGCTGTGTCTGCGCCGCCCGGGATGACGCCGCCCCATGCGCCCGCTATCGTCGCCGACCCTTCCCTCGATCCTCGGTCCGCCATGTCCATCCGCCGTCCCGTGCCTTTCGACACCGGCCCCATCCACTTCGTCGGCATCGGCGGCATCGGCATGTCCGGCATCGCCGAAGTGATGCTCAACCTCGGCTACGCGGTGCAGGGGTCGGATGCGAGGGCGTCGGCCAACACCGACCGGCTGGAACGCCACGGCGCGCGCATCTTCGTGGGCCACGACGGCGCGCACGTGGGCGATGCCGGGGTCGTGGTGATCTCCTCGGCGATCAAGGGTTCCAATCCGGAGGTGGACGCCGCACGCGCCCGCGGCATTCCGGTGGTGCGGCGCGCGGAGATGCTGTCGGAGCTCATGCGCCTGAAATGGACCGTGGCGATCGGCGGCACCCACGGCAAGACGACGACGACCTCCATGGTCGGCACGCTGCTGGAGGCGGGCGGGCAGGATCCCACGGTGATCAACGGCGGCATCATCAACGCCTACGGCTCCAACACGCGCATGGGCGCCGGTGACTGGATGGTGGTGGAGGCCGACGAGAGCGACGGCACGTTCACGCGCCTGCGCGCCATCGGCGTGGTCGTCACCAACATGGATCCCGAACACCTCGACCACTACGGCTCCGTGGAGGCGATGAACGCCGCCTACCAGACCTTCGTGGAATCGATCCCGTTCTACGGCTTCGCCGTGATGTGCGTGGACCATCCCGCGGTGCGCAGGCTGGCCGACGAGATCGTGGGCCGGCGCATCGTGCGCTACGGCTTCGATGCGGAGGCCGACGTGTGCGCCACCAACGTGCGCACCACGCGCGACGGCTCCACGTTCGACGTGATCGCGCGCGCGCGCGGCGCGGGGCCCGGCGTGACGATGCACGATCTCTTCCTGCCGGTGGCGGGACGCCACAACATCCAGAACGCCGTCGCCGCCATCGCCGTGGCGCGGGAGCTGGGCGTGTCCGACAGCGGCATCCGCAAGGGCCTGAAGCAGTTCGCCGGCGTGAAGCGGCGCTTCACCACCACGGGAAACTGGAATGGCGTGCGCATCATCGACGACTACGGCCACCACCCTGTGGAGATCGCCGCCGTGGTCGCCGCCGCGCGCGAGATCGCCGACGGGCGCGTCCTCGCGGTGGTGCAGCCGCACCGCTACACGCGCCTGCGCGACCTGTTCGACGATTTCGCCGGCTGCTTCGCCGATGCCGACGTGGTGGCCGTGGCCGATGTCTATCCCGCAGGCGAGGCGCCCATCGCGGGCATCGACGCCGAAGCGCTGGTGAAGGCCATCGGCAAGACCGGCCACAAGGGCGCCGTGCGGCTCGCCTCGTTCGAGGACCTGCCCGCCTTCGTGCGCGAGAACGCGAAGGCCGGCGATGTGGTGGTGTGCCTCGGCGCAGGCGACATCACCGCCCACGCCAATGCGTTGCCGGGCAAGCTCGCGGAGGGCTGAGGTGGACGTACGCTCACCGCCGCTTGCCCGCGCGGGCGTCTATCGCCGCCACGTGAAGGCCAGCCTCGCGCGCATCTGGGAGAACGTGTTCGACTGGGAGCACCTGCCCAGCCTGCACGCGCGGGACTTTGCGGCCTGCACGTTGATCGAGTCCGGCGCGTGGGGTTGGCGCGTGCGCCTGGTCAACCAGCCGGGCGACGAGACGAAGGCGCAGATCCTTGAACTGCACGCGGACCGGCGTGCGCACCGTTATTGCGTCACCACGCTCGAAGGCCCCGGCGCCGGCAGCGAGATCCGCGTGCAGCTGGCGCCCACCGCGCCGCGCGAGACGGACGTGACAGTGGAGTTCCACGTGCACGAGGCGGCGCCCGCGCGGCTCGACGCCATCGGCCGCCGTTACGTGGAGGTGTACGAACGCCTGTGGGACGAGGACGAGGCGATGATGATCGCGCGAGAGCGCGCGCTCGCGCGGCGGCGCAAGGCGCGCGGCGCCACGGCCACGCCCGTGCGTCTCGGCGGCGTCGATGACGTGCGCGCGCGATTGCCGGTGATGGCCGTGTTCGGCGGCCAGCGCTTTCGCATCGTGGAGATCGACGGCGACATGGTCGCGCACGCCGTCACGTGTCCGCACTGGCTCGGGCCCCTGGAAGACGCGCCGGTGGTCGCCGGCGCCGTCACGTGCCCCTGGCATGGCTACGCGTTCGACGTGCGCACCGGCGCGTGCGTCAGCGGCCAGGCGCTGCGGCTTGCGCCCGCGCCGCAGGTCGTTGTCGAGGACGGCGTTGTCGTGCTCGCCGCCGGAGCCTGACGCTTTCCTCCTTCCGGGGCGGCGCGCAGCGGCGTGCCCGGACGACATACGCACCAGTTCGGCAGAGCGTGGCGATATGCCGGCGCTGACCTCCGCCTGCGCGGCGTCTAAGGTCTCCGGGTTCGCTGCATCGCAGCGTCCCGGAGGAAGAGGGTCGCCATGAACGCCGACATCGGCATCGGCGGGTGCGGCGTCGCGGGGCTGGCGCTCGCCACGTTCCTGGCGCGCGCCGGCGCGCGGGTGACGACCTTCGACAAGCTGGCCGCGCCTGCGCCGCTGGGATCGGGCCTCATCCTGCAGCCGCCCGGCATGGCGGTGCTCTCAGCCCTCGGCCTCGACGCACCGGTGGCGTCGCTCGGCGCGCGGATCGATCGCCTGTTCGGGCGCGCGCAACCGTCGGGACACGTGGTGCTCGATGTGCGCTACGCGGCGTTGCCGGGCGCCGGCCACGGCGTGGCGGTGCACCGCGGCGCGCTGTTCGGCGTGCTGCTGGAGGCCGCGCTCGCCGCGGGCGTGCGCATGGAGCCGCGCAGCGATGTTTCCGGCGTGGACGACGGCCGCTTCCTGTTTGCGGACGGGCGGCGCTCTGCGCGCTTCGACCTCCTGGTGGATGCGCTGGGCGTGCGCTCGCCGCTCGCGCCCACGGCGGGCAAGCTGCTCGACTACGGCGCGCTGTGGGCCAGCCTCGACTGGCCCGCGGGCGATGCGTTCGATGCGCACGCGCTGGAGCAACGCTACGAGCGTGCGCGCAGGATGGTGGGCGTGCTGCCCATCGGCGCGCTGGCGCAGGGATCGCCCCGGCAGGCGGCGTTCTTCTGGAGCCTGCGCCACGATGCGTTCGCCGCCTGGCGCGCCGCCCCGCTCGACGCCTGGAAGGCTGACGTCGGCGCGCTGTGGCCGCAGGTGGCGCCGTTCCTCGCGCAGCTGCACAGCCACGACGATCTCGTGTTCGCCCGCTACGCCCACCGCACGCTGGCGCACCCGGTGGCGCGCGAGGTGGTGCACGTGGGCGACAGCTACCACTGCACGAGCCCGCAACTGGGGCAGGGCGCCAACATGGCGCTGCTGGATGCCTATGCGCTGGCCGAAGCGCTGCGCGTGCACGCCGACTGCGCCGATGCGCTGGCCGCCTACGCGCGCATGCGCCGGCTGCATGTGCGGCTCTACCAGACGGCGAGCTGGCTGTTCACGCCGGTGTACCAGTCCGACAGCACGGTGCTGCCGGTCCTGCGCGACCGCGTGGCGGGGCCGCTGTCGAAGGTGTGGCCGGCGCCCCAGATCCTTGCCGCCCTCGTCGCCGGCGCCATCGGCGCGCCGCTGGCGGCCATCCGTGGCGCGCGCGCGCCGGCGATGCTACCGAGCTCCCATGCTGCTGCCTGACCTGCCGCCCGTGCGCGGCAAGATCCTGCGCGACGAAGTGCTTGCGCCGTACACGTGGTTCCGCGTGGGGGGGCCTGCGGACGCGCTGTTCCTGCCGGCGGATGTGGACGACCTGGCGGCGTTCCTGCGGGCCCTGCCGGCGGACGTGCCCGTCTATCCCGTGGGCGTGGGCTCCAACCTGATCGTGCGTGACGGCGGCATCGCCGGGGTGGTGATCCGCCTGGCCGGGCGCGCCTTCGCCGCCATCGAGACCGACGGCGCACGCCTGACCGCCGGGGCCGGCGCGCTGGACGCCATGGCGGCGCGCGCGGCGGCGAAGGCGGGGATCGCGGGGCTGGAGTTCCTCGTGGGCGTGCCCGGCGCCATCGGCGGCGCGCTGACCATGAACGCCGGCTGCTACGGCCGGGAGGTGAAGGACGTGCTCGTCAGCGCCGACGCGATCACGCGGGCCGGCGAGCGCGTCACCGTGCCTGCCGCGGAGTTCCGCTTCGGCTATCGCCGCAGCCACGCGCCCGAGGGCCTCATCTTCACCAGCGCCACCTTCGAGGGCGCGCCTGACGATCCCGCCGCCATCGCCGCCCGCATGGCCGAGATCACCGCGAAGCGCGAAGCGGCCCAGCCGATCCGCGAGAAAACCGGCGGCTCCACCTTCGCCAACCCCGACCCGCCGGGCACGCCCAACCAGCGCAGCTCATGGAAGCTCATCGACGAGGCCGGCATGCGCGGCGCCCGGCGCGGCGGTGCGCAGGTCAGCGAGAAGCACTGCAACTTCCTCATCAACACGGGCGAGGCCACCGCCGCCGACATCGAGGGCCTGGGCGAGGAGGTGCGCGCGAAGGTGCTGGCGCACAGCGGTGTGGACCTGCATTGGGAGATCCGGCGCGTGGGGCGGGGCTAGCCCGCAAACAGCGCCTGGATCGCCGGCAGGGGCTCAGGCCCGAACGCCATCACGGCAGCCCCGTAGGCGACGCCGGCGAGGATCAGCCCGATCAGGATCGTGCCTTTCCAGGTGGAGCCGTAGTCCCGCGTGTCTTCAGGGGCGGCTGCGTTCATGCGGGCATGTCCTTCGGGCTTGGCGGGCAGGCCGGCGGCCAGCGCGCGGGCGAGCCGGCGGGCGCCGGCGGTGGCGTTGGCGCGGGTGACGGGCCAGCTGCGCCGGGTGCGCAGCGAGGGCGGGGGCTGGCCGGCATCCGCCCGGGCGATCACCAGCTTGCCGCGGCCCGCGGCCACCAGCGCCTCGCGCCGCAGCGCAGCCTCCCCGGCGGTATGCCGGGACCAGACCAGCACCACAGCCGATGCGGCATCGAACCTGTCCTTTTCAGACTTGAGGCTCGGCGCGCCGGCGTGGGTGTCCGTCGCCACGCCCGCGTCGGCGAGCGCGGCGGCGACCTGCGCACCGATATCGGCGTCGCCGTCCGCATAGGCCACAAGGACCTGCCCCATCGAATTCCCTCCGCGCGGTGGTTTGCCGGTGCAGGGGGGGCGGCGCACCGCAAATCGTCAAGGGGCGGATCGACGCGCGGGGGGCGCCGCTTCGGCGCGCGGGGCGCCTGAAAAGTGGGCGCCCGGCTTCACCTGAAAAAAAGCAGCGTCGGACGCATGAATCCGCGCGTCGTGGGGGCTTAATCCTTAACCTGAAGGCGCTTTGTTCGGTCTCGTGTCAGGGAGCCAGGGTATGGCGCGCGTGGTGGTGCTACTGGGGGGCTTGAGCCCCGAGCGGCCGGTGAGCCTGTCCACGGGCGCCGGCTGCGTGGCGGCGCTGGGCCGGCTGGGCCACGAGGTCCGCGAGGTCGATCCGCAGAACGCCGACTGGCAGGACCAGATCAAGGCCTACGCGCCGGACGCCGTCATCAACGTGCTGCACGGCGAATGGGGCGAGGACGGCCGCGTGCAGGGCGTGCTCGATTACCTGCGCGTGCCCTACAGCCACTCCGGCCTGCTCGCGTCGGCGCTGGCGATGGACAAGGCGAAGGCCAAGGCGGTGCTGTCGCTGGCGGGCATCCCGCTGGCGAAGGGAAAGCTGATGGATCGCCGCGAGGCCGCGCGCGAACACCCCATGGCGCCGCCCTACGTGGTGAAGCCGAACGCACAGGGCTCCTCGGTCGGCGTGTTCATCGTGCGCGACGGCGCCAACCGCCCGCCCGAACAGCTGCTCGATCCGGACTGGACCTACGGCGAGGACGTGCTGGTGGAGGAATTCATCGGCGGGCGCGAGTACACGGTGGCCGTGCTCGGCGAGAAGGCGGGGCCGCGCGCGCTGGCCGTCACCGAGATCATCCCCGCCGGGGAATGGTATGATTACAATGCGAAATATGCCGCCGGCGGCTCCCGCCACGAGCTCCCCGCAAGGGTTTCGCAAGAGATGTCGGCCAGCATGATGCGCTGGGCCGAGACAGCGCACGAGACGCTGGGCTGCCGCGGCCTGACACGTTCGGATTTCAAATGGGACGAGGCGACCGGCAAGGTCTGCCTCATCGAAGTGAACACGCAACCCGGCATGACACCCACCTCGCTCGCCCCCGAACAGGCCGCCTATTGCGGCATGAGCTACGACCAGCTCGTCCAGTGGATCCTGGAGGACTGCTCATGGCCCCGGTGAAACGGCGCGGCGGAAAACGCCATGCGCCGCCGCCGCCGCCGCGGAAAATGTCGCGGCTTGCGCGCATCAAGCTGGAAGGCGGCGCGCAGTGGGCGCACATGGCGGAGGCGCGCAAGCGCCGCAAGCCCGGCGCCACGCTGGCCGGTGCGTTGCTGATCGGCGGGGCCGCCATCGCGGGCGCGGCGTGGATCGGCGGCTCGCTGTTTGATGCGCGTGAGGCGCTCTACGCGGGCGCCGACGGCATCGCCACCGCGGCCGGCATGCGCGCCACCATCGAGGTGCGCGGCGTCGACGGCCAGCGGCGCGCGGAAGTGGCGGCCGTGGCGCTGCCCGAAGGCCGCGTGTCGATCATGGCCGCCAGCCCCGACAAAGTTAAGGACAACGTCGAAAGCCTCGACTGGGTGGAGGAGGCCACCGTCGCCCGCCTGTGGCCCTCCACCCTGCGCATCACCGTCTCCCGCCGCGATGCGTTCGCGGTGTGGCAGGAGGACGGACAGCTCTCGGTGGTCGATGCGGCGGGCGAGCGGGTGCACGGGGCCCGGCCCGCGGACTACGACCACCTGCCGCGCATCGTCGGCCGGGGCGCAGGGGCTGCGGCGGAGCCGGTGCTGGTGGCGCTGGAGGACCTGCCGGGCGTGCGCGCGCGGCTTGCGGCCTTCGTGCGCGTGGGCGACCGGCGCTGGAACATGAACCTGCGCGGCGGGATGGTGGTGGCGCTGCCGGCGCACGACCCAGTCGGCGCGCTGCAAAAGCTTGAGAAGCTGCAGCAGGCGTACGGCCTGCTGGACCGCCCCTATGCGCGGCTCGACCTGCGCGCCGATGGCCGCCTCGTGGCGCAGGCGCGCCAGATGATGTCGGCGGCGCCGCCCGCGCTGGCGCCTGCACCGCCCCTGCGGGGCGCGTGAGGCCGGCATGGGCGCATCCGATGTCCGGTATGGCGCGCGAGACCCGGATGGCCCGGGGGAGGCCATCGCCGCCCTCGACATCGGCGCCGGCAAGATCGCCTGCCTGATCGGCGCGGCCCAGCCCGCGCCCGAAATCGCCCGTCCCATCGATGTTCTGGGCGTCAGCGCCGTCCCCGTCCGCAGCGGACCGGGCGTTGAGCCGGACACCGACGGCCGCACCCATCTCACCCGCGTCGCCCTCGACCAGGCGCGCCGCATGGCGGGCGACGTCCCTGCGCCCGTGGCGTGCGCCTATGGCGGGCCCGATCTGGTGTCCCAGCACGCCGAGGGCGCGGTGCGCCTGAAGGGACCGGCAGGGCCGCGCGACGTGGCCGCCGCGATCGCCGCCGCGCGCGCGTCCGCGGCGCTCGCCGGCCGCCGGCTGCTGCACGCCAGCCCGCTGCGCTACCGCATCGACGACGCGGACGCGGTGATCGACCCCCGCGGGCTCGAGGGGGAGGTGCTCACCGCCGAAGTCTGCCTTGCGCATGCGCCCGCGGATGCGGTGGCGGCGCTGGAGGCGATGCTTGAGGCGGCAGGCGTGCGGGCCGCGTTCATGGTGGCGGCGCCCTTCGCCGCCGGCCACAGCGTGCTGACCCCGGAGGAGCGCGAAGCCGGCGCCATCGTCATCGACATCGGCGAAGGCGGCGCGGGCATCGCGGTGTTCGAACATGGCGGCCTGCAGCACGTGGCGACCCTGCCTGGCGGCGGCGCCAGGCTGACGCGCGATCTGGCCGCGCGCCTGCACACCAGCTTTCCCGTCGCCGAGCGCGCCAAGCGCCTGCACGGCGGCTTGACCGGCGAGGGCGATCCCGCCGAAGCCATCGAGGTGCCGGTGATCGGCGCCGACGGGCGGCTCGAACCCGGCATGACGCTGCGCGGCGCGTTCGCGGAGGCGCTGGTCCCGCGGCTGGAGGAGATGTTCGCGCGCATCGCCGCGCATCTGGCGGCGGCCGATTTCGCGCCGGGCGCAGCACCCTTCGGCGTGGCGCTGACGGGCGGCGTGAGCCAGACGCCGGGGCTGCGCGTGCTCGCGGCGCGGCTGCTGCAGCGGCCCGTGCGGATCGGCCAGCCGCTCGGCTTCGGCGGCTTCGACGATCATGGCGCCTGCGGCGGCTATGCGGTGGCCACGGGCCTCGTGCGATGCGGGCTGGAGCGCGCGGCGGCCGCCGCGGCGCCGGCGCCGGCGCGGGTTTCGGCGGGCGCTGTCACGCGGCGTGTCGGCGGCGCGCTAACGTGGCTAAAAGAAAACTTCTGAAGCTGCAGTCACCCGCTGGCGCCGGGCTCCCGAGTCTGTGAAAACAGGCGCACAGGGCCATATAGGGCGTGGGCCTGCGCCTTCCGGCCCAAGGCAGAACAACCGATGATCCAGTCCAGTGCATCGTCCCTCCACGAGCTGAAACCGCGCATTGTCGTGTTCGGCGTCGGGGGCGCGGGCGGCAACGCCGTCAACAACATGATCGACGCGCGCCTGCAGGGCGTGGAGTTCGTGGTGGCGAACACCGATTCGCAGGCGCTGCTGCGCGCCCGCACCGACAACCGCATCCAGCTGGGCCAGTCGATCACCGAAGGCCTCGGCGCCGGCGCGCGCCCGGAAGTGGGGCAGGCTGCGGCGCAGGAATCGACGCCCGAGATCATGGAGTTCCTGGAAGGCGCGCACATGGTGTTCGTCGCCGCCGGCATGGGCGGCGGCACGGGCACGGGCGCGGCCCCCGTGATCGCGCGCGCGGCGCGTGAGCGCGGCATCCTCACGGTGGCGGTGGTCACCAAGCCGTTCCACTTCGAGGGCCAGCGGCGCATGGCGCTGGCGGAGGCGGGCGTGCAGGAGCTGCGCAAGCACGTCGACACGCTCATCGTGATCCCCAACCAGAACCTGTTCCGCATCGCCAACGACCGCACCACCTTCGCCGAAGCCTTCCAGATGGCCGACCAGGTGCTCTACTCCGGCGTGCGCGGCGTGACGGACCTGATGGTCATGCCCGGCCTCATCAACCTCGACTTCGCCGACGTGCGCACCGTGATGGCCGAGATGGGCACCGCCATGATGGGCACCGCGGAGTCCGGCGGCCCCAACCGCGCGCTGGACGCCGCCCACGGCGCCATCACCAACCCGCTGCTGGACATTGTGTCCATGAAGGGCGCCAAGGGCGTCCTCATCAACATCACCGGCGGCTTCGACATGACGCTCTACGAGGTCGATCTCGCCGCCAACGAGATCCGCGCCGAGGTGGATCCCAACGCCAACATCATTCTTGGCTCCACCTTCGACGAGAGCATGCACGGGACCATGCGCGTCTCCATCGTGGCCACCGGCATCGACGACGAGGCGGTGGTGACCATGCACACGGTGGTGCCGCCGGCGCGCAAGGCGTCCGATATCTACGGCTCCACCCCGCCGCGCCGGCCGATCCCGGTGGAGGCGCCGGCCGCGGCCCTCATGCCCATCCCGCCCGGCCCCACGTTCGACGAGCCCCGCCCCACCTTCGCCCGGGAGGCGGAGCGTCCGGGCAAGGGCTTCAACCTGTTCGGCTGGATGCGCGGCGGCGATGGCGCGGCGGCGGATGCCCCGGAGGCTCAACCCGCGCCCGCGGCCGCCCCCCAGCAGACGCCAGAAGCTTCCGCGCAGATGGACGAGGACCTCGAGATCCCCGCCTTCCTCCGCCGCCAGATGGCCCCGCGGTAGGACGCTCCCGCGCGCGCCGTCCCTCCCCGGTGCGGCATTCGCTCATCGCAAGAAGCCTGGCGCGCCAGAAGGCGCGTTGACCTGCTTGCCCTCCGAGGGCTGCAGATTCCTTATCCTACACCCGCAGAATAGGATTATAGTCACAATTGTATACTTCGCACCACAAGCCCGAAATGTGGGGGTTAGGCCATGGGGCGCATGGCCCGCGTGTGGTTTGAGCGGGATTGTGCGCCTGATAGAATTCCTATTGATTCGCGCGTTATGTCAGACGTCCCCTTTGCCGCCTCCCGACTTCCAGTCGGGGACAAGCGCCGCGAACGCGTCAACTATGCTCTCGACAAGCTCCACGCTGTTCTCAAGCGTTGGGACGACATCCTGCCCCGCAAAGAGACCAGAATCAGGGAAGGCGACCCGGACGACCGGCTCTTCGCCGGGACCAATGTAGAAAGCCTCGTTCTCGTGGCGCCCCGGGCCAACGGTCATGCGGCCGATGGCGACTGTGGTGGCCGGAGCAAGCGCCACGTGTTTATCTTGAATATCGAGGTCGTGGATGGCTCTAAGTGCGTCGTTACCGCCAGCGTAGGGGGCGAACTGCGTGATTAGGCGCACCGCTTCCTCCCCTGCACGATGGAATTTTTTGTCCTTCAGCTGCCCCCTGAAGTGCGCCTCATCCTTGCCAAATGGGAATTTCACCTCGCTTGGGTTGCCCTCAGCGGCCTCAACAAGTTCGACTGCCATCAGGTCTAGAGCGGCACGAAGATTGTGAATCACGTCACCGATGATTGCGCCCGACGCTACCGGGAGACGGATTGCCTTGGTGTGAATGAGTA
>JAIYAO010000187.1 GCA_027488965.1 Alphaproteobacteria bacterium
CGGGCACCTACTTCTACCACTGCCACAAGAACACCGTGCTGCACTTCGAGATGGGCATGTACGGGCTCATGATCGTCGATCCGCCCAGCGGCCCCGGCCGGCTGTTCGAGGGCGGCCCGCGCTACGACGTGGAGCACGCGTGGATCCTCGACGATCTCGATCCCCGCTGGCGCGAGATCAACCACCAGGGCGGCCAGTGCGGCGAAGATGTGGGGCTCGACGAGTTCAACCCGAAGTACTTCGTCATCTCCGGCGCCTTCGCGCCGCTGACGCTGACCGATCCCCGCGCCGTCGTGCGGGCGCAGGCGGGCCAGCGCATCCTCATCCGCTTCCTCAACGCCAGCTACGGCATCGTGCGCACCACGCTGGGCGTGAAGGCGCGCGTGGTGGGAGTCGACGGTCGCGGCCTGGGCCGCCCGTCGGCGCCGTGGTCGCGCCCGATCCCCATCGCGGCGGGGCAACCGTTCGAAACCACCGCTGCGCAGCGGTACGACCTGCTGATCGATCCGCTGCCGCCCGGCACGTACACCGCACGATTTGAGTTTCTCAACTGGGTGACGCGCAAGGTGCAGGACAACGGGCGCGGCGTGGCCGAGACGCGCATCATCGTCACCTGAGCGCACGCCGCAACATTACCCCCTCGAAACGAGCGGTCGCCGCGCCGCGATGCTATGGCCATGCCGCCAGCAGCAAGGGGTGTGTTCATGGCCATCGACATCTCGAAAGTCCTCTCCGAACTCGGCGACGATCTCGTGGCGCAGGCCGGTGAGCCTGTGGGGCTTGATCGCGACCAGTCCGTGCGCGTGGCCGCTGCGCTCTCGCGCAACATCGGCGGCGGCAAGGACCTCGCCGTAAAAGCCACCGCGGCGGAGACGGGCCTCACGGAGGAAGTGATCTCGGCGATGCTCGGCAAGCTCATCGAGACCGGCAAGGAAAAGCTGATCGAGGAAGGCCCCGTGGGCGAAGCGATCGCCGGCGCGAAGGCGCAGGCGATGGCGGCGATCGAGAATGTCGGCGGCGCCGCCGCCAAGGGCGTCCTTGGAAAGCTCGGCGGCCTCTTCGGCAGAAAAACCGGCTGAAGATGCGGCGCCCGCAGCGGCGTGGGCAAGTATCGCGCGCCCTATGGGCAATTGCGTAAACGCCATGTCCGCCAACCCATCTCGTGGCACATTGGTGACAACGGTAGCGTAACTTTCTCCTGTCAAAGATGCGCCGCTTGGCGGCGCATCGCTGCGTCATCGACCAGGACGGGAGACAGGCCAGAATGTACGGCATGATCCACCGCGCTGCGCGGACGATGTCCATCGAAGTGCTGGGTGAGCCCGGATGGAACGCCCTCGCCACCGCGTCGGGGTTCGACGAGTCGGACTTTCTTTCCGCGCAGGTCTATCCCGACCCGCGCACGCTTGCGCTTGTCTCGGCCATCGCCAACGAAACCGGGCTTTCGGTGGACGGCGCCCTGCATGCCTTCGGCAGGTTCTGGATCAACTGGGCCGACAAGTCGGCCTACGCGTCGGTGATGCGGATGAATGGCGATACGCTGGTCGAGTTCCTGTCCAACCTCGATCGCATGCACGCCAACATCCAGCGGGTGATGCCGGAAACCCGCTTGCCGTCGTTCGAGGTCGTCGCCGCCACGTCCGTGCGGATCGACGTCCTCTACCGCTCCGAGCGGACGGGGCTGGAATCCTTCGTCGCCGGTCTCATGGAGGGCTTGCTGGACCGCTTCGGCGATACCGGCACGGTCACCCACGCACCGGCGCCGGACGGCGTGCTGTTTTCGATCATGATGGCGCGAGTCTGAGGGGCCACGCCATGCTGTTCCTCGACGATGCCGAGCTTGACCTGCTTTACCCGTGCCGCCTGCTGCTTTCGCCCGATGGCGTCGTGGAGGCGGCTGGGCCTGCGCTGGCGCGCCTGTTCGGACGTCCCGTGGTGGGGGCGCACTTCGATGACCTGTTCCGCACCGTCTCCAGCCCGCGCGGCGGCGGCGATACGTTCGCCGCCAGCACATTCCGCACCCCGGTGGCGCTCGCCACGCGCGACGATGATCCGCTGATGCTGCGCGGCGCGGTGATCTCTACTGGTGCAGGGCGGCGCCACCTGCTGCTGGGCGGGGCGCCCGACGGCAACCCCGCCGCAGCGCAGCGCTTCCGCTACGGGGATTTCGCGCCCACCGACGGCGCCATCGATCTCCTGCTCGCCATGCAGATGCGCGACGCCTCTATCGAGGATGCGCGGCGGTTGTCGGACCGGTTGCTGGAAGCGCGCGCCGCCGAGGCGGCCAGTCAGGCCAAGTCCCACTTCCTCGCCAGCATGAGCCACGAGCTGCGCACGCCGCTCAACGCCCTCATCGGCTTCACCGAGATCGTGATCGAAGACCTCGCCGAGGCGGGTCTGGAAAACTCCACAGACGATCTTGCACGCGTGCTGCGGGCGGCCACGCATCTGCTGGGGCTGGTCAACGACGTGCTCGACCTTGCGAAGATCGAGGCCGGCAAGATGACGGTGCAGCCGGCGGCGGTGAACTTTGCAGAGATCGCCCACGAGACGGCGGCGACGCTCGAGCCGCTTGCGCGCAAGGGGGCCAACCGCCTGGTGGTGGACATCGCCGAGGACGTGGGGCCCGGCGTGTCGGACGCCAAGCGCCTGCGCCAGTGCCTCATCAACCTGATCGGCAATGCTGTGAAGTTCACAAGCGCGGGCGAGATCCGTCTCACGGCGGCGCTCGAGGCGGAGCCGGACGGGGTCTTCGTGGTGTTCACGGTGGCGGACACGGGCATCGGCATGACCCCGGAGCAGGTGCAGCGACTTTTCAGGCCCTTCGTGCAGGCGTCCATGGAGACCGCCAACACCTTCGGCGGCACCGGACTTGGGCTGACCATCACCCGGGAATCGGCCCGGCTCCTCGGCGGGCGCGTGGACGTGGAGAGGACGGCGGGGGTCGGCAGCGTCTTCACCCTGCGCGTGCCCCGCGATCTGCCGTACGCCACGGCCGCGACGCTTGTGAGCGCACAGGCCTAGCGTGCGTCCGGGTGCCGTGTCGGGTGCGCGGCCTGGAATGCGGGATGGCTGGCCGCCGCCATGTCGATCTCGGCGAGGCGGCGGTAGTGGCGGATGTCGAGCCCGTAGCGGGACACCGCCGCATAGATCTGCGGGACGACGCACACGTCTGCGTAGCCGGGCGCTGCGCCCCAGCACCACGGGCCGCCGGGGCCGTCCGCCAGCATCTGTTCGATGGCGGTGAAGCCGTCGCGGATCCAGCGCAGCGCCCACGCGGCGATGGCGGCGTCGTCCCGGCCGTAGTCGTCGCGCAGGTACTTCAGGACGCGGGTGTTGCCGAGGGGATGGATGTCGCACGCCACCGCCATGGCGATGGCGCGCACCTTGGCCCGCGCCACGGGATCGGCCGGCAGCAGCGGCGGATCGGGATACGTCTCCTCCAGCCACTCGATGATCGCCGGCGACTGCGTGAGCAGCGCGTCCTCGGTTTCCACCACGGGCACGAAGCCTTGCGGGTTGCGCGCGAGGTGGTCGGGGCTGCGCTGCGCGGCAGCCAGCAGGTCGATGCTTTCCTGGCGGTAGTCGAGGCCCTTCAGCGCCAGCGCGATGCGCAGCCGGTGGGAGGTGCCCGAGCGCCAGTAATCGTAGACCTTCAGCATCACGCGATCTCGACGTCGATGCGCGTCACGCCTTCGATATGGCCCGAGAGGCGGTCCCCGCGGGCGAGGCGGCCCACGCCTTCCGGCGTGCCGGTGAAGATGAGGTCGCCCGGCGCCAGCGTCCACACCTCCGAGAGCCGCGCGATGATCGCCGGCACCGGCAATATCAGATCGCCCAGGTCGCCCCTCTGGCGCAGCTCGCCGTTGACGGACAACTCCACCGCGCCGGTCTTCGGGTGGCCGATGCGCTCGGCCGGAAAGATCGGGGTGATGGGCGCGGACGCCTCGAACGCCTTGGCGCGCTCCCACGGCTGGCCCTTGGCCTTGGCGTCGTTCTGGCGGTCGCGCTTGGTGAGGTCGATGCCCACCGCGTAGCCGTACACGAGATCGAGCGCCTGCTCGTACGTCACGTCCCAGCCGCCGCGGCCGATGGCGACCACCAGTTCGATCTCGTGGTGGAGGTTGTCGGTGTCGGTGGGGTAGGGCGCACGGGCGCCGGTGACGAGGGCGTCCGCGGGCTTCATGAAGAAGAACGGCGGCTCCGCGGCGGGATCGGCCCCCATCTCACGGGCGTGGGCGGCGTAGTTGCGGCCCACGCAGTAGATGCGCCGGACGGGAAAGGCCCGGGTCTCCCCGTCAATGGGGACGACGGTGGGGGGGAGCGGGAACAGCAGGGAGGTCATGGACTGGCAATAGCATGGCGCAGTCGTTTGGGGAGGCTATCGCGGGCGGGAATGTCGGCATAGCCTGCGCCCATGAAACTCGCTTCGCAGAAACGGGGCCGCGACGGGCGGCTGGTGGTGGTCAGCGACGACCTGGCCTGGTGCGTGGACGCCTCGCCGGTGGCCGAGACGTTGCAGGCGGCGCTGGACGACTGGATCCACGCGGAGCCGCAGCTGCGCGCACTGGCGGAGAACCTCGCCCACGGCAGCGTGCCGCGCATGCGCTTCCATGAACGCGAGTGCGCCGCCCCGCTGCCGCGAGCGTTCCAGTGGGCGGATGGGTCGGCTTACGTCAATCACGTCGAACTTGTGCGCAAGGCGCGCGGGGCGGAGATGCCGGCCAGCTTCTGGACCGATCCGCTGATGTACCAGGGCGGCTCCGATTCCTTCCTCGGCCCCCGCGATCCCATCCCGCTGCGGGACGAGACCTGGGGTTGCGACTTCGAGGCGGAGATCGCCGTCATCGTCGATGACGTGCCCATGGGCGCCGGCCCCGACGAGGCGCGCGCCGCCATCCGCCTTGTGATGCTGTGCAACGACGTCTCGCTGCGCAATCTCATTCCCGACGAGCTGGCCAAGGGCTTCGGCTTCTTCCACGCCAAACCGTCGAGCGCGTTCTCGCCGGTCGCTGTGACACCCGATGCACTCGGCGAGGCGTGGGACGGAGGCAAGCTGCACCTGCCGCTCCTGTCGGTGATCAACGCCGCGCTGTTCGGCAAGCCCAATGCGGGCGTGGACATGACGTTCGACTTCCCCACGCTGATCGCGCACGCCGCAAAGACGCGCCCCCTCGGCGCCGGGACGATCATCGGGTCGGGCACGGTGTCGAACCGCGATCCGGACGGCTCGCCGGGGCGGCCCGTGGCGCTCGGCGGCCTCGGCTACTCCTGCATCGCGGAGCTGCGCACCATCGAGACCATCGCCGACGGCAAGCCGGCGACGTCGTTCCTGATGCACGGGGACCGGGTGGAGATCGACATGCTCGACGCCACCGGCCACTCCATCTTCGGGCGCATCGACCAGGAAGTCGTGCCTGCATGATGCGGCGGGCGACCGCCGCGGACATCCCCGCCATCCTCCGGATCGAGCGGACGCCCGGCTATGACGCCTTCATCGGCCAGGACGATGCCGTCGCGCACGCCGCCTGGCAGGCCGACGCCGACTCCTCGGAGTACGTCTGGGAGGCCGGCGGCGAGTTGCGCGGCTTTGCACTGCTGACCAAGCTCACCAACGCGCACGGGACGGTGCAGCTGAAGCGCATCGCCGTCGACGCGCCGGGCGCGGGTACGGGCGCTGCGTTCCTGCGCGCCATCATCGATCACGTGTTCACCGCGTACGGCGCGCACCGGCTGGAGCTGGACACCTCCACGGAGAACGCGCGCGCACGCCACGTCTACGAGAAGCACGGCTTCGTGCACGAGGGCTGCGTGCGCGACGTCTGGCGCATGAGCGACGGCCGCTACGTGGGCGGCGACCTGTTCTCGATCCTGCGCCCGGAATGGGAAGCGCGGCGATAGGCGGACCGGAACAAGCGGGACCGCGCGCCATCAGGCGCGCCGCCCCGCTCGCCCCGGGGGCTCACCAGATCTTCACGCGCTGCTCGGGCGGCAGGTAGAGCTTGTCGGTCGGCGCCACGTTGAACGCCGTGTACCAGGCATCCATGTTGCGCACCGTGCCGTTGACCCGGAACTCCGGCGGAGAGTGCGGGCCCACCTGCACCTGGTTGCGCAGGCGCTCCTCGCGGTACTGCGTCCGCCACACCTGCGCCCAGGCGAGGAAGAAGCGCTGCTCGCCCGTGGTGCCGGCGAGTACGGGCGCAGGCTTGCCGCCGAGCGAGATCTGGTAGGCGTTGAGCGCCACCGACAGCCCGCCGTTGTCGCCGATGTTTTCGCCGAGCGTGAGCCGGCCGTTGAGCTTCAGGCCGGGCAGGGCCTCGAACCCGGCGTACTGCGCCGCCAGCCGGTCGGTCAGGCCCTTGAACGCGGCCACGTCCGCCTCGCTCCACCACGTGCGCAGCACGCCCTTCGCATCGGACTTGGAGCCCTGGTCGTCGAAGCCGTGGCCCATCTCGTGGCCGATCACGCCGCCGATGGCGCCGTAGTTGACCGCGGGATCGGCATGGGGATCGAAGAACGGCGGCTGCAGGATCGCGGCGGGAAACACGATCTCGTTGAACACCGGGTTGTAGTAGGCGTTCACCGTCTGGGGCGTCATGCCCCACTCGTCGCGGTCGGTCGGCTGGTTGACGCGCGAGACGATGCGGTTCCAGGCGTAGCGGTCGGCGCGGCGGGCGTTGCCCACGGGATCGTCGGCGCGGATATCGAGGCTGGAGTAGTCGCGCCACTTGTCGGGATAGCCGATCTTCACGCGGAACGCCGCGAGCTTCTCGCGCGCGACCACCTTGGTGGCGGGCGTCATCCAGGCCAGCCCGTCGATGCGCAGCGCGTACGCGCGCCGGACGTTCTCCACGAGGTCGAGCATCTTGGCCTTGGCCTCGGGCGGGAACGTGCGCTGCACGTACACCTCGCCCACCGCCTCGCCGAGTGCATCGTTGAGCGCGTCCACGGCGCGCTTCCAGCGGTCGCGCTGCTGGGGCTGGCCGTTGAGGGTGCGGCCGTAGAAGTCGAACGCCTCGTCGCTCAGCGCCTTCGGCAGGAGCGGGGCGTGGCCGGCGATCACGTGATAGGTGGCGTACTCCTTCCAGGTGTCGAGCGGCGTGGCCGCAAACAGCGTGGCGAGCTTGGGCATCGCATCGAGCTCGCGCACCACGAACTCCTGCTGGTCCGTCAGGCCCAGCGACTGGAGCGCAGCATCGAGGGGGAAGCCGGCGACCAGCGTCGACAGCTCCGCGCGGGTGCGCCGGTTGTAGGTGCGGTCGCGGTCGCGCCGGTCGGCCACGGCCCAGTGGCGCTGGGCGATCTCGGTCTCCACTGCGAGGATGCGGCGGGCCTTGGCGGCGCCGTCGGTCTGGCCCGCCAGCGTGAGCAGGCGCTCGATGTGGGCCACGTACTTGGTGCGCAGCTCGACGGATTTCTCGTCGGTCTTCAGATAGTACTCGCGCTCCGGCAGGCCGAGGCCCGCGTGCGTCAGCGTGGTGACGTACCGGTCGGGGTTCTTCTGGTCGAGCGAGACGAACGCCGCGAGGGGGAGCCGCGTGGGGACTTCGGGGTTGGCGGCCACGCGCACGAGATCGGCGTGCGTGCGGACCGCGGCGATGGCGGCGATGTCGCCCTGCACGGGGGAAAGGCCTGCAGCCTCGATGGCGGCCTCATCCATGTAGGCGCGGAAGAAGTCGCCGATCTTGCGCGCGACCGTACCTGCCGGCGCCGGCGTGGCGGAGAGATCCTCCACGATCTTGCGCACGTCCTCTTCCGCCTTGGCGGCGAGCTTGTCGAACGTGCCCCAGCGGGTGCGGTCGGCGGGGATCGGGTTGTTCTTCAGCCATGTGGCCGAGCAGTGCTGATAGAAATTGTCCCCCGCGCGGATCGTGGCGTCGCCGGCGTCTAGATCGAGGCCAAAGGCGCCGATGGCGGCGCGGCCCGCCGGCGCGGCGGCGGCCGGCGTAGGCGCCGCAATGGTGTTGGCGCAACCGGCCACGGCCGAGAATGCGAGCGTGCTGGCCCCGAGGCCGAGGAAGTGTCTGCGATGCATGGAAGACTCCGACTTTTAATTGCTACCAGATGCGCGCGCGGTTTTCCGGCGCCACGAACATTTTCTGCCCCTCGGTCACGGCGAAGGCGTCGTACCAAGCGTCCACGTTGCGCACCGCACCGTTGACCCGGAATTCCGATGGGGAGTGCACGTCCGACGTGATCTGGCTCTTGAGCGCTTCCTCGCGGATCTTGTCGCGCCAGGTCTGGCCGTACGCGAGGAAGAACCGCTGCACGCCGGTAAGCTCGTCGAGCACAGGGGCTTCGGCGCCGTTGAGCGAGAGCTTGTAGGCGTCGAGCGCGATGAGGATGCCGGCGAAGTCTGCGATGTCTTCGCCGAGAGTTTGCTTGCCGTTGATCTTGAAGTCGGGCAGCGGCTCGAAGGTGCTGTAGAGATCGGACACCTTCTTCGCCCGTTCGTTGAAGTTCCGGTCGTCCGCCGGGGTCCACCAGGTGTTCAGCAGGCCCTCTGCGTTGTAGAGGCGGCCCTGGTCGTCGAAGCCATGGCTGATCTCGTGGCCGATGACTGCGCCGATGGCGCCGTAGTTGACGGCGGGGTCTGCGTTGGGATCGAAGAACGGCGGCTGCAGGATGGCGGCGGGGAAGACGATCTCGTTCTTCTCCGGCCAGTAGTAGGCGTTGACCGTCTGCGGCGTCATCAGCCACTCGTCGCGGTCGATCGGGCCTTTGAGCTTCTGCATTTCCCACGCAAGCGCAAACGCGCCGGCGCGATCGACGTTGCCCAGCAGGTCGCCGGGGACGATCTGCAGGGAGGTGTAGTCGCGCCACTTCGAGGGATAGCCGATCTTCGTGCGGAAGGTGGCCAGCTTCTCCAGTGCGCGCGTCTTCGTCTCGGCGCTCATCCAGTCCAGCGCCTCGATGCGCGGCTTCATGGCGGCCAGAAGGTTCTGGACGAGGGTGTCCATCTTGGCCTTGGAGTCCTCGGGGAAGTGACGCGCCACATAGACCTGGCCGATGGCTTCGCCGAGCGCGTCCTCCACGGCGCCGACGCCGCGCTTCCATCGCTCGCGGTTCTCCTGCTGGCCGTTGATGACCTTGCCGAAGAAGTCGAACCGCGCATCCACGAAGGGCTTGGAGAGGAACCGCGCGGCGTCGCTGATGCGGTGCGCGGTGGCCCAGTCCTTCCATTCGTCGAGCGGACGCGCCGCGTAGAGGGCGGCGATCCGTTGCAGCGCGGTGCGCTCGTTGAGCGAAACCTGCGCAACGTCGCCTGCGCCCATGGCGGTGAGGAACTGCGGCCACGCGAAGCCCGGCGCCGTCGCGGGGAGGGCTGCGGTCTCTACGAGGTTGTAGGTCTTCAGCGCATCGCGCTGGTCCTGCAGCGGCCAGTGCGCCTGCGCGATGCGCGTCTCCAGGGCGTGCACGCGGGCGGCGCGGCCGGCGGGATCGGCGACGCCCGCCAGGGTGAACAGCTGCTCCAGGTACGCCTTGTACTTCGAGGATTCGCCCGCGAACTTCGGCTGGATGTAGTAGTCGCGGTTCGGCATGCCGAGGCCCGACTGGACCACGTTGAGCAGGTAACGCGCCGAGTTCTTGGAATCGACGTTGACGTAGGACTCGATGGGCGAGGGGTAGCCCGGCGTCCCGAACAGGGCGCACAGCGCGGTCTTGTCGGCGGCGGCGGCGATGGCGTCGAGGCTGGGCTTCAGCGGCGCGGCGCCCTTCGCCTCTACGCCTGCTTCGTCCATGAATGCGGCGTAGAAGTCCCCGATCTTCTTCTCGATAGAGCCTTCGGCGCCGCCCTTGGCGGCGCTCTCCTCGATGATCGCCCGCACCTGCTTCTCGGCCTGGTCGTAGACATGGTCGAAGGCGCCGTAGGAGGCCTTGTCGGCGGGGATTTCCGTACGGTCGATCCAGCCGCCGTTCACGTAGCGAAAGAAATCGTCGCCCGGCTTGATGGCCGTGTTGCGGTTGTCGAGCGCCACGCCCCAGGCGCCGAGTTCGGCCTTCGCCGCCGGCGCGGCGGCCTGCTTCGCGCACGCCGCCACCGCACTCACCACCGCAAGGCTTGCGCCCGCCTTCAGGAACATCCTGCGATCCATGCCCGTCTCCTCCCGCTTACACGTCACTGATTGCGCCGGCGTCACTCCGCCGGCGTGGCTTCCGGCGCGGGCCCCCGCCAGCCGCGGTCCCACAACCGGCGGACCGTGCCGAACAGGCCCTTGATGTCCTTGCCGATCACGTACCAGACCGGCGTCATGATCAGCGTCACGGGCATGCACAGCAGCACGCCGAACGCCAGCGACAGCACCATCGGCTTCAGGAACTGCGCAATCGCCGCGCTTTCCAGCAACATCGGCGCGGTGCCCACGAACTCAGTGACGGAGGTGAGGAAGATCTGGCGGAAGCGCGAGACGCCGCCGGCCACCGCCGCATCGCTCGCGTGCACCCGCGCCAGCGTGTAGCCTTCAGCCTCCGCCTCGTACGCGCGCTCCTGCAGGCCCGCCTCGCGGTGGAACGCGTCCCCCGTGCGGATGATCTCGATGGGCCCACCCCGGAAGTTGCGCGCCGCGCTCCGGTGCAGGAGCTCCTCGTCGAGATCGAGGGACTCCGAGTACCGCTTGACCTCCCAGGTCGCACCGTCCGCGCTGGTGACCGTGGAGTAGCCCTCGCCCACGTGCGCGTGCTCGCCGGGTCCGAGGCGGCGCAGGCCGAAGAACCCGCGCAGCTGGTTGACCTTGTCGATCAGCACCACGTTGTCGTTCACCACCACGCCCGCCGCCGCGATCATGCCCAGGTAGGAGAACAGCGCGAACGCCGCACCGAACAGCACGTGGCCCATGGTGGCGCCCATGAACGCGAACGGGATCGCCGACATGATCAGCGCCGGCTGCCAGTAGGAGCGGAACACCACCGCCAGCAGCATGTACATCGCAAACAGCGACATGATCAGCAGGGGGCCGAGCTCCGCAAAGAACTCCGCCTGCGCCTCCGCCTCGCCCACGGCGCGCCGGGTGACGGTGGGATACTTGGCCTGAAGCGTCGGGAAGAACTGCTCGTTCAGCTCCCGCATGATCTTGGGGCGTTCTTCCTTCTGGCCTTCAGCCTCCACCAGGATCGAGCGTTGGCGCTGGCGCCGGTCGATTCCGGTGACGCCGGGCGCAAACTCGATCTCCGCGACGGACGCCAGCGGTACCTCGCGGCCGTCGGCGGTGCGCACGCGAAACTGCTGCAGGCTTTCCAGCGTGCGCCGGTCATCGCGCGGGTAGCGCACGTAGACGCGCACGTCGTCGCCGTTGCGGGGCAGGCGCTGTGCTTCCTCGCCGAAGTACGCCTGACGCACCTGGCGGGAGACGTCGGCGATGGAGATGCCGGTCTGTTCGGCGCCCGGCAGCAGCTTGAGTCGCAGCTCCTCGATGGCCGCCTCCTGGCTGTCGCGCACACTGGAGATGGCGGAGTAGGTGAGCAGCTTGGCCTTCAGTTCGTCCACGGCGGCGCGCAGGTCCTCCGGGTTTTCCCCGAGCATGGCGATCTGGAACTCCGGCCCGCCGTCCTGGCCGGAGAGCGAGAAGCTGATCCGCTCGGCGTCGGGCACCGCGCCCATCAGCTTTTCCAGCTGCTTGGTGACGTCGGAGGAGCGCAGCTTTGGCCGCGTCTCCGGCGGCGTCAGTGACACGTACGCTCGGATCGAGTTTTCCTCGATGGACTGGCTCCAGGAGCGCACGACGCCGCGCGATTTCTCTCCGGTGTTGGGATCGATGTAGGCGACGCCCGCGGTGTCGATCTCCAGCTGCCGGCGCGCGGCGTCGAGCTGGGCGGCCACTTCCTCCATGCGCGCAAACGGCGTGGTCTGCGGCAGCTCGATGGAGGCCTGCATGAAGTCGCCCTCCACCTCGGGCATGAAGGTCTGCTTCACGTGGCCGGTGGCGACGACGCCGACGGAGGCGATGAACACGCCCATGAACAGCGCCAGCGTCAGGTAGCGCCAGCGCACGGCGGTGCGCAGCAGCGGCCCGTGGATGTAGCGCGCCACCCAAAGGACCGAATGGGCGCAGCGCTGCTGCAGCGTCATCAGGCGACCCACCAGCGTGGTCCCGCCCTTGGGCTTGGTGACGTGGGCGAGGTGCGCGGGCAGGATGATCAGGGTCTCGATCAGCGAGAACACCAGCGTCGACATCACCACGATGGAGATGGAGCGGGTGAATTGCTGGACCTCGCTTTGCAGCAGCATCCACGGTGAGAACGCCAGCATGGTCACGAAGACCGACGCCACCAGCGGCTTGAGCACGATCTGGGTGGCGAGGATGGAAGCCTCCACCCCCGTCTCGCCCCGCTCCACGCGCTCGTAGATCGCCTCGCCGACGATGATGGCGTCGTCCACCATGATGCCCAGCACCAGGAGGAAACCGAATACGGTCATGAAGTTCAGCGACACGTCCACGTAGGGCAGGATGAAGAACGAGCCCAGGAAGGCCGTCATCACGCCCACCGTGGCCCACACCGCCACCTTCGGGTGCAGGGTCAGCAGCAGCAGCAGGAAGATCAGGGCGAAGCCCTGCATCGCGTTCTGGAATAGGATGCCCGTGAGGTTCGAGAAGTCCTCGTTCTCGTTGTAGATGGTCGTGATCTCGAGCCCCTCCGGCAGGGTCTCGCGGGCCTTCACGATGGTCTTTTCGACCTCCTTGGCCACCTTTGTGATGTTGAACTGGTCGCCCGTCTGCACGGAGACGATGAGCGAAGGCTCCCCGTTCTGGCGGGTGTAGGCGTTCACGTCCTGGAAGCCGTCGATGACGCGGGCGACATCGGAGACCTTCACCACCCCGCCGTCGGGCGTCTGGCGCACGACGATGGCCTCGAAGTCCACGCGGTTGTCGGCGAGGTTGCGGGCGCGCAGCTGGTAGTCGCCGTCGTCGGTGCGCACCGCGCCGGAGGACAGATTGACCGACGTGCGCCGGATGGCGCTCGCCACGTCGTCGAAGGTCAGGCCGAAGCGCCGCAGCGCCTCTTCCGACACCTCGATGGACACCTCCGGCTCGCGTGCGCCCACCACGATGGTGTTGGTGGCGCCGTCGATCAGGCCGATGCGGTCGCGCAGGCGCTCGGCAGTTTCGCGCAGCGTCTTCTCGTCGGCCTGGCCGTGCACGGAGATGATGATGGACCAGTTGCGGAACTGCCGGCGCTCCACGCGCACGGGCTCCATGCTGGTGGGCAGGCCGCTGATGGAATCGATCTTGGAGCGCGCTTCCTGGGTCAGCGCCTCGATGTCGACGCCGGGGTTGGCCGCGAGGTTGATCCACGCGTTGCCCTCGCCGGAGCGGGACCGCACCCAGTTGATGCCGTCGAGATCGGCCACGGCCTCTTCAAGGCGCACGGTGACCTGGGTCTCCATGTCCTCCGGCGAAGCGCCCGGCCAGAACGCCTGGATATAGACGCCGTTGTCGCGGCCTGGCGGGAAGAACTCCCGCTCCATCTTCGTGAACGACAGGAAGCCCGCCACTGCGCAGGCGAGCATCAGCAGGTTGCCGGCGACCGGGTTGCGTCCCCACCAGGCGACTACACCTTTCATGACGGGCTCACTCCGTTTCGGTGCGTGGGCGCAGCGGATCGCTGGCGGCGGATGCGGCGCGGGCGATGGGCGTGACCTTCATGCCGTTGCGCGCGCTGGGCAGGTGGGAGACGACGACCCGTTCCCCGGCGGCCACGCCGGTGCGGAAATAGACCTCGTCGCCCGTGGTCTGTGCGGCCTGCACCACCCGCACGTCGATCGTGTTGTCCGGCTTGACCACGTACAGATACTCGTTGCGCTTGAGCGCGGAGCGCGGCGCGGCCAGGAAGGATTCCAGCTTGGCGCCGTCGATGGTGGCGGTGACGAACAGGCCGGGCGGCAGGGGCGCTGCGTTCTTCGGGCCGAACGGGTCGCGCACTTCCACGATGCCGTAGACGAGGCGCGTCTGCGGATCGATGGCGGCCTCCGTGCGCACCAGCCGACCCTCCCAGCGCCGCTCCACGCCGCCCACGCTGGCGGTGACGTGTGCGGGCGGCCCGCCCGCGGCGGTTGCCGCAAAGCCCACCGGCGTCTGCAGCGTGGCGAGATCGGTGTCGGCCAGCGGAATGCGGATCTCCATCACCTCGGTGGAGAATACTTCGGCCACCGGCGCGCCGGGGCCCACATAGTCGCCCAGGTTCGCGCGCTTCACGCGCAGGCGGCCTGCGAACGGCGCGCGGATGCTGGTGCGTTCGAGATCGAGTTCGGCGGACCGCAGCTGCGCCTGCGCCGCATCGAGGGAGGCGCGCGCCTGCGCCAGCTGCGGTTCGCGCAGGGCCAGCGGGGAGGCCGTGCCGTTGCCGATGGTCTCCCAGTCCTTCTTGGCGATCTCGCTTTCCGCTTCCTCGCGCGCCACGCCTTCGCGGGCCTGGGCCACCTGCGCGCGGGCGCGGATGACGGCGAGGCGGTAGTCGGCGTCGTCGATGCGCACCAGCGTCTGGCCGCTGCGGAACGCGCCGCCTTCGGCGAACGCGGGATCGGCCCATACGATGCGGCCCGCCACCTGCGCCGCCAGCGCCGCCTGCACGCGTGGGCGCGCTTCGCCCTGCACGGAGATGGAGAGCTTCGTCGACCGCGCCTCGACCGCCGCCACCTGCACCGCGACGGGATTGGGCGGGCCGTCCTTCTTCTCGGGTTTCGGGCGCGTGGCGTTGAGCATGCCGAGCACCGCAACGGTACCGACAACCACCGCGATGGGCGCCACCACCATCAGCGTGCGCCGCGCGATGGCGATCCCGCCGATCCGTGTCGGCGCAGTCATCTCGATCGCGTCGTCGTCATGCGGACCGGTCATCGGTCGTTCTCCCGGGTCTTTTCAGGGGCGGAGAGGCCGCCGGTGCTGGCGCCGCCGCCAAGGGCGACGTGGTAGGTGACGCGGTTCGACGCGCGCGACGCGCGGGCCTGGATGAGTCCGCGCTCGGCGTCGATGCGGCGGGTGTAGGCGTCGATCAATTCAAAGATGGTGACAAGACCGCTGGCGTACTGGCGTTCCGCCAGCTTCTGCGCCTCGCGCGCCTCGTCGGCGGCGCTGGCCAGTTCGCGCTCGCGGATCGCGAAGGCGCCGTCGGCCGACAGCGTCTCCTCGACCTCGCGCCAGGCGCCGATGGCGGTTTCCACGTAGCTGGCCGCCGCCGCGCGCGCATCGGCGCCGGACGCGCGGGCTTCGGCGCGCAGGGCGCCGCCGTTGAACAGCGGCAGCGCAAGGCCCGCCAATACCTGCGTCACTAGGCTATCGACGTCGGTCACGTCGCGCAGGCCGTCGCCGGCGCCGCTGGCGCCGGCCGAGAGTGTGAGGCGCGGCAGGATCGCCTTGCGGGCCTCGCTGGCGCGCAGGCCGGCGGCGTCGAGACGGGCTTCCGCCGCCGCCACGTCGGGGCGCCGTGCGAGCAGGTCGGCCGGAGCGCCGGCGGCGGTGATGGGCGGCAGCGCCGCAAGCTCCGCCTCCGTCTGCAACGTCCCGTCGGGGTAGCGCGCCAACAGCGCCTGCAGCCGCCGCGAAGCCTGCAGCAGCGCATCCGCGGAGGCCGCTTCCTGCGCGCGCGCCGACGCCACCTGGCTGCGGGCGGTGCGCACGGACAACGCGTTGATCAGGCCGCTCGCGTAGCGGCGGTCGGTGATTTCCAGCGCGCGCTCGCGCTGCGCCAGATCCTCGCGCGCCAGCGCAAGCAACTGGCGCGACTGCACAAGATCGATCCACGCGCGCGCCGTCTGGCCGGCGATGGAGAGGCGCGCGCCCGCAAGGTCGGCGTTGGCGGCGCGGGAATCCGCGAAGCGGGCGCGGGTGCGGTCCAGCACGCGGCCCCACAGGTCGGCCTCCCAGGTGGTGGAGAGTTCGGAGGTGGTGAGATCGGCGCGAATGCGGTCGTTTGAGCCCGCCACCGGCGTTTCGGTGCGGGAGGTGAACAGGTTGAGGTTGAGGTCGGGCAGCCAGTCTCCCGCGATGCCGCGGGCGCGATCACGTGCGGCCCGGGCGCGCTCCCGCGCGGCGCGAAGGAACGGGTTGGCGCCCACCGCCTCGCCCACGAAGCCGGTAAGCTCCGGCGTGGCGAAGGTGGCGACCCATTCGGCCTCGATGGCGGCTTCGTCGGCCGTCGCGGCGGCGCCGCCCGCCTGCTCGGCCGCGGCGAACACAGGCGGCGGCTCCGGCAGCGCAGCCTTGGTGGCGCAGCCGCTGGCGAGGGCGGCCATGCCCACTCCGATCCACCAATGGCGGCCCATCAACGTCCAATCCCCTGCATGGCCCGTCGCCCACTCCCGCGCGACGGCGCCGGACCCGCCCAGCCATCCCGAAAGTCAATAAGGACATATCGACTTTCAATAAGTCCGTAAAGCTGCCGAAGCCAGTTTTACCAGAGATGTCGCCGCTCCGGTGTTTGGATGCATGGGCGGGCGGCGACCCGTGGAGGGATGGGCGCTGCGGTCGCAACCTTGCATCGCCGACGGCGATGCCCTGAGGTGCGGACATACCGGAGCCCGCAAGTTTCCGCTACGGCATGTCATCGGGCCTTCATGAAAGGGGCGCAACGTAACCAGTCATGCGTCAGGCTTTGACCCTGTCGGCCCCGCGCCTCCTGCGGATGGCCCGTCCGGCGGTGCTCGCCGCTGCGGGCGCCGGCGCGCTCGTGCTGCTGGCGGAGATGCTGGCGGGGCATGGCGAGCTGGTCTTTGCGCTGGTTCTGGGCGTGGCGGCCGGCGCCGTGGCGGTCTGGCGGTTCGCCGCCCAGGCGCCGGCGCCGCAAGCTCCCGCCGCGGAGCGTGCGACGACAGATGCCCGCGCCTCGCTGGCGGACCTCACTCCCTTCATCGAGGCCCTGCCGGAGGCCGCCCTGCTGATCGAGCAGGACGGGCGCATCGCCGCGTCCAACGCCGAGGCGCGCCGGCAACTCAAGTTCGAGGCGCAGGGACTGCGCCTGTCCTCTATTCTTCGCCACCCCGAAATCCTCGATGCGGCCCAGGCCGCGGCGGTGGACGGCGTCTCCCGCGTGGTGGAGTACGAGAACGCCGCGCCCGTGGAGGAGCACTTCCGGGTTTACGCCGCGCCCATCGCCTGGGGCGGGGACGCCGCCGCCCTGCTGGTTTTCCATGACCAGACCACGCAGATCATGACCGAGCGCATGCGCGCCGATTTCCTCGCCAACGCCAGCCACGAACTGAAAACCCCTGTCACCTCCCTGTCCCTGCTGATCGAGACCGTCACAGGGTCGGCGCGGAGCGATGAGGCGGCGCGGGAGCGGTTCATCGCCATGATGGGGGTGCAGGTCGACCGCATGAAGCGGCTGGTCGACGACCTGCTGTCCCTTTCCAAGATCGAGCAGAACGAACACGTCCCCCCGTCGGACCGCGCCGACCTGGTGGCGGTGGTGCGCGAGGCCACCGACGCGCTGGCGCACATCGCCCGCGAGCAGGGCGTGTCGATCCGGGTCCTGGGGGACCCCGGCGGCCAGATCGTGGCGGGGGACCGCTTCCAGCTGGTCCAGGTGGCCCAGAACCTGATCGACAACGCCATCAAGTATTCCCCGAAGGGCGGCGAGGTGACGGTGGAGATCGGCGTGGCGGAGGGCCGGGAATCCGCCGCCGAGCGGGCCGGACGGCAATGGCCGGACGCGGCGCGCATCGCGCTGCTCACGCCGCCGCCCACCACGGGGCGCAGCTATGCATATCTGCGGGTTGCCGATGCGGGCCCCGGCATCCCCAAGCGCCACCTGCCGCGCCTGTCGGAGCGCTTTTTTCGCGTGGAGCGCGACCAGGGGGCCGAAAAAACCGGGACGGGCCTTGGCCTCGCCATCGTCAAGCACATCGTCAACCGCCACCGCGGCGGCTTCGTCGTGGAAAGCGAGCCGGGCCGCGGTTCGGCCTTCGCGGTTTACATCGAACGGGCGCGCATGACGGCGTCCTGAGGCGCTGGGGCATGGGAAAAGCCGTCGATAGTCACCATAGTGTCATGCAGTCCCGGTAGAAGATCGTGGTGTCGCCGCTACTGGCGCCCGCGGCCCGCGCACCCGTGCGCGGGCTTTTTTGGCGCCCCGGGGGTCGGGCGCAGTAGTGAGGGGTTGGCCATGACGTCGCAATCGCCGCAGGAATTTCAGCCGGGCGCAACTTCGATCGCGCAAGCAGGACTGCATGCCACCCACGGCGTCTTGACCGACAACCCGGTCAAGGTGTCGGCGCGGGACGTCAACGTCTTCTACGGCGCCAAGCAGGCGCTGTTCAACGTGTCCATCACCATCCCGAACCACTCGGTTTCGGCCTTCATCGGCCCCTCGGGCTGCGGCAAGACCACTTTCCTCCGGTGCATCAACCGGATGAACGACACCATCGACGGCTGCCGCGTCACGGGCGAGATCAACCTCGACGGCGCCAACGCCTACGGCAAGAACGTCGATCCCGTGCTGCTGCGCGCCCGCGTCGGGATGGTGTTCCAGAAGCCCAACCCGTTCCCCAAGTCGATCTATGAGAACGTGGCGTACGGTCCGCGCATCCACGGCATGGCCAAGAACAAGGCCGACCTGGACATCATCGTCGAGAAGTCGCTCCGACGCGCCGCGCTCTGGGAAGAGGTGAAGGACCGGCTGGACCAGTCCGGCACGGGCCTCTCCGGCGGCCAGCAGCAGCGTCTGGTGATCGCGCGCACCGTGGCCGTCGATCCTGACGTGATCCTGATGGACGAGCCGTGCTCGGCCCTCGATCCCATCGCCACCGCCAAGGTGGAGGAGCTGATCGACGAGCTGCGGGAGAAGTACTGCATCATCATCGTCACCCACTCGATGGCGCAGGCCGCGCGGGTGTCGCAGCGCACGGCGTTCTTCCACCTCGGCACGCTGGTGGAGACGGGGCCGACGGAAGAGATCTTCCAGAATCCCCGCGACAAGCGCACACAGGACTACATCACCGGCCGCATCGGCTGAGCCGGGACCGGAGGCGCGATTCATTGTCCGACCACATCGTCAAGGCCTACGGCGAAGCCCTCGATCTGCTGGCGGGCGACATCGCCCGGATGGGCGGCATTGCGGAATCGCAAGTCAATGACGCGCTCTCGGCGGTGATGCGCCGGGATACCGCGCTCGCCGAAGCGATCATCGCGCGCGACACGAAAGTCGATGCCGCCCACAAGGCGGTGGAGAAGCGCTGCACCACGCTGCTCGCCCTGCGCCAGCCGATGGCCAACGACCTGCGCGAGGTCATGGCGGCGTGGAAGATCTCGTCCGACCTCGAGCGGGTGGGCGATCTGGCCAAGAACATCGCCAAGCGCACGCTGGTGATCAACCAGTCCGATCCCATCGAGCTGATGCGCGGCATAGAGCGGATGGGCCGGATGGCCGCCACCCACCTCAAGCAGGTGCTCGACTCCTACTCGTCCCGGGACGTGGCGCCGGCGCTGGCCGTGTGGTTCCAGGACGAGGACATCGACGCCCACTACAACTCGCTGTTCCGCGAACTGCTCACCTACATGATGGAGGACCCGCGCACGATCGGGCCGTGCGCGCACCTGCTCTTCATCGCCAAGAACATCGAACGCATCGGCGATCACAGCACCAACATCGCCGAAACCGTGCACTACCTCGTCACCGGCGAGGAAATTGCATCCGAGCGGCCGAAGGCCGACGATTCCGGTCGGGGCGATTAACACCATGGCGGCGATGACCCCTCACGTTCTGCTCATCGAGGACGAAGAGCCGATCGCTCAGCTCCTGAAGTACAATCTGGAGAAGGAAGGCTATCGGGTGTCCGTCGCCAGCGACGGCGAGGAGGCCTTGCTCCTGGCGGAGGAGGGCAAGCCCGATCTCGTCCTGCTGGACTGGATGCTGCCCAAGCTGCCGGGCATCGAGGTGTGCCGGCGGCTGCGCACGGCGCGCTCGTCGCGCAACACGCCGATCGTCATGCTCACCGCCCGCGGCGAAGAGGGCGACCGCATCCGCGGCCTCGACACCGGCGCCGATGACTATGTGGTGAAGCCGTTCCTGATGAGCGAGCTGCTGGCCCGCGTACGGGCCGTGATGCGCCGCATCCGCCCCGCGCTCGCAGAAGACAAGATCGCCGTGGGCGACGTGACGCTGGACCGCGCCTCCCACCGGGTGAAGCGCTCGGGCCGCGACGTCCACCTCGGCCCCACCGAGTTCCGCCTGCTGGAACACCTCATGCAGCACCCCGGCCGCGTGTTCTCCCGCGAACAGCTGCTCGACGCCGTGTGGGGCTCGGAAGTGTACGTGGAAGCGCGCACCGTCGACGTGCACATCGGCCGCCTGCGCCGCGCGCTCAACGCCGGCGTGGAGACCGATCCCATCCGCACCGTCCGCAGCGCCGGCTACTCCTTCGACGTGGACGGTTGAGGGCAGCGCGCCTTCAGGCGCGCGGTCCATCCGATCCTCAGAACGCCACCCGCACGCCCGCCTGCCACAGCTGCGGCGCGCCGGGCAGCACGCCGCGGGCGCGATCGACGATGTAGACCTCGTCGAACGCGTTCTTCACCGTGACGTACAACGTGGTGCGCGTCCCCTGCGGTGTGACGTTAGCAGCGAAGTTCCAGGTGGTGGCGTTGTCGATGAGGCCC
The DNA here is from genome assembly GCA_027488965.1 of Alphaproteobacteria bacterium. Classification (GTDB taxonomy): domain Bacteria; phylum Pseudomonadota; class Alphaproteobacteria; order Caulobacterales; family Aquidulcibacteraceae; genus VFBF01. Next base: position 20,589 of record JAIYAO010000187.1, read on the forward strand.
CGCTGGCCATTGGCGCTGGGCGCCACGGTGTTGAGATCGTCGGTGAACATCTCGCCCGTGTGCTGCACCTCCGCCTGCAGCGTCAGCCAGTCGCCGCGCTCGTACCCGATGGCGGCGGAGGCAAGGTACTCCGGTGCGTAGGGCAGGCGGTTGCCGGACACCGACACGTTGGTGAAGCCCGCTATGCTGGAGCGTCGCACGCCCTCGTAGTCCGCCTCCGCCACCCAGGTCAGCGCGGCGCGGAAGAAGATGTCGTCCCCGCCCGACAGCACGCCAAGTTTGGCGAGCGAGCCGTTGGCAGCCGCCTCAAGACCCGCGTGGCGGGTTTCGCCTGCGCTGGTCAAGGATGCGCCCACGCCGCCGGCCACGGAGGCGGGCACGATCTGGTTCTCGAAATCCATCACGAAGGCGGTGACGTCGAAATCAAGGCCGGGCGTGGCTGTGCCGCGCAGGCCCGCTTCCCAGTTGACGCTGCGCTCCGCCTCCAGATCGACCACGCCGCCGGCGTTGGTGACCACGTCCTCCACGCGCGGCGGGGCGAACCCGCGGTGCACGCCGGCATAGAGCACGAGATCGTCGCGCACATCGAAGGTCACGCCGAAGCCGGGAATGACTTCGGTGAGATCGGTCTCGCCGCGCGCGCCGTTCAGGCGGTTGACGCGCTCGTAATCGATGGATTCCACGCGCACGCCGGGGCTTACGGTGAAGCGGCCGATTTCCGCTTGCGCCGTGATGAAGCCCGACCACGCCTCCGCGTAGCGCAACTGCGATTCCGGTACGCCGCCGTTCACGCTCACGCCCGGCGTGCGCCCGTTCGGCGTATCGGCGTTGATCTGGACGCGCGCCTGCCGCTCCGTGTGCCAGCGCGCGCCGGCCTCGAACGCCGTCGGCGCGCCCAGCACGGGCAAGGACCAGGCGAGCCGGCTTTCCACGCCATATTGGTTGTATTCGCGCAGTCGCCCTTCCGTGCCGCACGCGGTGTTGAGATTGGCCATGCCTCCGCAGGCGGGATCGGACGCATCGCTGGGCCGCTGCGCGGAGTTGGAGGACTGGCGCCACCAGTCGCGATCGAACCAGAGCGAGTAGGCCGACGTCGTCAGCTTCACGTCCTCGGCGATTTGCCAGCCGTGGGTGAGCGCGGTCGTGAAGCGCTGCGTCTCGAAGCGGTCGTTCGGGAACGGATTGCCGTACGGGTCTGCGTTGAACTCCGCCTGCGTCAGGCCGGAGTAGGAGACCTGGCTGTTCTCCTCGAAAAGGCCGATACGCGCCGACAGGTCATGGCCGGGCGCCATGGTAGTCTGCGCTTTCAGGTAGACGTCGTTGAACTCAAGGTCGTGGTTCCGGCGCACGCCGTCGAATCGCGTGGCGTTGGCGTGGCCCAGCAGCCGCACGCCCGCCACCTGGCCGCCGAGGGTGGCGTCGGCCTCCTGGTAGCCGTCCGTACCGCCCGCCACCTGCAGCGCGCCCTCGAAGGCTTCGGGCGCGTCCGGCGTGATGTAATTGATGACCCCGCCCACCGTGTTCGGTCCGAACCGCACCTGGCTTGCGCCCTTCAGCACCTCGATCCGCGAGAAGCGGCGAATGGGGGGATGGGAGTAGGTGGCGTTGTCGCCATAGGGCGCATAGGTCAGCGGCAGGCCGTCCTCCAGCAGGAGGATCTTGGTGGACCGGATGGGGGAGAGGCCGCGCACGCCAATGTTGGGGCGTAGGCCGATGCCTTCCTCCTCGCGCGGGAAGAGGCCCGGCACCTGCCGCAGCGCCTCGTTCACCGTCAGCACGCGGGAGCGGTCCAGGTCCTCCGCCTCCACCGTCGCGCCGGAGCCCGGAATGTGCAGCAGGTCGCGCCGGGCGCCGATCACCACGATCTCGGAACTGGCGACCGGGATCTCCTGCGCGCCGGCGGTCCCCGCCGCCATCAGGGCCAGCAGCGCCGGCCCTGCGTTACTAAGTCTAAGTCGCATTTTCATCTCCCGTCAACTGCGAATAACTCGCAAATGCAGCGGGCGCAAGGGGCGATGTCACGGTGACCGGCGCCGTCCGGGCGACGGGTTGTCGGTCGCGGCGCGTTCGACGCAACATGGCCCCCATAATTGACCGTCGCGCGTTTGCGCTCGCCGCCGCTGCAGCGAGCATGGTCCCGGGGCTTGCGCAGGCGCGCACGGCAGGGCGTCCGCGCAGCTATCGCTACGCGCAGTCGCCCGGTGCAGCGCCGGACCTGCAAAGCCTCGATGTGTACGCAGAGCCAGGCGCGCGCCGGCCGCTGGTGGTGTTCCTCCACGGCGGCGGCTGGCGGATCGGGGACAAGGCGAACGCGCCGCATGGCGCGCAGAAGGCCGCGTTCTTCAATGCGCAGGGCTTCGCCTTCGCCAGCGTGAACTACCGGCTCTCGCCCGCAGTGATGCACCCCGCGCATGTGGAGGATGTGGCGGCTGCGCTTGCGTGGATTTACGCCAACGCCGATGCGCAGGGCTTCGATCGCACCCGCATCACGGTGATGGGCCATTCCGCCGGCGCGCACCTCGCTGCGCTCGTGGCCATGGATGGGCGCCGTCTCGCCCGCCACGGGCTCACGCCCGCCATGCTGAACGGCGCGATCCTGCTGGACGGCGCGGGCTACGACGTGGCCGCGCAGGCGCCCGCCGTGCTGCGTCGCGGCGGCTTCATGGGCGAGATGTACGGCGACGCCTTCGGACGGGACGGACGCCTCTGGGCCGACGCCTCGCCGGTGACCTTCGCCGCAGCCGGCAAGGGCATTCCGCCGTTCCTCATCGTCCACACCGATCGCCCCGACGCCACGCGCCAGTCCACGCTACTCGCCGCGCGCCTGCGTGACGCCGGCGTGGACGCCGCGCTCTTCCGCGCCCGCGGCTACACCCACGCCGACGTCAACCGCCGCATCGGCGAAGCCGGCGAAGCGGTGACGGGCGCAGTGATGTCGGCGCTGACGGCGTGGGGCGCGCCAGCGCGAGGCTGAGCAACGTCACGCACCGAAACTGGGGCCGGCGCGATGCGCCGACCCCAGCCCGGCCCCTCCTGCGATCAGCCCTTCGCCGGAGTTCGGGCCTCCGCGTGCGCCGCTGCGCACTATCCAGTTCGCCGCGTGGTCGTCACACAAGATCTCCTTGGGCCGGACCGCGCCCGGCGCCCGGGCGCGGGCGTGACCGCGGGATCGCCGCCCACCGCCGCCACGTACAACAGCACGTCCGGCCAAAGGTCCGGCGCGTAGGGGGCTTCGGCAATGCGCTGCGCCAGCGCGTCGAGGTCGATCATGTCCGCCCCTGTCTCGATCCCTGTCATCCTAGTGACATGTCCGCCGGGCGGCGACTCCGGGATGCAGGCGGCCTATGGTTTGCCCGCGCCGGCGGCCCGGCAGCGGTCGGAGCAGAAGCGCACGTTGTCCCAGTCCCGCGCCCACTTCTTGCGCCACGCAAACGGCCGCCCGCACGCGGCGCAGGGTTTCGAGGGCAGGTTGGCCTTGGCCGTCTTGACGCCGTTGGCGGTCTTTCGCGTGCGCCCGCCCATGGGGGTATCTCCGTGACCATGTCTTCGCTGCGGGAGGGCTACCGCGCCGCCGTGTTCGGCGGAAGCGGCGGGATTGGCGCGGCGCTGGTGGCCGAACTTGCGGGGGATCCGCGGTGTGCATCCGTGCATGCGGGCGCGCGCGGCGCTCTCGCCGGACACGGCAAGGTCACGCCTTTCCGGTTCGACCTCATGGATGAGGCCGCCATCGCCGCCGCCGCAGAGGCCATCGGCGCGGTCGATCTCGTGATCGTCGCCACCGGCCTGCTGCACGGGGAGAACCACCGCCCGGAAAAGACCTGGCGCGCCCTCGATCCCGCCGCCATGGCGCGCGCGTTCGCCGTGAACGCCACGGGGCCGGCGCTGATCGCCAAGCACATGCTCGCGCGGCTGCAGCCGGGCGGGAAGGCGGTGTTTGCGGCGCTGTCGGCGCGGGTGGGGTCCATCGGGGACAACCGCCTCGGCGGCTGGCATGCGTACAGGGCGTCCAAGGCGGCGCTGAACATGCTCGTCGCCAACTTCGCCATCGAACTGGCGCGCAGCCACAAGGGCGCCGTGTGCGTGGCGCTGCACCCTGGCACCGTCGACACGGGCCTCTCGAAACCCTTCCAGGGCGGCGTGGCGGCGGATCGCCTGTTCACCGCGGAGTCCAGCGCCGCGCATCTGCTCGCCGTGCTCGACAGGCTGACGCCCGCCCAGTCCGGCCGGCTGTTCGCGTGGGACGGGGCGGAAATTCCATTCTGAGCACGGACCTTGACCCCGCCCGGCGGGCGCGCGACACGCCGCCGATGGAGGAACCCCCGACAGAGACCCGGCGCGGCCCGTTCGCGGGCGCCGCCGAGTTCGTCACCAACATGGACGCCCGCGCCTGGCGCGCGGTGTGGATCACGCTCGCCATGTTCGTGGTGGTGGGCGCGATGCTGGTGGTGGGCAGGCTGGTGTTCGGGGACGCCATCGAGATTGCGGTCAAGCAGTGGCTGGGCGGCGCCGAGCGCTCGCACTGGGGCCTGCCGGCGGCCATGGCGGCCTTTACGGTGGCGGCGTTCGTCGGCGCGCCGCAGTTCGTGCTGATCGCGGCGTGCGTGGTGGCGTTCGGGCCGGAGCGGGGCTTCTGGTACGCGTGGGTGGCCACGATCTTTTCCGGCGCGGTGACGTTCTATGTGGCGCGTTTTTCCGGCGCGCAGAAGCTGGTGGCCCGCTATTCCGGCGCCACCGGAGGCCGCTTCACGCGGCTGATGGGCGACAGGCGCAATGCCTTCTTCGCGTCCATGATCGTGCGCATGCTGCCGACAGCGCCGTTCATCGTGGTCAACATGAGCATGGCGGTGGCGGGCATGCCGTTCCTGCCGTTCATCGCGGGCCTGGCGGCGGGCGTGGCGCCCAAGACCGCCATCGTGGCCTTCGCGGGCGACGGCATCATGGACGCGCTGGAGGGCAACCTCGGCGCGGCGGCGGTGGCCGGCGTGATCGCCATCGCGATCTGGCTGGTGGGCGTGGTGCTGGTGCGCCGGTTCGTGCGGAAGGACGCCGCGGACTAGCTTTCTTCCCCCGTTCACGGGGGAACTGTCGCGCAGCGACGAAGGGGGCTGGCGCTGCCCCCATCCCGGCTTCGCCGTACTTCCCCCGCAAGCGGGGGAAGAAAGCAAAATCTTGCGCTCGATACCCTCTTGAGCTATCCACCACGCATGATCCGTCCCCGGACCCGCCTTGCGCTTGCCCTGCGGAGCCTTACTGGCCCCCGGGCGCGCCCGCATCTGGCCTGACGGCCAGCGCGCTTCGGGGGTGACGGCTTCAACCCCTTTCAGAAAGCGCGCCTCATGATCTCCGCACACGTAAAGATTTTCGACACCACCATGCGCGACGGCGAGCAGTCGCCCGGCGCCTCCATGACCCTCGACGAGAAGATCGAGCTGGCCCAGTGGCTCGACGCCACCGGCGTCGACGTTATCGAGGCGGGCTTCCCGATCTCCTCGAACGGCGACTTCCAGGCCGTGAAGGCGGTGGCGGGCGTGGTGAAGGACAGCATCGTGTGCGGCCTCGCCCGCGCCGGCGCCAAGGACATCGACCGCTGCTGGGAAGCCGTGAAGGGCGCAGCCCGCCCGCGCATCCACAGCTTCCTGTCCACCTCGCCGATCCATCGCAAGCACAAGCTGCAGATGGACCAGGACCAGGTGATCGACGCGATCCAGTTCTCCGTCACGCACGCGCGCAACCTCTGCGACGACATCGAGTGGAGCGCCGAGGACGCCACCCGCACGGAGCGCGACTTCCTGCGCCGCTGTGTGGAGACGGCGATCAGGGCGGGGGCGACAACCATCAACATCCCCGACACCGTCGGCTATTCCTTCCCGCACGAGTACGGGGAGATCTTCGCCGATCTCATCGCGAATGTGCCGGGCGCCGACACGGTCGTGTTCTCCGCCCACTGCCACAACGATCTGGGTCTCGCGGTGGCGAACTCCATCGCCGCGGTGATGGCCGGCGCGCGGCAGATCGAATGCGCCGTCAATGGCTTGGGCGAACGGGCCGGCAACGCCGCCCTCGAAGAGGTGGTGATGGCGCTGCGCGTGCGCGGCGATGCGCTGCCCTACGAGACGCAGGTGGACGCCACGCGCCTGATGCGCGCGAGCCAGATGGTCTCGCGCATCACCGGCTTTCCGGTGCAGTACAACAAGGCCATCGTCGGCAAGAACGCGTTCGCGCACGAGAGCGGCATCCACCAGGACGGCATGCTCAAGAACGCGCAGACGTATGAGATCATGCGGCCGGAAGATGTCGGGCAGGGCGGCACGTCGCTGGTGCTGGGCAAACTGTCGGGGCGCGCGGCGTTCAAGGACAAGCTGCACGAGCTCGGCTATGATCTGGCCGACAACGCCTTCCAGGATGCGTTCGCGCGCTTCAAGGAACTGGCCGACCGC
>JAIYAO010000034.1 GCA_027488965.1 Alphaproteobacteria bacterium
ACACCGCCGACGTGTTCCAGAACGGCAACGACGGCGGGTCGCAGCTGACGTCCACGATCCAGCAATCCGGCGATCTGCTGACCGCTACGGTCACCCAGATCGGCGTCACCGCCACCTCGAACGTGACCCAGTTTGGCGCCCAGAACGGCGCCACCGTGAACCAGAACAGCAATGGCGGCGGCGAACTGTACTCCGACATCCTGCAGCGTAATGATGGTAACATCGCGGACGTCACCCAGCGCGGCGACGAAGCCTCCTCGATGATCACGCAGCGCGGCTTCACGGGTATGGCGACCGTGTCGCAAACCAGCACCGGCGGCGGGCTGCTTGAGTCCGCAGTCCTGCAGACAGGCATGACCGACACGGCTACCGTCACGCAACGGGGCGCCTCCGCGGCGTCGAACGTCGAGCAACGCGGCGGCGACATGCTGGTCGCTACGGTCAGCCAGAACAGCACCGGCTCCGGCCAGCTAGACTCGGAAGTCATCCAGCGCGGCGCATCCAACACAGCCACGGTGACGCAGAACGGTGACACGGCGGAGTCCGACGTCAACCAGCGCGGCTCTAACCAGATGGCGACGGTGCTCCAGGTGGGCGGCGGCAGTGGCGCACACTACTCGGACATCAAGCAGATCAACAGCGACCACATCGCCAGCGTCACCCAGCGCGGCGACGGGCCGACGTCCTCGACGGTCGATCAGAGCGGCTTCTTCATGACCGCCACGGTCGTGCAGAACGGCTCCGAGCTGTCTTCGGATGTCATCCAGACGGGCGGCACGGGCAGCATCGCCAGCGTGACGCAGACGGGCGAGTTCAAGATCTCCACGATCAGCCAAACCGGCGACGGCCACATGGCGACGGTGATGCAGCAATGGGGCACGCCGGCCGTCTCGGAAGTGACCCAGACCGGCACGACGAACACGGCGACGGTTCGTCAGTAGCATGAACGACGGGAGATCCGGCGTACGTCCCGTGCGCTGGATCTCGCTGCCGATCGGGAGAAGGCCAGTGCCTGTGTCGCGCTTCCTGCTCGTCTGCTTGATGGTACTGGCGGTGGCCCGGCCCGGTGCAGTGCACGCCGATCCGGTGAACACAGCAGAGCTGTCGCAGGATGGCGAAGAGCTGGTCGCATCGATCACGCAGGAACTGGCGGGCAACCGGGCCGATGTCGCTCAGACAGGCGCACGCAACACCCTCGAGCTAAGCCAGGCGGGTGCGTCACATGCGTCCGTGCAGCAGATGGGCGCCGGCAATAGCGCAACGGTCACGCAGCGCGCGGCCTGGGGGGCTTTGTCCCATATCAGCCTCATCCAGCATGGTGAGCAAAACACCGCGAGCGTGCTGCAGGAGGGGGCTGGCAACGAGGCGATCCTGCTGCAGGATGGCGCCCAGAATGGGATCGATCTTGTCCAGCTTGGCGGCGGCAATGCGCTGACGCACCAGCAGGTCGGCGTCGACCTGCAGCTCGTGGTGACCCAGATGGGCGGCGCAACAATCGCGATCACGCAGACAGGGCCTGCCCCGTGAGCGGCCCGCAGGTGCAGCATTCTGGCATGTGCGTCGTGGCTTTGCTGCTGCTGGTTGTCCATGCGTCAGGCATCGCAAGCGCCCAGCCCCAAGGTGCGATGGAACAGGTGGCGCAGGCGCCGCCGCGGGCGGGGATCGCCGCGCCGCCCGCTCAGATCGACAAGCCGGCCACCAGCGATCGCGCGACCATGACCCAGCTCCCGCGCGATCTCAACGAGCGCGCAGGCGTGCCGGCGGCTCCGATGGACGGCGCCGCTTTGCCTTCGCATCCGGTCGCACCGCCCGTCGCCGCCGCGCGCAACGCAGCCTCAGTTGACCCCGACGAGATCGCGCGCCTGCTGGCGCGGGGCGAGGCGGCTTCCATCGACGCGGCCGCCGCCATCGCCACCGGCCTTGCGCCGACGGGCGGCACGGAGCCCATGGCGCCGGAGATGGAGCCCGATACGTCCCGGACACGGATGCGGACGCTGCCACCAGCGTGATTATGCCGCAACGGCAATCACTTTTGCGCAATTGAGAGTCGTTTGTCCGTTCTGCCTTCGCGCGCAACGATCTGCCAAATCCACGCTCTCAATATCGTGCAACCAGAGAAATTATCCCGTTCGCGGCGATAGGGAACCCGATTGTCGGGGAACCGGCATTCCTCGCAAAAATGCAATGTGCGCGAAGGCGCGCATTCTTGGGCGCGGGCGGCGCCCGGCAGGCCACCGTGTGGCGGTGCGGGGACGAGAGATGAATCGGCGGAAGTTCCTAGCCTACGGCATGATGGGCGGCGCGGTCACGGTGCTCGGCGCTACGGAAAGCGCCGTCGGACAAGTCGCCCCCACCGTCGTGTACGAACTCGATATCGAGCCTGTCGATGTCGAGATGATCGACGGCAAAAAAGTCTACATGCTGCTCTATTACAGTCGCGGTAGCGGTACGCCGACGCCGCGGCCCGTGCTGACAGCGACGGAGGGGGACCGCGTCACCATCCGCGTGCGCAACAATGCGCCGGAAGCCCACCGTTTCCAGATCCCGGGCGTGACCGGCGCCAGCATCACGTCGATCCTCCCCGGCAGGACCCGCGAGGTCACGTTCACCGCGCCCGTGGGCGGCACCTATCTTTACCTCGACCCGCTCAATGCGCCGGTCTATCGCCTTCTGGGCCTGCACGGCGCCTTCATCGTCAAACCGAAGAACGGCGGCCTGACCCTGGGCGGCAAGCCCACGCCCTACAGCACGTCGATGCACACGCCGGCGCTCAACGCCGTGTTCGATGCGTTCGGCACACCGCGCTTTCCAGGCAATCCCTGGGTTCCCAACGGCATTGGACGCGATCTGATCTGGCTGTTCTCGCAGGTGGACCCTGCCCTGAACCGCAAGGTGGAGTTGGGTCAGGTGGTCGATCCGGCCTCCGTAGTCAGCACATTTGTGCCGCGCTATTTCACCATCAATGGCCTCAGCGGGTTCGATCTCGACGGCGACGACACAGTCTGCCCGAAAGGCTACGAGGGCCAGCCGACGCTGATCCGCACGCTTAACGCGGGCCTCGCGCGCCACTCTCCGCACATCCACGGCAATCACGTCATGCTGCTCAGCGGCGTCAGGACCAATGGTCAGATCGTCGTGCGCGACAACATCTTCGAAGTGGACGTCTGGTCGATGGCTCCGCTGGAGCGGAAGGACGTTCTCCTGCCGTTCGAGAAGCCGCCGGATGTTCCGGCCGCCAAGTGGCCACCCGTGCAGGAGCCGTTCCCGATGCGGTATGTCATGCACTGCCACACGGAAATGTCGCAGACGGCCGGCGGCGGGAACTACCCGCAGGGTCTTGTCACACACTGGGAATTGCTGGGTCCGCGTCAGGTCTGACGCTACAACTGAATTGGAAAGGCCGACTGAGTCATGGCTGGGCAGACGATCCCCTTCGAGGAAACAGGCGTTCTCGGCGAACTGACGTTCGACACGTTCGGCTGCAACGTGTTCAAGGCGGACAATCTGCCGACGCCGGATCGTCTGGAACCCGACATCTTCTTCGAGCGGGGCGTCCGCTTCGGCATGAACCTGCGCACGCCGGATGGGAAGACCATCGAGGTCTGGCGGTTCGAGGACGAGCTCAACCCCCGCGAAGTGTGGCCTTCGCCGCCGATCCGTGTGCGCGTCGGCCAGATCGTGCATTCGAAAATTTACGCACGAAACAATACCCACACGATCCACCACCATGGTATGGAGCCGACCACGTTCAACGATGGCGTGGGGCACGTCTCCTTCGAGGTGGGCGATACCTACACCTATCAGTTCCAGCCCAGCACGCCCGGAACCTATTTCTACCACTGCCACAAGAACACCGTTCTCCACTTCGAAATGGGGATGTACGGGCTTCTGATCGTGGATCCCCCTGAAGGGCCGGGCTACCTGTACTCTGGCGGTCCCCGCTACGACGTGGAGACGGCTTGGGTTGCGGATGATCTTGATCCCAAGTGGCGCGAACTGGGCCACAGCGCAGGCCTCTGCGGCGAGGATGCCGGGCTGAACGTCTTCAAACCGAAGTACTTCGTGATCAACGGCGTGTTCGCGCCGAACACCATGTACGACCCGCGCGTGTCCATGCGCATTGCGCGCGGCAAGACGGGTTTGATTCGCTTGTTGAACGCCAGCTACTCGGTTCTCTCGGTGACGCTGGGTGTGGATGTGCAGTGCGTCGCATACGACGGCCACGGCCTGGGCACCAGGAATAACCCATGGTGCCGTCCCTTCACTATTCGCGCCGGCACGCCGATCGAGCTGACGACCGCATCGCGCTGCGATCTCCTCGTGAAGCCGACACGCCAGGGCGTCTATCCGGTCCGCATGGAGTTCCGCGACTGGATCACTGGTGCGATCCAGGACGAGGGCCGCGGGATCGCCGAAACCCAGATCGTGGTGACCTGATGCGGGTGCTTACGGCCTTCGCTGCCGCCACGGCGCTGCTGCTGGCTGCGGGTATTGCGGGCGCAGAGGCGCCTAAGTCGAACCATACCCATTCGCGGCCCGATCCGGCGACCATGGGCGGCACGTACGCCCTCCGCGATATCGCCGGTCGCACCGTGACGTCCGATAGCCTCAAGGGCCGTTGGACGCTGTTCTACTTCGGCTACAGCCGCTGCACCGATACGTGCCCGCTGGCGCTGCCCACCATCGTGGAAGCCGCCCGCACGCTCAACCAACGCGGCATCCCCGCACGGGCCGTGTTCGTCGATATAGAGCCGCCGTCCGGTACGATCACGCCCCGCAATCCCGGCATCGCGCCTACCCAGCACGGCCATCACGGCGCCAGCAACGACGGCGCCGCCATGACCGAGATCGCCCAGCGCTTTGCCGGCGGTCTGCTTGTGCTCACCGGATCGCGCAGCCAGCTCAACGCGGCGACCGTGGCCTTCCAGGTGCGTCGCGAGCATACGCCGCCGCGTCCCCTGGAAAAGGGACACTCGATCAACCACACGTCGTTTATCTACATTGCGTCCCCCACCGGGACCGTCACGGGATACCTGCCGTACGATGCGCCGCCCGCGAACGTGGTCCGGGCGGTGCGTGACAAGGCTTCGGGCAGCTGAGGTCATGCGGGCGGCGATCGGTCTCTGTGCGTTCGTCCTGACGGTCGCCGCCGGCACGCTCTCTCCCGCGTGCGCCGTCGTCGCCGTACGTGAGACCAGCATTGCCGAGGGCGAAACGTTCGAACTCAGTCCCTTCGCCATCGAGGTGCGCTTCTCGCAGGCCGTGCAGCTCGTGAATGCGCGCCTTGTCGATCAGCAGGGCCGCGAGGCGCCGCTGGATCTGTCGTTTTACCGCACCCCGGCCCAGGCGTTCGTGATCGAGCTGCCCGTCCTTCCGCCGCACGGCTATCGCTTCGCATGGCGCGTGCGCGGCGGGCAGGGACCCGACCAGCAGGGCTCCATCGGCTTCATCGTGAAGGGCTGCGAGGATCCGCGCGCCGTGGCGGCCACCGCACGCGCAGCCGCGCCGGCCCGTCGCCCCTAGGCGGGCGAGTACGGTTCGCCGGACAGCCGAACTGCCACCGCCAACTCCCCCAATGTGCACTACCGTACCGTGGCTGACGCTCACCGCGCAGAGGGCAAAACGATTGGCATGATGCTTGTGTCCGTAACCGCCTCGGCCATTGCGCCTGTCATCCAATTCACGGAAACGTGATCGCCTCTTGAGCAACTGCAGCGGGCGCCAGTTGCGAACTGTTCTGACTGTTCGATGCTCACAATCCATCGCGTGCCGCGCGAGCAATCCATCGGCGCGCGCGTTCGAGGCGAACCATATCCGCACCACGCGAAGCTTTCGCGTGCTGGACGACGCGCGATGTAAACGCGACGGAGGTCGTCGATCGCGCGAGCGCAACAGAGTTGTGCCGCGCAGCGTTGTGAAAGATGTGCTTGCATACGTTCTGTCGCACTCATTGCCGCCGCTGCGGAGCGATCGGTGCTCGTGATCAGCTATTGAGAGCGCAGACGACGCCACAGCACTCCATGCACCTGCGAGGCGAGTGGCGATGCACGCGATACACCTTGCAGGACGTCGACGAAGTTAACAGCGCGCCATATCGGTTTCGCCCATAACGCTTCGCGCGGAATTGGCCCTTGGGGCCGCCGGTTTGCGGATCATTGGCGAAGCGCAGTTGTGGGGATCGCCATGGTTACGCTTATTCGTTCGGATCTCGAGTTCATCCTCGCGCAGATCAAGATTTCCGAAGCGCACGCGGCGGGGGCTTCTCTCACCAGCCTGATCCCGAACACGGAGCTGCCGTGGGGCCTGCGCACGGTCGATGGGCGCGACAACAACCTGCTGCCGGGGCAAAGCGAGTTCGGCGCCGCTGACATCGAGTTTCCGCGCGCCCTGCACCCGTTCTACCGCGACGACCAGGACGGCGACTCCTTCGACTTCAACGGCCCGACCCAGGAAGGCGGCCTCGTCGTCAACACGAACTACGGCGCGCTCGGGACCAACGTTGCAGACGCCGATCCGCGTATCATCTCCAACCTTATCGTCGACCAGACCCCGAACAATCCGGCGGCCGTGCTCGCCGCGCTGAAGTTTGCCGGGTCGGAGGATCCGACCGCCGATCTCGCCACGTTCCAGGGCGCCTACACGCCGATGAAGTCCGCGATCGCTGCGTCCAACGCCGCCGACGCGGCTGCAGCGAGCGCGCTTGCTGCGCTGAACGCCGCCATCGCGCAGGGCCAGCCCCCGGAAGTGATCGCGCCGCTGCAGCAGGCCTCCGACACCGCCGCCGCCGTGGCGACGACTGCGGCTGCGCTTGAAGTGTCCACGACGGCAACGTTCACCAACGTCTATACCGATCTCGGCCTCACCATCGAGAACGGTTCCCTGGTCATCCCGAACGTGGCGGCGGACGAGGGCCTGTCGGCGCCGTTCAACTCCTGGATGACGTTGTTCGGCCAGTTCTTCGATCACGGCCTCGACCTGGTGGCGAAGGGCGGGGCGGGCACCGTCTACATGCCGCTGTCGCCGGACGATCCGCTCTATGTGCCGGGTGGCCGCACCAACTTCATGGTGCTCACGCGCACCACGCTGACGGACGGCGAAGCGACGAACCTGACCACCTCCTGGGTGGACCAGAACCAGACCTACACGTCCCATCCCTCGCACCAGGTGTTTCACCGCGAGTACGTGCTGAACGCCGATGGAAAGCCGGTGGCCACCGGGCGGCTGCTGAACGGCGCCGACGGCGGCATCGCCACCTGGGCCGAAGTGAAGGCGCAGGCGCGCAACCTGCTGGGCATCGAGCTTGACGACGCCGATGTCACCGACCTCCCGCTGCTGGCGACCGACCAGTACGGCAAGTTCATTCCCGATCCCGACACGGGCTTTGCCCAGATCGTCGTGGCCGCTGGCCCGCCGCCCGTGCTCGTTTCGGGGACGCCCGGCAGCCCGGTGGATGCCTCGCTCGCACTCCGCACCGGCCACGCCTTCCTCGACGATATCGCCAACAGCGCCGGCCCTGTGTTCGTCAACGGCGTGCTCGCGCCGGACGCGGACGATGTCGCCGGCAATGCGGTGCCGACCAATCCCAACACCGGCCAGCGGCTGGCGTACGACGACGAACTGCTCGACGCGCACTACATCACGGGCGACGGTCGCGGTAACGAAAACATCGGCCTGACCGCCGTGCACCACGTCTTCCACTCCGAGCACAACCGGATGGTGGAGCAGATCAAGGGCATCGTGCTGGCCACGCAGGACCAGGCGTTCATCGCCGAATGGCTGCTCCCCGGGGCCAATCAGGCCGACGGCGTCGACGCTCTCGAATGGAACGGCGAGCGCCTCTTCCAGGCGGCCAAGCTCCCCACCGAGATGCAGTACCAGCACCTCGTGTTCGAGGAATTCGCGCGCACCGTGCAGCCGCTGGTGGACGTGTTCAACGACTACAACGCAACGATCGATCCCTCGATTCTCGCGGAGTTCGCGCACGTCGTCTATCGTTTCGGCCACTCGATGCTGACCGAGACGCTGGACCGCTTCGACGAGAACTTCGAGGTGGTGGGCGACGCTGATCCGAATACGCCGGAAGCCGAGCAGCTGACGCTCATCGGCGCGTTCCTCAATCCGCTCGAGTTCGTGGCCAGCGGCGTGGACGCCGACGCGGCAGCGGGCGCCATCGTGCGCGGCATGACCCGTCAGCGGGGCAACGAGATCGACGAGTTCGTCACGGACGCCGTGCGCAACAACCTGCTCGGGCTGCCGCTCGATCTGGCGGCCATCAACATCGCCCGCGGCCGCGAGACGGGCGTGCCGTCCCTCAACGCCGCACGGCGCGAGTTCTTTGCAGGCTCCGGCGACAGCCAGGTCCGGCCGTACACCAGCTGGGCCGACTTCGCGCTTTATCTGAAGAACGAAGCATCGGTAATCAACTTCATCGCCGCCTACGGCACGCATGAGGTGATCACCAACGAGCTGACCACCGAGGGCAAGCGCGCCGCAGCCATGGCGATTGTGTTCGGCACGGATCAAGTTCTTTCCAGCGGTCGGACGATCCAGGCGCCCGAGGACAGCGTCGCGTTCCTGAACAGCACCGGCGCATGGGCCAACATCGCCGGCGGCGTGACCATCTCGGGACTCGACGACGTCGACCTTTGGATCGGCGGCCTCGCCGAGAAGAAGATGATCTTCGGCGGCATGCTGGGCTCGACGTTCAACTTCGTGTTCGAGAACCAGCTTGAAGCCCTGCAGAACGGCGACCGGTTCTACTACCTGTCGCGTCTGGCCAACACGAACCTCACGGCGCAGCTTGAGAACAACAAGTTCGCCGAGATGATCCACCGCAACACGGATGCCACGCACCTGCCTGGCAACGTGTTCAGCACGCCGGACTACATTCTGGAGATCAACCAGAGCCGCCAGTTCAACGGCGACCTCGGCAGCGCTGACCCGACCGGCGGTACGATCCTCAACCCGCTCGTTATCCGCGGGCCCGGCTCCATCCACTACACCGGCGCCGAGCACGTGGTTCTGGGCGGCACGGAAGGCAATGACACGATCACCGGCGGCCTCGGTGACGACACCATCTGGGGCGACGGCGGCGACGACCGTCTTGAGGGCGGCGAAGGCGTCGACTTCATCTTCGGCGGCGAAGGCGACGACGTCATCACCGACCTCTTCCTCGACGATGAAATCCGCTCCGGCGGCGGCAACGACGTCGTCAACAGCGGCCCGGGCTTCGACCTGATCATCACCGATACGGGCAGCGATTACGTCTACGGTGGGGAAGACCTCCACGAAGTGCTTGCCGGTCAGGACAACGACTGGGTGATCGGCGGCGAGGACCAGGACTTCATCGTGGGCGGTGAGGGCGACGACTGGCTGGAAGGCGGCGGCGCCAACAACCTGCTGCTGGGCGACAACGGCGACCTGATCCAGGGCCTGCCCATCAAGATCGGCGTGCTGGGGCTGCAGGTCGGCCACGACGTGCTGCTCAGCGGTTCCGGCAACGAAGACTTCGATGCCGAGGGCGGTGACGACATCATGGTCGGCGGCCTCGGTACGGACCGGTACTTCGGCCAGCAGGGCTTCGACTGGGTGACGCACAAGGACGATCCGTACGGCGTCGAGGCCGACATGGAGATCCGTCTCTTCGCGCCGCCGCCGCTGCCGGGCTCGCCGGGGTCCATCCTCGATCGCTACGCCACGGTGGAAGGCCTCTCGGGCTCCCACCACTCCGACATCCTGCGCGGCGACAACGAGACGACGTTTGTGGACAACGAGCTCGTCCGCATCTCGCTGATCGACGGCCTCCAGGACTTCCTGGGCGCAGGCGTCCTCGAGTTCTCGGCCGGCAACATCATCTTTGGCGGTGACGGCAGCGACCTCATCGAAGGCCGCGGCGGCAATGACCTGATCGACGGCGACCGCTGGCTGAACGTGCGCATCAGCGTGCGGGAGAACGTCGACGGCACCGGGGCGGAACTGTTCACCCTCGACCGCATGACGGACTCGCTCAGTGAAATGATGCTGACCCGTCAGCTCAACCCCGGCCAGCTGCGCATCGTCCGCGAGATCCTGATCGCCGACGCCACCAACGATGTGGACACCGCACTCTTCACCGATGTGCGCGCCAACTACATCATCGAAGGCGAGAACGGCGTCGTCGTCGCCGAGGACATCGACGGCGATGGGTTCATCACCGTCACGCACAGCATCGCGGGCGTGATCGGCTCGGACGGGGTGGACAGGCTGAAGAACATCGAGCGCCTGGCGTTCGCGGACCGCACCCTCAACATCGGGCCGAGCACCAACGATCTGCCGGTTGGGCTCGCAACCATCAGCGACACGACCCCGACCGAGGACCAGATCCTGACCGCATCGCTCGCCAACGTGCGCGATCCGGACAACACGGCGACGGCCGGCGTCATCTCCGGACCCATCGGGGTGTTCTGGCAGGTCGAGCTCGACCCGGGCACGGGCATCTTCACGGACATCGAGGTGGAGCTTGCGGGCGAAGTCGTGCCGGCCTCCGGCCTCACGTTCGCGCCGACGGACAACGAGGTGGGCCTGCGTCTGCGGGCGCGGGTGATCTACGAGGATCAGGAAGGCGTCATCGAGACGGTGTTCTCCGCGCCGACGGCGGCGGTGGCCAACGTCAACGACCTGCCTGTGGGCACGGTGTCCGTTTCCGACACCTCGCCGACGGAAGGGTCCCTCATCACCGCCTTCAACAACCTCACCGACGCCGACAGCGGCGGCGTGGCTGCGGGCGCCTTGCCCGTCACCTACCAGTGGCAGCAGTCGGTCAACGGCAGCAACGTCTGGACGAACATCGCGGGCGCCGTGGTGTCCTCGTTTACGCCGGGACCCGCCCAGGTGGGGCGCCTTCTTCGCGTCGTCGCCACGTACACGGATGGCCAGGGCACGGTGGAAACCAGGCCATCGGCCCCGACCGACATCGTCGGCGATCTGATCATCGGCACCAACACCAACGCCACGCACAACGGCACGGCCGGCGCCGACTTCATCGACGGCCAGGGCGGTGCGGACATCCTCAACGGGCTTGCCGGTGATGACATCCTCATCGGCGGAGCCGGAAACACCGCAGACAGGCTGGACGGCGGCCTCGGCGCCGACCGGATGGAAGGCGGCAACGGCAGCGACACATATGTCGTGGACAATGTCGGCGATGTGGTGGTCGAGGAGCTCAACCAGGGCGCCGCGGACGTGGTGCAGACCACGCTCAACACCTACACGTTGCCGGCCAACGTGGAACGGGTCGACTTCGTCGGAACCGGCGACTTCGTCGGCACGGGCAATGCACTCAACAACGTGCTTGCCGGCGGCTCCGGCAACGACACGCTGACCGGCGGCGGCGGCAACGACACCTACATCGGCGAGGGCGGCGACGACACGTTCGTCATCTCGACAAACACCGCCACCATCACCGAGACGGCGGCGGGCGGCATCGACACGGTGCTGGCTTCGGGCGCGTCCTTCACGCTGGGCGCCAACGTGGAGAACCTCACCTACGTGGGCGCGGGCAACTTCACCGGAAATGGCAATACGGCCGCGAACATCATCACCGGCGGCGGCGGCATTGACGACCTCTCCGGCGGCGGCGGCGCAGACCAGATCTTTGGCGGCGGCGGTGCTGACATCCTCAATGGCGACGGCGGCAATGACATCATCACCGGCGGCGCCGGCAACGACGTCATGGCTGGCGGCGGCGGTGCGGACACGTTTGTCTTCGAGGCGGGCTTCGGCGCCGACCGGATCACGGGCTTCGGCTTCAACGCCGGCGCCACCCAGGATCTGCTCGACATCTCGGCCCTCGGTGTGACGGCGGCG
Source organism: Alphaproteobacteria bacterium (assembly GCA_027488965.1). GTDB lineage: Bacteria > Pseudomonadota > Alphaproteobacteria > Caulobacterales > Aquidulcibacteraceae > VFBF01. The sequence goes on from JAIYAO010000034.1 coordinate 11,845, forward strand.
GACTTCGACACCCGCGTGACGATCACCGACCTGGGCGCCCACATCCTCGTGACGCTCGATACCGGGGACTCGATCCAGTTGGACAACGTGAACCTGCCGACGAACATCACGTCAGCGGATTTCATCCTCGCCTGACGCATCCGCCCCCTTTGGGGCGGGCGCCAGCTATGTCGAAGGGACGGCCGGGTGCAGACCCGGCCGTTCTTTTTCTCTATCGTGGCGTAAAGACCGCACGTGCCTTCGCCCTCTGCGCGAACGCAAACCTCTGTCTCTCGCGGGTAGGGTGACTTGCATTGCGGCAGGTCTGCGGAGGTTCCATGCACCATAGTTAACGACCCGGGAGAGCCGGTCACGTGCATGGGGAGGGTGTCCGGCCGACGGCTGATCGCCACGGCTGGCAACGGAACATGAAAATTCTTGTCGTCGACGACGATCCAAAGACGGCCAACCTGCTCAAGCGCGGCTTGAGTGAGGAAGGGTACGTCGTGGATGTCTGCCACGACGGTCAGGATGGGCTCGATGGGGCGCTGAGCGGCCAGTATGACCTGCTCGTCCTCGACATCATGCTGCCCGTCCTCGACGGCTGGAGGGTGCTGCAGGAACTGCAGCGCCAGGACCGGGACCTGCCCGTGCTGGTGCTCACGGCGCGCGATGCGCTGAAGGACCGCCTTACGGGGCTTTCGCTCGGCGCCGACGATTACCTCGTCAAGCCGTTTGCCTTCGCCGAGCTTCTGGCGCGGGCCAAGGCGGTGCTGCGCCGCAAGGGCGTGCGCAACAGCGAAGTCCTGCAGTGTGCCGACCTCACGCTCGACACCCAGCGTGGCCGCGCATTCCGCGGCGACCGTCAGATCGAGCTCACGGCCAAGGAGGTCCAGCTGCTGGAACTGCTCCTGCAGCACCGCGAGGAGATCCTGTCTCGCACCTACATCGCCGAGCGTGTGTGGGAGATGAACTTCGAGAGCGACAGCAACGTCATCGACGTGAACATCCGCCGTCTCAGGTCCAAGGTGGACGATCCGTTCGACCGCAAGCTCATCCACACGGTGCGCGGACGCGGCTATGTCGTTCGTTGACGGCAGGGCCGCCGCCGGCGCGGGGGCCGCGCCGCAGCACGCCGGCAGCGAGACGGCGGCAGGTGAAGGCCGCAAGAGCCGCCTTCATCTCGTCTATTTTGCGCTCGCCGGCTTCGATATTCTCGCCATATCGTGCTCGCTGTTCCTCTCGCATACCATCATGTCCACCTACGAGAGCAGCGTACGGGCCAGCCGCGACTGGGCCTCGCATGTGAGTGACCTGGCCGTTCTGGGCGAGCTTGCGCGCCAGACCAATGCGCCGGGAAACGACGTGTTCGAAACGGGCGACGTGGCGCTGGAGCGCGCCCGCCGCGATGCCGCTCTCGCGCAGTTCGACGTCCAGTGGGAGAAGCTCACCAAAGGGATCGCCGCCAGCATCGCCGCCGACGATCTCGAACCCTTCTCCCATTCCACCACGGCCATCCGCCAGTCCATGGATGAGATGGTGCTCGAATCGGAAAAGATTTTCCGGTGGATCGAAACGGGCGACGAGGCGCGGGCGGGTCAAATGATGGCGTCCATGGACCGCAGCTACGGCCGCCTGACCCGCAGCATCCTGAATGCCGTCAACGAGATGCAGGCCATCCAGATCGACCATCTGACAAATCAGGTTCAGGTGGCGCAACGTTTGCGGGTGCTGGAGTTCGTCATCGGCGGCCTCATTGTCACCATCGTCATAAGCGTGGCGATCTACGGCAGCAAGATCGCCGAGCACGTACGCCGCAACGAAGAGCGGCACGGCGTCATGATCACGAGGCTCAAGGAAGCGCAGGCGGCGCTGCGGCACTACGCCGACAACGTGGCCCACGAACTGAGAAGTCCCATAAACAAGATCCTTGTGGAATCCGAAGTGGTGCTGTCGCGGACGCGCTCGGTGCAGGAGTATCAGGAAGCGCTCCTGTCCAACATGGAGGAGTCCCAGAGCCTCGCGCGCATCGTCGACAGCCTCCTGTTTATGGCCAAGGCCGAGCACGTGGGCGGCCAGCTGGACCGCCACCCCGTAAGCATCGCGCGGGAGCTGGGTCTGATAGAGTCCTTCTATGAGGCCACCGCTGCGGAAGCCGGCGTCACCATCGTCATGGCCTGCGATCCCGATCTCGTCTTCAACCTGGACCGGGTGTTGTTCCAGCGTGCGATCGGCAACCTCGTATCGAACGCCATTTCGCACACGCCGCCGGGCGGATCGGTGACGGTGAGCGCCACGACCGGGGAGGGCGGGCTGTCCGTGATTGTCGCCGACACCGGCGAGGGCATCGCCGAGGATGCGCGGGACCGCATCTTCGACCGCTTCTACCGCGCCGATCAGGCGCGGTCGGCGACCAGCGGTCGGTTCGGCCTTGGGCTGCCGATCACCAAGAGCATCGTCGACCTGCACGGCGGCGCCATCAGCCTCAGCAGCGAGGTCGGGCGGGGTACATCCGTGGCGCTCGCATTTCCCGCAGCGCCCGCTGCCGCGTGACGTACAGCGGGTCCGCAGCATTAAAGTTAACAAGCATGTCAGCCGGGAGTCATTCTGGTGTAATTGTCGGTTTCGTAGAGTTCCCACGCGGTGGTGGAGAGGGCGTCGCCCGCCGCCGACCTGAAGTGTCCGTGCGGGGAAATCGGCATGCGGTGGAAGCGTCATTCTCCCGAAGAGATCATCGCCAAACTTCAACAGGCCCAGGCGTTGATCGCGAAGGGATCGACCTCTGCGGAGGCCATCGCCGCCATCGGGGTGACGGACGCCACCTATTTTCGCTGGAAACGCGAGTACGGCGGGCTGACCATGGGCCAGATCGCGCGCATGAAGCAGCTCGAGATCGAGAACGCGCGCCTGCGCCGCGCCATCGAAGACCTTGAGACCTCCGGTCGTCCGGCGACGCACGGATGAAGGTGCGCGAGGCGGCGGTGCACAAGAAGCCATCGTCGGTCGTGCGCGCGCAGCAGCGCGCCAGCGCCGTTGTCTGTAGCGCGCGGGCAAGCCAGTCGCGGTGGCTGCCCCGCATGCGCACCCCTGACAGGCGGCAGTCCTCGACAGGGGCCTCGCGGCATGGTTCGCCGGACGCAATGGCGCCGCGCCGGCGCCGGCGGCAGGGCAATGACGGGCGGCGGACGGAGCACCGCTTCGGATTGAGTGCGCGGGGCGTCACCCTGCTGCTGGTCCTGCTCCTCACCGTGGCATTCTGGGCCCTGCTCGCCGTCTCGGTGCTCGCGCACACGTAGCGCGTCCACGGGAAGACGGGCGATGCGCTGAACAGGGCATGGGGTGGATGATGAAACACGGCGCCGTTGCAGGACTTCTTCTGGCTGCGGCCGGTCTGGCGCCCGGCGCCTGCTCGCCTGCGCCAACCCCGGCGGCTGTGGAGGCGCCGTCCGCAACGGTGGCCCAGCCGGCGCCGGCGTCGTCGCCCATTCTGGTGTCGGGCGCCTGGGCTGCCGCCACCCCGACGGGCGCCAAGGTCGCTGCCGGCTATCTGTCCATCGCCAACGCCTCCGGCGCCGCCGACCGGCTCGTCGCGGCGTCCAGCCCGCGGGCGGCGCGCGTGGAAATCCACGCGATGTCCATGGATGGCGAGATCATGCGCATGCGCAAGCTGGACGGCCTCGATGTGCCCGCGCAGGGCGCCGTCCTGCTCGCGCCGGGCGGCTACCACCTGATGCTCATCGGCATCGACGCACCACTCATCGAAGGCGAGACGGCGCCGGTGACGCTCACCTTTGCCGGCGCCGGCGTGCGCGATGTCACGCTGCCGGTGCGCGCGCGCGAGGCCGGCGGTCATGGCGGCGGCCATGCCGGACACTGAAGCGTCGTCGACGCGCGCCCGTGCGGTGTGGCGCGGCGGCATGATCGCGCTGGCGCTGGCGGGGGTCGTGGGGATTGCCCTTGCGGTGGCGCCGCTCGTCGCACGGCCGACGGAAGCGCCCGCCGTCGCAGCGGATGCCGCGCCGCCGTCCGCCTCTCCCTATGCTCGGCTGGGCAGGGGGGTTGACGATGTGCGCCTGACGGCAAGCGACGGCCGCGCGGTGCAGTGGGGCGATCTCAAGGGGCAGCCGCGCGCTGTCTTCTTCGGCTTCACGCATTGCCCTGAAGTGTGCCCCACGACCATCGCGGAGCTCTCCGCCGCCATGGCGCGTCTGGGACCGCACGCGGACGCCTTGCGCGTGGATTTCGTCACCTTCGATCCTGAGCGCGACACGCCGGAAGTTCTCGGTGATTACCTGTCGGGTTTCGGTCCTGGATTCCGCGGCTACTCCGGGGAGGCCGCGGCCATCGACCGCCTGGCAAAGGCTTATCGCGCCGCCCAGTCCCGCACGCCGCTCGACGGCGATGACTACACCATCGACCACACCACCACGGTCTATCTGCTCGACCCCTCGGGCGCAGTGATGGACATTCTCGCCTACCAGTCCGCCCCCGAGGTGGTGGACGAAAAACTTGCGAGACTTCTGGCGCAGTGAGGCAACGGTGCTGGAAACAACCATGGTGGGCGCGACAGGGATTGAACCTGTGACCCCTACGATGTCAACGTAGTGCTCTCCCGCTGAGCTACGCGCCCGTCACCAAGGGTTGGTCCGTATAGACGCCGTCGCGGGGGCTCGCAAGCGCCGGGGCGTCAGCGCTTGGCGCCCGCGTATTCGAACCGCTGGACGTCGTAGCCGAGGGCGCGGGCCCGGGCCACGGCGGCGGTCACGGCGGCTTCCGGGGGCGCGGGATCGCGGAACATCACCCAGATGAAGCGTCCACGCGGGTCGCCCACCAGCGCCCACCGGGCCGCGGGATCATTGTCGAGGATCCAGTAGTCCTGGGACCAGAAGCCCGCGAAGGTCAGGCGCACCTTGGCGTTGGCGCCCGGGTCCAGGATGCGCCCGCTGGAGCGGAACGTGCGCCCGTTCTTGCCGTCCACCGGTTTGCAGCGTTGCACGGCGCGGACCTTCTCACCCTCCAGCGTGTAGTCCACCGAAGGCTCGGCGCAGTTGCGCTGGAAGCGGTTCGGCAGGCGGGCGATCTCGTACCAGCGGCCCGAGTAGTTCGACGCGTCCACCCGCCGCGCCGGCTCAGGCGCGGATGCAGCGGCCGGGGCGGGGGCGGCGGCCAGAAGCGCCGCGGCCAGAAGCCAGGCGGACCAGGATCGTCTTGCCGGGGTTGCAGGGGCGGGGCGCATGGCCAGTCTCTCCATCGTTGCCAGATTTACGCAGCGACAGTCGGGGCTGGATCAGGGGGCGGGACGGTCGCGCGCAGTGACCACAAAAAATGACGCAAGCGTCATATCGCTTTCCAGGGGCCGGTCGGCTACCTTGCACCTTCTGTGGAGGGCCCCATGCGCACGCTCACTGACCTGCCGGAAATCCCGATGTTCGCGGCCTCGGACGTCGATCCCTACGCCTTCCTCCGGGACCTGCGGGCCCAGACGCCGCTGGCGCGGGGGCCGCTGGGAATGACCCTGGCCCTACGGCACCGCCACCTCGATCTCGTCACCAGCGGCCAGACCCGCCAGATCGAGACCGAGACCAAGATCATGCAGGGCATCTCGTCGGGCCCGATCTTCGATTTTGTCGATACCGCCATGCTGTTCGCCAACGACGATGCGCACCGCCGCCGCCGCGCGCCGATCACCCGGACGTTTGCGTTCAAGCTGATGGACGCCATGCGGCCGAAGGTCATCGCCATCGCATCCGAGCTCGTGACGGAGCGGCTCGGCAAGGGGCCCATCGATTTCGTGGGCGAGATCGCAGCCCAGGTGCCGGCGCGCATCATCGCCGAAATCCTCGGCATCCTGCGCGCGGACCTGCCGGTGTTCATGCAGTGGATCGAGGACACCGCCGAGGCGCTGGGCTTCATCGACGTGTCCCGACGCGAGAAAATCGAGGCGAGCCTGCTGGCGTTCAACGCCTACGTGGGCGACCTGCTGGAAAGTCGCCGCCATGCGCCGCAGGAGGATTTCCTCTCGGACTACATCGCGGCCACCACGGCGGGCGGCGAGCTGACCGAACAGGAAATCCGCACGCAGGTGGTGGGCCTCATCCTGGCGGGCTCCGACACCACGCGCGGCTCGCTGTGCATGACGCTGGCGCAGCTGCTGGCCCACCCCGAACAGTGGCGCGCCTTCTGCGCCGATCCCGATGGCCACAAGCGCGGCGTGGTCAACGAGGGCCTGCGCTACGAGCCCATCATCTCCGCCATCCCGCGCGTGGCGCTGCAGGACATCGAGATCGACGGCTACACGGTGCCCGCAGGCGGTATCGTGGCGGTGTCGATCCTGTCGGTGCTGCGCGACCCGGACGTGTACGCCGATCCCGAAACCTTCGACATCACCCGAACGGACCATCCGCGCTGGCATCCCGTGTTCGGCGCCGGCGCCCACCGCTGCGCGGGCGAGGCGCTGGCGCGTGCTGAGATGGAAGAGACGCTGGCCACCATCGCGCGGCTGGCGCCGGACACAGAGATGGTGGGCGCGTTCCCGAAGCTCGCGCCCGGCGCCATCCGTAAAATCGACCAGATGAAGGTGGCGCTGAAGTAGGCTCACTGCCGCAACGCGGCAGCGCTATCCCTCGATCCACCGCACGCGATACGTCAAGGTCATCCGCGCGTTGGCGGGCACAGCGATCGTCCACGTGGGCGCGCCGTCCTTCATGGCGTGGCGGGCGCTGCCGTTCTGGATGCGCTGGGAGGCGCCCATGATCTCCTGGACGATCTCCACGGTCTGCACCATGTCTGTGGCGTTGGCGATCTCGAGGGCGCGCTCCTCCGTGATGCGCGCACGGTCGCCGCTGATCGCCCGTTCCGCGCGCGACAGCGTTACGGCCCGCACCGTCACATCGTGGCTCACGCCGGTCTCGAGTTCCCAGTCGAGACCCACGGCGGTATCGCGCGTTTCGGCCTCCCCGGAGTAGAGCACGCCCATGTCCGCGAACGGGGCGAACACGCGGGCCGTGCCGCGCGGCAGGGGGTCGCCCAGACCCTTGGCATCCTCGTTCTTCGTGCGCAGCAGGACGGTGGTCGCCTCCACATCGCGCCCGCCCGGTTCGACGTAGCCCGCGCGATACTGCAGCACGCGGGCGAAGGTGACGGCGTCCTTCGCCAGGAACATCACCTGCTTGGTCTGTTTGGGCGCCACGCCCGTACGCTCATCGAGGGCATAGAGCTGGTAGTCGCCGAGTTCCTCGCGCGTGGCCTTCGCCGCACCGGTGACAACGATGTCCATCGCCATCTCGCGCGCCATCATGGCGGGCGCGGGCATCGCCATGGGCGGCGGCGGTGGAGGCGGGGGCGGCGGCGGCGGGGCAGGGAAATCCGTGGTGGTGTTCATCGGCCAGCAGGCGCGTTGCGCAAGGCGCTGGAAGCCGCTGCGGGTCTGCGGGGACCACGTGCGCGACAGGTCTCCCGCGACGACGCCGACCGTCGCATCCGCAAAGCCTTCCTCGCCGGCGTTGGTCAGCGTGATCCACGCGGCCACGCGTCCCTGTGTGGCGTCATCGTTGAGCGTGACCACGTAGTCCGTCTGCCACTCGATGCCGGTGGCGAGGTAGGACAGCGTCACCTCCCGCGGCCCCGCCGCGGCGTCGGCGACGATGGTCGACAAGGCGGGGCGTGCGGTCAGCCCGTCGGGAATCCGCGTGAACACGAGCTTTTCCGGCAGGCCCGCACAGCCCAGCGCCTCCGTGCGGTCGGCGTACTGCAGCATCACGCCGTCGCCCGCCGCGGCCACCGTGGCGTCCTCCGTCGTCTCGGCGCCCGTGCCCGGATTGGTGCGTACCACGCGCACCGCCGCGCCGATGGAGCGCCACAGCAGGCTCATGGGGTTGAGCCCGTCGAAATCAAAGTTGCGCTCGCGCTCGGCCCCTTCAAGGCCGCGCACGATGGCCGATTGCGGGATCGCGCGGTCCAGCACGCCGTCGAACACTACGCGCACCGGCCCTCCGGGCAGCTCCACGCGCCGCGTCTCGGTGATCAGCGCGAGGTCATCGCGGTACACGGTGACGGCGACGGTGGTCGGTGCACTGGCGTGGATGTCCTGCGGGACCTGCGCCTCGGCGGGTGCAAGCGCGATCAGACCGACAAATACAAGCAAGGCGCCTCCCCCTTGCAGCGGGAGGAGAGACCACAGGCGAAAGCTCACCGCGGCGTCTCCCGGCGCTTGCCTTCGCGCACGGTGAAGGTGAGCTTCGTCTCGCCGCGGGCGGGGACCGCCACATCCCACGCGTAGGTGGTGGCGTCGACCTGCCGGGGCGGCGCGCTGGGGCGCTGGATGTCGTGGTCGCCGTTAAGGCCGCCCTGGCGGAAGGCGATGGTCACGGCCTCTGCGCGCGCATTGCGGAACACGTACGTCATCTGCGTCACGCTCACGCCTTCGGCGGGCGCCTCGCGGGACTCCACGGTGGACTGCGCGGTGACGTCGAACGCCGTGCCCACATCGAGCTCGATGTCGGAGCCCTGCGCGATGTGGTCGATGCGGTCCTCGCCGATGAACTGCGCGCGGCCGGTGCTGTCCTTGGCGTAAAGCCGCACGGTCCCCGCCGGCAGCGGCGCGCCGAGGCCGGCCTCGCGCGAATTGGTCAGCGCAAGGCGCACCGCCGCACCGGAAGCGAAGCGCTCCGTGCCGAAGCCGTTGCGCTCCACCGAGTAGATCTTTTTAGCCCGCGCCCCGGCGGCGTCGAGGAAGCTCACCTGCTTGGTCTGGTTCTCCGCAATCGTGGTGGCTTCGGGGAGGGGATAGATGTGGTAGTCGGCGAAGCTGGATGCATCGCTCTCTGCGCCGCCCGTGCCGCCGGACACCGCGCCGCTGCGTCCGCGGCCGCCGCGGCCCATCTGCCCCGGTTCGCCCGCCACCAGAAGGGTTTTCGCATTGGCGTATGGCGCGCCGGAGGTGTTGGTCAGCGTCACCCAGCCCTGCAGGTCAAGCCGGCCCGCGCGATCGTCGAACACGCCCACGTAGTCTGCGCTCCAGCCGATGCCGCGCGTGAGGTACCGCAACGTGGCGGGTCTGGCGCCCGCGCGCTGGCTGTCCACCGTGACGCCCAGCGTGGGGCGCGCGCGCAAGTTGGGCGGAATGCGGTCGAACAGTACGCGCACGGGCAGGCCGTCGTCGCGCAGCACCTCGATGCGGTCGCCGATGCGTAGCACCACGCCCTGGTTGGCGGACAGGATCTCGGCGGTCTCGGTCACCTGCGCGCCGGTGGCGGGATTGGTGCGCACGATGCGCACGCGCGAGCCCACGGCCTTTTCCATCATCTTGAACGGGGTCAGCAGGTCGAAGTCGAAGTTCTGCTCCACGATGGAGACGCCATCGGCCACGAGGGAGGCCGTCTCCGGCTGGATTTCCGCGGACACGCCGGGGAAATCGATGCGCGAGCGGCCCGCGGCGATGTCCACCGTGCGCACGTCCTCCACCAGCGCGATGTCGTTGTTGTAGATGGTGATGGCGATGCGCGGCGCCTGCTGCGCGGACGCGGTGGTGGCGAGGACGGCGGCCCCGAGAACGAATGTGGAGGCCAGACCGAAGAGTGCCCGCTTCATGGAGTTTCCCCTGTGATGGGGAAGACTTAGCGCCAAAGTTTGTGGCGCGTCGATGGCGTCGGGCGGTTTCGCGTGGTGGGGGAATCGGCGTTCAGCGCATCCGCTCCAGCACCTCCGCCACCATGGCGTCCAGCGCGTGGCACAGGCGTTCTGCGTCCAGCACCACGTCGGCGCCCTCGGCCTGCGTCTGCGCGTGCTGGAGGAACGAGGTACGCACGGTGCGTTCGTACTGGTCGAGCACGCTTTCGATGCTGCGGCCGCGTTCGGCCACGTCGCGGCGCACGCGGCGCAGCAGGCGCAGGTCCCCCGGTGTGTCCAGCCAGACAGCGAGATCGTAGGCGGCGCGCACGTCGGCGTCGGCCAGTGCGAGGATGCCTTCGACGATCACGTACTCCGCCGGCGCCACCGTCTCGGTCTCGGCGCGCCGGGTGTGGGTAACGTAGTCGTAGAGCGGCTTCTCGATGGGCCGGCCCTGCTTCAATGCGGCCAGATCGGCCGCGAGACGCGCCATGTCCTTGGAGTCGAGCGCATCGAAATTGTGCGCGCGGGGATCGAAGTCGGGCACGGCGGTGGAGCACCGGTAGTAGTCGTCCTCCGCGATGATGCGCACGGAGGGGCCCAGCGCCTGCGCCAGCGCGCGCGCCAGCGTCGTCTTGCCGGAGCCCGAGCCGCCCGCGATGCCGATGAGCGTGGTCATGCGTGTCAATCCACCGCCAGCCGGTAGCCGATGCCGCGCACCGTCTGCAGGAAGATGGGCGCTCGCGGGTCCGCTTCCAGCTTGCGGCGCAGGCGCGTGACCTGCACGTCCACGCTGCGCTCCAGCCCCGCACTGGTGCGCCGGGCCAGCTCTTCCCGCGTCACCGTCTCGCCGCCGCGCAGCGCGAGGATCTTCAGCAACGTCGCCTCCGCTTCCGTGAGGCGCACGGGTGCGCCGTTGCACGTCAGTTCGCCGCGGGCGAGATGGAACGCGTGCGCGCCGAAGCGCACTTCCGTGGGGCCGTCGCCGCCGCCGCCGCGCGCCACGGTGCGGCGCAGGATGTTGTTGACGCGCAGCGCCAGCTCCGCCGGTTCGAACGGCTTGGGCACGTAGTCGTCGGCGCCGAGGCCGAGGCCCTTGATGCGATCCTCCGGCAGGCCGCGCGCCGTCAGCAGCAGGATCGGCACGCTGGAGCCGCGTCGCACGCTCTCCAGCAGCGAGAAGCCATCCTCCTTCGGCATCATCACGTCCACGATCAGCAGATCGAACTCGAAGGAGCCCAGGAACTTGCGCGCGGCGTCCGCGTCGGCGGCGGCGGAGACGCGCGCGCCGCAGCCGATGAGAAACTTCTTCAGCAGTTCGCGGATGCGATCGTCGTCGTCGACCACGAGGATGTGGGCGGGCCGCTGCAGGGCGTCGATGGCGAGGTCCGTCACGAGGCATCCTCCCCGATGTCGGCCAGCGCGGCCAGTACGGCGCGGGCGCCGGCCACCGCATCTGCGCCGGCGGTGCGGAACACCTGGCCCAGGCGTTCGCGCAGGGCGGCGCTGGCGGCGCGTTCGGCCTCGCGGCCGAGGTCGGTCAGGGTCAGCAGGCGCTCGCGCCGGTCCCGCAGGCCGGGCGCGCGCGCCAGCAGCCCGGCGGCCTCCAGTTCGTTCAGCACCCGCTGCAGGCTCTGTTTGCGCACGCCGAGGCGCGCCTGCAGGGCTTTGACGGCCAGGCCCTCCTCGCGGCGGATCGCGGCCAGCGCGCGGTAGTGGGCGGGGCCCAGCGCCTGTTCGGCCAGCGGGCCTTCGGCGGCGCGCCAAAAGGCGCGGGCGGCGCGGAAGACAAGCTCCGCCGCCCGGTCAAGCTCATCCTCGCGGAGGTAGAGCCGGCCGTCCACGCGCGCCGGATCGGCGGGCCGCAGCGGCGGAATCGTCGGGTTGACAGCCATGTCCGTGCGCGAGAATGGTCGCTCGCGCGCACAAGCTCAAGAGCGCATGGAGCATCCCCGTGACAGAGCCTCCCTACCATGATCGCGATGGCTGGATCTGGATGAACGGGGAATTCGTGCCGTGGCGGGACGCCAGCGTGCACGTTCTTACCCACGCCCTGCACTATGCCTCCGCCGTCTTCGAGGGGGAGCGGGCCTATGGCGGGTCGATCTTCCTGTCGCGCCAGCACAGTGAACGCCTGCATTACTCGGCGAAGCTCATGGGCTTCGAGATCCCCTACAGCCTCGATGCGCTGGATGCCGCCAAGCAGGAAACCGTCAACCGCACCGGCCTCGACAGCGCCTATGTGCGCGCGTTCGCGTGGCGCGGGTCGGAGAAGATGGGCGTGTCGGCGCGGGAGAACCGGATCAACGTGTCCATCGCCGCCTGGCACTGGGGGGACTACTTCCCCGACAAGCTCAAGGGCATCCGCCTGATGATGGCGCCGTGGACCAGGCCCGCCCCGCACACCGCGCCCTGCCAGGCCAAGGCGTCCGGCCTCTACATGATCTGCACGCTGTCCAAGCACGCGGCCGAGAACGCCGGCTTCAACGATGCCCTGATGCTGGACTGGCGCGGCCAGGTGGCGGAAGCCACCGGGGCCAACATCTTCCTGGTGCGCGACGGCGCGCTGCACACGCCCACGCCGGACAGCTTCCTCAACGGCCTCACGCGCCAGACGGTGATCAAGCTGGCCCGCGCGCGCGGCATCGAGGTGATCGAGCGCGCGATCTGGCCCAATGAACTGGCGTCCTTCAACGAGGTGTTCCTCACGGGCAGCGCCGCCGAGATCACGCCGGTGGCGGAGATCGCGGGCATGAAGTTCACGCCGGGGCCCGTGACGATCGCGCTGCTGGACGATTTCGCGGCGCTGACCAAGCGCAAGAACGCGGCCTGATGAAGCGCGCGGCCGTCGCGCTCGCGGCGCTGGCGGGCGCCTGCGGGGGCTTCGGCGGCGTGCAGTCCGGGGCCAGCCTGTGCGCGCTCGTACCAGAGGAGATGGCGACCGCCGCCCTCGGCGTCGTGGTGGTGGAGGTGGCGCCGGTGGACGGCGATCACCCCGCCTGCCAGTGGACGGGCGCACCGCCGCCGGACGGGCTGCCGCGCGTCATGACGGCCGATCTCTGGCGCGAAAGCGCGTTGCGCCGCGCCGACCGGACGATGAGCGGCGCGCTCTTCTTTGAAAGCCAGCTGCACCTTCTGGAGAAGGACTACGGCCGCACCCGCGTGATCGGCGGGCTGGGCGAAGCAGCGGTGTACGGCTTCGGCGACATCGGCGACGAGCGCTTCAGCGGCGCCATCCTCGTGCGTCGCGACGGCGATGTTTTCTCGCTGCGCATCGAGGGGGCCGATCCCGCCGCGTTCGAGGATGTGGCCAGACAGATCGCAGCGGGCCTCTAGTCCGCGCACCGGCATCGACGGACGGAGCACGCCATGGCCAAGTCGCCCGAAGACCTCCTGCGCGACCTGCGCGTGCGCGCCCGCACCCGGCCCCCGCCGACCGAGGCGAGTCCCGAAGCGCCGCTGTCGTTCTCGGAGCGCGCCGCCTCCGTCATCGCCAACGCCGTGGGGTCGTGGCGCTTCGTGATCGTCCAGAGCACCTTGCTGGTGGCGTGGCTGATCTACAATTCGGTGAGCGACGCCAGGGTCGATCCCTATCCCTTCATCCTGCTCAACCTGCTGCTGTCGTTCCAGGCGGCCTACACCGCGCCCATGATCCTCATGAGCCAGAACCGGCAGGGCGACATCGACCGCCGCCGCGACGTGGAGGACTACGAGACCAACCGCAAGGCCGAACTCGAGATCGAGACCCTGCACGAGAAGATCGATCTCCTGCGTGAGCAGGAAATCGCGCGGCTGACCGCGGCGGTGGAGAATCTCACGCGGCTGCTGGAGCGGCGCGCACCGGGAAGCTAGCGCCGCGCCCAGTACGCGGACGGCGGCGCGCCGGCGAACATCTCGTCCAGCCGCGCGCGCGTGCTCGCGCTGACGCCGTCGGGCAGCGCATCCAGCGCAAAGAAGCCGCGCTCGGCGATCTCGCCGTCATTTGCGGTGGGGCAGGGCCGCCAGGCCGGCACGCGGAACAGCAGCACGTGGTCGTTGGGGAAAGCCGGTCCCTGCGCGAAGACGCCCACCAGCTCCGACGCGCCGTCCACTTCGACGCCTGCTTCCTCGGCCATCTCGCGGGCCAGCGCGGTGTGCGCGGTCTCGCCGTGCTCCACCCCGCCGCCGGGAAAGAACCAGCCCGCCACGTAGGTGTGGCGCACCAGCAGCACGCGGCCCTGTTGGTCCAGCGCGACGCCCCGAACTCCAAGCGTCATGCCCCGGCTGAACCGCCACCAGGTGCGGAACAGCGGCGTGAGCACGGGCTCCAGGGCAAGACGCAGGCGGGACATCCGCCCCGGGCGCTAGCATGGCCTGCGCCGATTTGCCTAGGCGCTGGGGCCGCCCGGCGGGGGGAGCGCGCTTCCACCGGGGCAGGCGACGCACTAGAACGCGGACTCAAGACTAGGAGTTCCCATGGCCGCGATCGCCCTCATCGGCACGTTCATCGTGATCGTCTTCGCCCTCAACATCGTCGATTTCGGACGCCTCGACTGAGGCCCCGTGCCGCCTCCGGGGCCTGAGCATGGCGCGTCGGCGCATGCGTGACATCCTGCCCAAGGGCCTCTACTGGCGCACGCTGCTGATCATCGCGGCGCCTGCGGCGATCCTGCAGCTGATCATCACCGTCGTCTTTCTCAACGATCACTGGGAAGCCACCTCCAAGCGCATGAGCCAGGCGGTGGCGGCGGACGTGGCGCTGGTGATCCAGCTCTACGAACGCGATCCCACGCCGGAGCGGTTCGCATGGATCGCCGCCATGGCGTGGCAGCCGCTGCGCCTCGACATCGCGCTGGAGCCCGCAGGACCGCTGGAGGCTGCGCGCTGCCGGCCCTACGGCCCCGCCATCGATCGCTACCTCACCAACTCCCTCGAACTCGAGCTGAAGCGCCCGCTCTGGTACGACAGCACCTGCCCGGGCACGCAGGTGAAGATGCGCATCCCCATCGAGGGTGGCGTTCTCAGCGTGAAGGCGTTCCGCGACCGGGTGCAGGCGCGCTCGGGGCCGCTGTTCGTGCTGTGGATCTTCGGCGCCACGGTGTTTCTCGTGATCGTCTCCATCGTGTTCATCCGCAACCAGGTGCGGCCCATCGAGACGCTGGCGAGCGCCATGGAGATGTTCGGCCGCGGGGAAGATCCCGGCGTGTTCGGCGTGCGCGGCGCGCGCGAGGTGCGCCAGGCCACGCACGCGTTCTTCGACATGCGCCAGCGGATCAAGCGCCACATCGACCAGCGCGGCCAGCTGCTTGCCGGCGTCAGCCACGACCTGCGCACGCCGCTGACACGGCTGAAGCTGCAGTTCGCCCTGATGCCGCCGTCGCCCGATCTGGAGGACGCCAAGCGCGATCTGGAGGAAATGCAGGCCACGCTCGACGAGTATCTCGCCTTCGCGCAGGGCCAGTGGTCGGAAACGCCGGAGGCGGCGGACGTGGGCGCGCTGGCGGCGGAGGCGGTGGCGGCCGCCGCGCGCGCCGGCGCCGACGTGACGCTCACCCGCGACGGCGAACTTCTTGCGCCCGTGCGCGCAGGCGCGGTGCGGCGTGCGCTGTCCAACCTCATCGACAACGCGGTGGCGCACGGGGACATCGTGCGGCTGCACGCCCACGTGGCCGCATCCGCCATCAGCATCGACGTGGACGATGACGGCCCGGGCATTCCCGCCGACCTCTACGAAGACGCCTTCCGCCCGTTCTCCAGGCTCGACGAGACGCGCACGAAGAACACCAAGGGCGTCGGCCTCGGCCTCGCCATCGCCCGCGACGTGGCGCGCAGCCACGGCGGCGATGTGGTGCTTTCCAGGAGCCCGCTGGGGGGCCTGCGGGCCACGCTGCGCCTGCCGCTGGCGGGGGGATAGCCCGGCCCCGCTTAAATTGACATTAGGCGTGCCAATATCTATCGGTGGAGCGGTCCTCAACCCGCCGTCGCCCGGAGGCCGCCATGCAGGTCGTCAACGAAGTCTTCCCCAGCCAGCCCGCGCAGATGCAGGGCCTGATGCAGCCCGGCCCCGACGGGCCGATCTTCATGGTCAACCTGCTGAAGTTCAAGGAAAAGGCGGAGTACGAGGACGGGCGCGCCACCGATCTCAGCGGGCGCGACGCATACATGATCTACGGCCGGGAAGTGACGAAGCTCCTGCCGAAGTTCGGCGGCGTGGCGATCTTCGCGGCGGACGTCACGTACCTCTCGCTCGGCCAGGTGGAGGAGCTGTGGGACGAGGTGGCCATCGCCATGTATCCCAAGCGCGGCGACATGGTGCGCATGTCCATGTCGGAGGAATGGCGCGCCATCGCGGTGCATCGGTCCGCGGGACTGAAAGGGCAGCTCAACATCGAAACGGTGGCCATGGACGGCGGCGCGGGCACCATGCTGGCGCAGCTGATCGCGGCGGCGACAAAGGCGGGCTGAGACGACGCGCCGGGACAACCCACTCACCCCAACAAAACTTCGCAGCCCGTGCCGCCAAGAATGTCCCGCGCCGCGGCCTGGTCAGCGACGGTCAGCGCTGCAAAGCCCTCCCGGATCCAGCCGAGGCACTTGGCCTGGTAGGGGAACGTGGGCTGCGTCCACGGCCGCCCGTCGATCTCGGTGGTGAACTCCGGCGCGCCCGCCATCGCGGCCTGCGCGTTGGCCAGCAGGAATGGCGCATAGACGCGGCCGATCTCGCCCAGCAGCGGCGCCAGCGCCTCGCGGGCGGCGGCGCGATCGATCCAGTCCTCGTCCTTCGGCTCCAGCCCCGAGAGATCCTCCACGCGGTCGAGCCACGCCCGCAGCCGCATGGCGCGCGCGCGGGTCTGTGCGGCGGAAGTGGGCTCGATGATGGCGAGCTGCGTGAGCTGTCCGAACAGCGCGAAGTCTGCAGACGCGGGCCGCGCGCCGAGCACATAGCCGCGCCGCTGGATCAGCGCGTCGAGCACGGTCACGAGGCGCAGGTAGCTCGCCTCGATGGTCTCGCCCGTCACCGCGTTGGAGCCGACCACGTAGAGCCGGTCGATCTGGCGTTGCGAGATGGCGGCGGCGGCGCCGGCGGCCACATCATCCGGCAATGTGGGATCGGACCAGAACACCAGCATGGGCCCGGCGTTGGCGATGTCTGCGGCGTGCGCCCAGCGGTAGTGGAACATAGCCTTCGTCAGCCACTCGTCGGCGTAGTCCTCGATGAGGTCGTTGATGAAGGCGAGGACGGGATCGGCAGGCAGCACGGACCGGCCGGCGTGTTCGGACTCAAGTCGCCGCACGATGGGCGTGGAATCCACCACCGCCTCCAGTCCGCCCGTCTCGTCGGGAAAGTAGAACGTGGGCAGCAGGCGCACCTTCGGCGCCGGCAGCGCGAGGTCCGCGCGGTGGTGGCCGCCCCAGAGCATGGCGTGCGGGATGCGCCGGTAGCGCAGCAGCGACAGCATCTTGCGGGTGTAGGGGGAGCCGGGCGCGCCCATGAGCCGGAGCGGGGCGGATGCGGGGTCTGCGGCCATCGGCGGTCCACCCTCTGACGTTATTATTGGCACGGCTAGTGCCGAAACATCGCGTTCGCGTCAAGCGCGCCCGCAACACTTAAGTCATTGCCGAAGTTTTCACTTGCGCGCCCGGCGATCCCGCGAATACTTAAGCATATGCCTAAGCATGCCGCCGCCCTCAACCGCATGTTCACCGCCCTGGCCGACCCCACCCGGCGCGCCATGGTGGAGCGGCTGGCGCGCGGCCCCGCGAGCGTCAGCGAGCTGGCGCGGCCCCTGCCCATGAGCCTGCCGGCGGTCGTCCAGCACCTGCAGGTGCTGGAGGAGAGCGGCCTCGTGGCCAGCGAGAAGGTGGGGCGCGTGCGCACCTGCCGGATCGAACCGGGCGCGCTCGGCGTTGCACAGGACTGGCTCGCACAACAGCACGCGCACTGGACGGCGCGTTTCGACAGGCTGGACGCCTATTTGACGGAGACGAAAGACGATGACGACACACCCCAATGACCTCGAAATCTCCCGCTTCCTCGCCGTGCCGCGCGCAAAGGTGTGGAGGGCGTGGAGCGATCCGGCGCTGCTGGCGCAGTGGTGGTGCCCCAAGCCGTGGACCACCGAGGTGCGCGGCTTCGACCTGCGGCCCGGCGGCGTGTTCCACACCATCATGCGCGGTCCCAATCCGGGCGAGATCAGCGGCGGCGATGACGACGCGGGCATCTTCCTTGAGGTCGTACCGATGGAGCGCATCGTCTTCACCAGCGCGCTGGCGCCCGGTTGGCGGCCGGTGGCGTCGTGGCTGGTGATGACGGCGGTGTTGACCATGGCCGACGAAGGCGACGGCACGCGCTACACCGCGCTGTGCATGCACAAGGACAAAGCCGACGCCGACAAGCATGCGGAGATGGGCTTCGAGCACGGCTGGGGCGTGGCCATCGCGCAGCTCGAAGATCTCGCCAAAGGGCTGTGACGATGTCGTCGCCGCAGCATGGCGCCTTCACCATCGATCGCAGATTCCGCGCCAGCCCGGCGCGCGTGTTCGACGCGTTCCGCGATCCCGCGAAACGCAGGCGTTGGTTCGTGAACAGCGCCGCCTCCGAGACGCTGGAGTTCGTCACCGAATTCCGCGTCGGCGGGCGAGACTTCTTCCGCTTCCGTTTTGCGGGCATGCCGGAGATGTTCAACGAGGGCTTCTATCTGGAGATCGTCCCGGATGCGCGCATCGTGCTGGCCTACGCCATGGGCACGGACGCCGGGCGCTTCTCCGCCTCGCTCATCACCATCACGCTGGCGCCCCACGGCGACGGTGCGCAGATGACCGCCACAGAACAGGCCGCGTTCTTTGAAGGCGGCGACGGCATCGTGATGCGCGAGCAGGGCTGGCGTGTTCTGCTGGATGCGCTGGCGACGGAGCTGGGCGAGGGGTGAAGCCGGCGCGGGGTCAGCGCGCCGCCGTGTCCGCCGTGCGCGGCGTCACCAGATGGAAGATTGCGCCCGAAATCACCAGTCCCGCCAGCGTGGCGCCGATGTCGTGCATG
This sequence comes from Alphaproteobacteria bacterium, assembly GCA_027488965.1. GTDB lineage: Bacteria > Pseudomonadota > Alphaproteobacteria > Caulobacterales > Aquidulcibacteraceae > VFBF01. Next base: position 30,449 of record JAIYAO010000034.1, read on the forward strand.
TCGAAGACGAGATTGTCGCTCGTGCGCTGGAAGACTTCCCACCCCAGCAGGCCCACGCCCGAAATGGCGGCGGCGATCGCGAACCAGCGGCGGGCGGCGGGATAGGCGACCTGCTTCTGCTGGTCCGCCCAGACGCTCAGCACCACGAAGGTTATGGCCACCGCGGCGCACAGGTTGGGCGCCACGCCGATGAGATAGTCGGAGGCGTCGCCACGCGAGAAGCGGATCTCCCGCAGCCAGTGCACAAGCGACAGCCCCGCCAGGGCCGCGATGCCCGCAAGGCCGTACCGCGTCGATGCCTTCATCCGCGCGGCCTCCAGCGCAGGTCTTTCTCCGGAAGGGTTTGCTGCCTGACGTCGGTGTGCGGCGGTGCAGGGCGCACGCCCTCGACCTCGTGGCGGCAACTGAAGCGCATGCGCCTTGATCCCCCGTAAAGTCTCGGCATTAGCATGATTTCTTCTGTAGAAGCAGGTCGCTCTCGGACGACCGCCATCCGAATCGCTTCAAGAGGATTTTATGGACGCTCGCATCGCGGTCTCGCAAGTTTCGCTGGTCGCCCTCGGCGCGCTCCTTGTGACCGCGGCGTGTGACGCACAGGCACAGGCGCCGGCGCAGGTCGATGACGCGCCGGAGCATGAGGAGAAGGCCGACGAGATCATCGTGCAGGCCACCCGTTCGCAACGCCGCGTCCAGGATGAACCGATCCGCGTCGAGGTGATTCCGCGCGAGGAGATCGAGGAAAAGGCCATCATGAGGCCCGGCGCCATCGCCATGTTGGTGAGCGAGACCGCCGGCGTGCGCGTGCAGGTGACGTCGCCGGCGCTCGGCGCGGCCAACATCCGCATCCAGGGTCTGACCGGGCGCTACACGCAGCTGTTGACGGACGGCCTGCCGTTGTACGGTGGACAGTCACTCGGTCTTCTGCAGATTCCGCCCACGGACTTGGGCCAGGTCGAAGTCATCAAGGGCGCAGCTTCGGCGCTTTATGGCGGGTCGGCGCTCGGCGGCGTCATCAATCTGGTTTCGCGCCGACCCGGCGAAGACGCCGAGGCCGAGACGCTGTTCAATCTGACAACACGCAACGGCCAGGACTATACCGCCTATGCCGCCGCGCCGCTGACGGCGGGTTTCAGCGGATCGATAACCGGCGGGTATCATCGGCAACTGCGCCACGATCTCGATGACGACGGCTGGATCGACATCCCCGAGCACGAACGTTGGACCGCACGCCCGCGTCTTTTCTGGGAGGGCGCAAGAGGCGCGGAAGCCTACCTCACGCTCGGCGCCATGGAAGAGCGCCGTGTGGGCGGCACGTTGTCCGGAAGCACGACGCCCGACGGATTGCCGTTTCCGCAAACGCAGGAGACAAGCCGCTTCGATGCGGGGCTCACGGCGACGATTCCCATCGACGGCCTCGGCATGCTCAACCTGCGCAACGCCGCGATGCGGCAGGATCACGATCACCGTTTCGGCGCCGTGCTGGAAACCGATCGTCACGAGTCCTTCCTGAGTGAAGCGTCCCTGTCCGGGCGCACGGGCGGCGCCTCCTGGGTCGCGGGCGTCGCCTATCAGGAGGATGCCTTCCGGTCCGAGACGTTTCCGCAGTTCGACTATTCGTACCGGGTTCCGGGCGCCTTCGCGCAGGTCGAACAGGATGTCGGCGCGGATTTGGTGCTCGCGGCGAGCGCCCGCTACGATGATCACAGCGAATACGGCGTGCAGTTCAGCCCGCGGCTCTCGGCGCTCTACCGGCCGGGCCTCTGGACCATCCGCGCGTCGGTCGGCCAGGGCTACTTCGCGCCGACGCCCTTCGTGGAAGAGATCGACGCAGCCGGCCTGTCGCGGCTGGAAGCGCTGCAGGGCCTGGAGGCGGAAACCGCCACCACCGCATCGCTCGACGTGGGCTGGGCGCGTGGGCCGCTGGAGTGGAGCGCGACGCTGTTCGGCGCCGATCTCGACGACGTCACGCAGCTTGTGACGACCGCGCCGGACCGCGTGCGCCTCAACAACGTTGACGGGACCACGCGCGTGCGCGGATCGGAACTGCTGCTGCGATATTGCATGGGCGACTACAAGCTCACGGGCAGCTACGTCTTCATCGACGCTACGGAGCCCGATCCTGCAGGCGCGGGACGGCGCGACGTGCCGCTCACCCCCCGCCATTCCGGGGGTGTCGTCGCCATGTGGGAGCAGCACGGGCGCGGGCGGCTCGGGATCGAAGCGTACTACACCGGCCAACAGGCGCTCGACGACAACCCTTATCGTACGGAAGGCAGGCCGTATGTGCATCTCGGCGTGCTGGGTGAGATCACGCTCGGTCGCGCGAGCCTGTTCTTCAACGCCGAAAACATCCTCGATGTCCGCCAGACCGACGACGACAGTCTCTTGCTCCCGCAGCGCGCCGCCGACGGCCGCTGGACGGTGGACGCCTGGGCGCCGACGGACGGTTTCATCTTCAACGCGGGCGTGCGCCTGCGCTTCGGCGGGGCTTAGTGCGTCGGCGCGAAGGGCGGACGGCGCTCAGCGTTTCTTCGTGAAGCCCAGCCGTTCGCCCCATTCCTCGGCCTGGCGGAGGCTCTTGTCGAGCGCGGCCATGGTTTTCACGAAGTCGCCGTCGGCGTCGTCGCGCCAGGCCTGGTGGGCGCGGGTGAGGATGACGGCCAGCGCCTGCACGCGGGCTGCGCCATCG
>JAIYAO010000021.1 GCA_027488965.1 Alphaproteobacteria bacterium
CGCCACCGCCGCCGCCGCGGTATCCGCCGCCGCCGCCGCCTCGATCACCGCCGCCGCCGCCGTAGCCGCCACCGCCACCGCCGCTGCGGAAGCCGCCGCCGCCGCCACGATCACCGTAACCGCCGCCGCCGCCGCCGAACGCCGGAGGCGTGTCGTCGGTCTCGCTGGCGGCCTTGTCCTTCTTGCCGCGGCCGTGGTTGTCTTTCTTCTTGTTGTCTTCGAAGTCGTCGTCGCCGAATTCGTCGTCGAAACTCATAGTCCTCTTCCCCAAACGGGATCATGCCGCGCACGGTTTCCCGTACGCAGCGCCAACGTAGTTCTCGAGCATGTAAAGGGGGATCGGGATCGCCGCACGCTGCGGAACTTCGCACTCCGCCGGCAACATGCCGACCTTGGACACAGGTATGCGACAAATTCGCCTTGCGGGCAAGACGAATCAGGCCGCGATTTGATTATCCGGGCGTCAGCGTTTCCGCCCGCTCGCGGCGCGCCACCACCCAGGCCACGAGGGCCGCGCCCACCAGTTTGGAGACGATGCCGGTCAGCACCGTGCCCCAGGCGAAGATGCCCGGCACCACGAAGGAGGCGAGGTAGGTGAAGGCGGCCTGGTCCAGCGGCGCCGAGAGGGCGCTCGACAGCAGGATCCGCTGGGACAGCGGGCGCTTGGTGAAGGTGTAGACGGCCCAGTCCACCAGCTCGCTGATCAGGAACGCCGCGCCCGACGCCACCACCACCACCACCCAGGAGGTCATGGTGGAGAAGGCGAGCCCCAGCACCATGGCCGCCAGCACCCGGTGGCCGATCTCGCGCTGCGTGAAGTCCCGCACCACCAGCACCAGCCCCGTCACGATGGCCAGCGGCTGGAACTGGCCGCCGCCGAAGCCCTCGGGGATCGGGAAGGTGGGCACGGCCGCGAACGACCAGTTGATCAGCGGCATGAGGCCCACGTAGAGGGCCGTCCACGGCTTCTTCGCTAGGACAAGCGCCAGCAGCGTGACACCGATGATCGGCAGGTACACCGCCGGCTGGGAGATGAGGGCGTGGAACGCGGTGAAGTTCATCGCCAAAGACTGCGGCGCAGCGCTCCGGGAGGCAAGGCGGGCGCCGCCGTGACTTCGCCGAAGTTCGATGGCAGGTTGTCGCGGTGCGGATGATGCTCGCCCTCCTTGTCGCCCTGTGCCTGACGCTGTTGCCGGCGGCGGGCGGGGCGTGGGCCGGGGAGGCGTGGGCTGGGGAGACGCCCGCGATGGCGCAACCCTGCCACGGCGCGCCGGCCCCCGATGAAGCTCCGGACGACACCGCCAAAGCCTGCGCCGAGCACTGCCTGATGCTGGTGAGCGCCCCGGCCCAGCCGGCGGTGCTCGCCCAGCCCTCCGTGCGCAACGCGGTGGCGACGGCCGGCCACAAGGCGCCGGCCCCCGCCGGCCTGCGCAACGCGGACGCCCCGGACCCGCGCCCGCCCCGCGGCTGACGCTTCTGCGCGCGCGCCGCCCTTCGCCGTAGCTGGCGGGCGGCCCCCTGAACATCAGTCAAAGGAACACACCATGCGTGAACACGCATTTCTGGCGCTTGCTGCGGCGACCGCGGCGCTCGCGCCCCTCGGCGCAGAGGCGCGCCCCGTCACCTATCCCAGCGGGAACATGGCGATGGCGGAGCATCGCGACGAAACCACCGTCGTGGAGACCATGCGCACCCTCACCCCGAAGATCGCGGTGGGCTGGCACGACGAGTGGGACGACGAAAGCGACTGGCAGTTTCACGGCCCCATGGTCGCGGGGCTGGCCAAGCGCTGGAACATGCCGGCCGCACAGGCCAACATCTTCTGGATGGCCGGCGCCGGGGTCGCGTTCGACGACGTCGCCTCGGCCGGGGGAGAGGCGCAACCCGCCGCCTACGCGGGCTTCGAGGCCGACTGGGAAAACCGGCGCTTCTACACCCAGTACCAGGCGCGCGGCTTATGGGCCGAGGACATCGACAACACGCTGACGCAACGGGCCCGCGTCGGCGTCGCCCCCTACATCGCCGAAGCGGGCGGCCTGCACACCTGGGCCATCCTGCAGGTGGACCACGAGCCGGAGGATGATCGTCCCGTCTCCGTCACGCCGGTCTTGCGCCTGTTCAGCGGCGGTCTGCTCGCGGAGGCGGGCGTTTCCTTCGATGGCGATGCGTTCGCCACCTTCATGTTCTATTTCTGAGAGGCACTCCCATGATCCGATTCTCCACCCTCGCGCTCGCCTGCGCCGTCTTGGCCATGCCGTTCGGCGCGGCCGCGCAACCTCAGGCGGCGCAGCAAGCGGCGCCGGCCGCCGTGCCTTTCGCCGCCGACGCCGTCGTTTCCGTCAACGGGCTTGTGTGCGATTTCTGCGCGCAGACTCTGGACAAGAGTTTCAAGCGTCACGCGCAGGTGCGCGCCATCCGCGTCGACCTGACGGCCAAGACCGTCTCCATCGATTTCCAGCCCGGCCTCTCCCTCGATGACGCCACGCTGCGGCGTATCATCACCAACGCGGGCTACGCCGTCACCGCCATCCAGCGCACGGGAGGGCCCGCATGAGGAGCGATCCCTTCAGCTGGCGCGATACGGCGGCGCCCACGCTCGCCCTGTTCGGGTCGGCCGCCACGCTGGTGTGTTGCGCGCTGCCGGCGCTGTTTGTGTCCATCGGGATGGGGGCGGCGGTGGCCGGCCTCGTCACCGCCGTGCCGCAGATCACCTGGCTCTCGGCGCACAAGCCGCTGGTGTTCGGGGCGGCGGGCGCGCTGATCGCGCTGTCGGCGGTGATGCAGTGGCGGGCGCGCAACGCGCCGTGCCCGGTCGATCCCGTCGCGGCGCGCGCGTGCCGGCGATTGCGCGCGATCTCCACGTGGACGCTGGGCGTCGCCGCCGTCGCCTGGTGCATAGGCGCGTTCTTCGCGTTCTTCGCGGCGGACCTGCGCTTCTAGCGTCGTCCTGCGCACCGTCCTCCGGGGCATCGCGGCACGCGATGAACCCGGAACCCAGGGGCGCAAGCGGGCTTGAACGCCCGGGTTCCGGGTTCGGCCTGCGGCCGCCCCGGAATGACTGAAAGATAGAGATCCACTGCTGGTGCACGGCGGGATTCGCCTCGCGCGCGTGCTTATCCTACAGC
>JAIYAO010000089.1 GCA_027488965.1 Alphaproteobacteria bacterium
AATTCGGCGGCGGCGGCGGTGATCGCGGCGGCGGCGGCGGCGGATACCGCGGCGGCGGCGGTGGCGGCGGCTACGGTGGCGGCGGCGGCGGTGGCGGCGGTTTCCGCCCGCGTGGCGAAGGCGGCGGCTTCGGCGGCGGCGAGCGCGCGCCCCTAGGCCCCGAACAGACCGGCACGGTCAAGTTCTTCAACGGCGCGCGGGGCTTCGGCTTCATCTCGCCCGATGACGGCGGCGCCGATGTGTTCGTGCACGTGAGCGCGGTGGAGCGCGGCGGTCTGCCGCCCCTCAACGAAGGACAGAAGATCAGCTTCCAGACCCTCCCCGACCCCAAGGGCAAAGGCCCCAAGGCGGTGAACCTGAAGCTGGTGGACTGACACACCGCCCACACTGAGATCGGCAGCGGCCGGCGTCGAAAGGCGCCGGCCGTTTTCGTTACGCCGCCTCGGCCCGCGCCGCGGACGTGAGCCGCGCGACAGCGGCGGCGATGTGCTCCCGGTCGGCGGGCTTGAGGATGTGGTCGGCGGCGCCGAGGGCGAGCGCGCGGGCGCGGTCGTCATCGATGGTCACCACCAGCACGGGCGTGGCGGGCCGCGTGCGCCGGATCTCGGCCAGCACGTCCCAGCCGGCGCCGTCGGGCAGGTGGATGTCGAGCACCACAAGCGCGGGCTCCAGCGCATGGAACGCGGCGATGCCGTCGGCCACGGTGCCGGCGGCGCGCACATCGAACGGCAGCGCCGACAGCGCCCGGCGCGTCAGGTCGCGCGCGCTCGCCTCATCCTCCACCACCAGCACGCAAGCGCGGGTGACAGGGCCGGCCTCCGAAGCGGCCGCCTCCACCGCAAGGCGCAGCGTGAACGTGGAGCCGGCGCCGGCGACGCTCGTGAACGTCACATCGCCGCCCATGAGCTCGGCCAGGCGGCGCGTGATGACGAGGCCCAGCCCCGTGCCGCCGGCCCGCCGGGTGATGGACTCGTCCACCTGCGAGAACGGCTGGAACAGACGGCCCACATCGTCGGGGGCGATGCCGCACCCGGTATCCTGCACGTCGATGCGCAGGAGGTGGTTGTCCAGCGACACGCGCACGTCGATGCGCCCGTTCTCGGTGAACTTAGCCGCATTGCTGAGGAAGTTGAGCAGGCACTGGCTGAGCTTGGGCCCATCGGCCAGCACGGCGCCCATCTCCGCCGGGGCGTGCAGCACGAGGGCGTTGCCGTTGGCCTCCGCCGCGGGGCGCGTCTGCTCCACCGCATCGGCCACGATCTGCAGCACGTCGCACGGGACGGCGTTGATCTCCATGCGACCGGCTTCGATCTTGGAGAGGTCCAGCACTTCGTTGATGAGGCCCAGCAGATGGCGCGCGGCCTTGCGGATGCGGTTGGCGTCGGCGGCGCCGTCGGCCTTGCCGTCCGCTTCGAGATCTTCCTCAAGGATTTCGGCGTAGCCGATCACGGCATTGAGCGGCGTGCGCAGCTCGTGGCTCATGTTGGCGAGGAACTGGGACTTGGCGGTGCTCGCCTCCTCCGCCGCCTGGCGCGCCGCCGATTGCGCCGCGAGCGTGGCGATGAGCTGGTTGCGATCGTTGGCGGCGGTGACCACCAGGAATACGGCCTGTGCGGCCACCAGCACCACCGCGAGTGCGCCGGCAAGATCGAGCGGCCCGATGAACGGCAGCACCAGCGCGCACAGCGTGGGCGGCACGATGCAGGCGAGAAAGACGAGCCGCACGTTGGAGAAGTACACGAGCGCGTGGATCAGCGTGACGCCGAACCAGATCCCCGCCATGAAGCCGGCGGACGCCCCGCCCACCAGCCAGGCCATCGACCACGCCGAACAGTAGAGGGCCGCGCCGACCGTACACAGCCCCGCCGCCAGCCATTCGCCGCGCCGCGGGTCGGTGTCGATGAGCGGGATGACCATGCGGTCGTAGACGCGCTGGACCACGCCCGCATCCCAGACGATCACCACGATCGACCACGCCAGCGCCAGCTGCCAGCCCACGAACGTGGTCAGCAGAACCGCCGCCAGCACGGCCGCAAACAGGCGCGCCATCAACCCCTGTCGCTGCGCGTAAGCAGCGATCCGGAGCGCCTCGGGATCGGTTTCCCGCGCGAATGTGTTAACCGAGAATTGCATCCGGGCGGGTCCTAAGATGTTCTATTTTCGGTCATTTTAGGCCGTGTGGGTAAACCAATCGCCCTACGGGAAGGCCTGCGGGCATGGTCAGCGGGGGCGGCGCGGCCTATTTTCGGGGCCATGGCGTCCGCCGACAAACCCCACACCCCGGATCTCTCCGCCCTGCCGGCCGACGCCGCCGCCCAGGCCGCCCCCGCGCGGCCGCGGCGCGGCATCGAGGTGATCGCCGACGAACTCACCCGCCTGCCCGGCAAGCCCGGCGTCTACCGGATGATCGGCGCGGACGGCGAGGTGCTCTACGTGGGCAAGGCCAAGAGCCTGAAGGCGCGGGTGAGCCAGTACGCGCAGGGCCGCGGCCACGGCAACCACATCCTGCGCATGGTGACGCTGACGCAAGGCATGGACTTCATCATCACCGCCACGGAGACCGAGGCGCTGCTGCTGGAGACCAACCTAATCAAGCGCCTGCGGCCGCGCTTCAACGTGCTGATGCGCGACGACAAGAGCTTCCCCTACATCGCCATCCGCCGCGACCACCCGGTGCCGGCGCTGCAGAAGCACCGCGGCGCCAAGAGCTTCAAGGGCGAGTATTTCGGGCCGTTCGCCTCGGCGAGCGCCGTCAACCGCACGCTGAACACGCTGCAGAAGTCCTTCCTGCTGCGCTCATGCACCGACAGCACCTACGCCGCGCGCACGCGGCCGTGCATGCTCTACCAGATCAAGCGCTGCGCCGCGCCGTGCACCGGGGAAGTGAACGCCGAAGAGTATGCCCGGCTGGTGGTCGACAGCCTCGACTTCCTGAAGGGCCGCAGCGACGACCTGCAGGACCGCCTCGCCCACGAGATGCACGAAGCCGCCGAGGCGCTGGAGTTCGAGCGCGCCGCGCGCCTGCGCAACCGCATCCGGGCGCTGGCCTCCGTGCGGGCGGTGCAGGGCGTCAACGTCTCCACCTTCGCCGAAGCCGACGTGTTCGCGCTGCACTGCGAGGGCGGGCAATCGTGCATCCAGGTGTTCTTCTTCCGCGCAGGCCAGAACTGGGGCAACCGCGCCTACTTCCCCAAGCACGAACGCGACCTCGAGCCCGCCGACATCCTCGATGCGTTCCTCGCGCAGTTCTACGACGACAAGGAACCGCCCGCGCTGGTGCTGGTGAGCCACGAGCCGCCGGGCCGCGAACTTCTGGAAGAAGCGTTCGCGCTGAAGGCCGAGCGCAAGGTGGAGATCCGCCGCCCCGAGCGCGGCGAGAAGCGCGACATCATGGACCAGGCCATCGTCAACGCGCGCGAGGCGCTGGGCCGGCGCATGGCGGAAAGCGCCAGCGTCACGCGCCTGCTGGAAGGCGTGGCCGACGCGTTCTCCATGCCGCGCCCGCCGGAGCGCATCGAGGTGTACGACAACTCCCACATCCAGGGCACGAACGCCGTCGGCGCCATGATCGTGGCGGGGCCGGAGGGATTCCGGAAGAACCAGTACCGCAAGTTCAACATGAAGGAGATCACGCCCGGCGATGATTTCGCCATGATGGGCGCAATGATCCGGCGCCGGTTTGCAAGGCTTGTGAAGGAAGCTGATGCCCACTCTCCCGCGGCTGAGCGGGAGAGGGTGGCTGCGGAGCAGCCGGGTGAGGGACCGGCGGCGCAAGACGAGACTCATCCTGCACCGCCGGGCCCTCACCCTGCTTCGCTGCGCGAAGCTGTCCCTCTCCCGCCCACGCGGGAGAGGGCGGAGATCGGCGGCGTCGATTTCTCCAAGGCCGAGGACGAAAGGGCCGAATGGCCGGACCTCCTGCTCATCGACGGCGGCGAGGGCCAGCTTGCGGCGGCGATGGCCGCGCTTAAGGAACTCGGCGTGGAGAACGAGGTGGTCGTGGTCGGCGTGGCGAAGGGCGTGGACCGCGACGCCGGCCGCGAACGCTTCTTCATGCCCGGCAAAGCGCCCTTCCGCCTCGACGAGAAGAGCCCCGTCCTCTACTACCTCCAGCGCCTTCGCGACGAAGCGCACCGTTTCGCCATCGGCGCCCATCGCCAGAAGCGCAGCGCCGACATCGGGAAGAACCCGCTCGACGAGATCGACGGCGTGGGCCCCGCGCGCAAGAAGGCGCTGCTCGCCCGCTTCGGCTCGGCGCGCGGCGTGGCGCGGGCCGCGCTGGCGGAACTCGAAGGCGTGGACGGCATCAACACGGAACTGGCGCGGCGCATCCATGACTACTTCCACAACACCTGAAGCGGCGCCGGCGTCGTCGCTGCCCAACATGCTAACGGTTGCACGTCTCGCCGCGGCGCCGGTGGTGGCGGGCCTGCTGTTCTGGGCGAGTGCGGTGGTCTACACGGGCGGCCGCATGCTGCCGGCGTTGGTGTATGGCGCAGCGCTCGCCGTATTCGTGCTCGCGGCGCTGACGGACTGGCTCGACGGCGCGCTCGCGCGCAGGCTGAACGCCACCTCGCCGCTGGGCGCCGCCCTCGATCATGCCGCCGACAAGGCGCTCGTCACCGCGTGTCTCATGGCGCTTGCCGCCACGGCGCTGCCGTTCGATCTCATGATCGCCGCCGCCCTCATCGTCGTGCGCGACGTGACGGTGGCGGGCCTGCGCGAAGGGCTTTCGCTGTCGGGACGTGCACTGCCGGTCAGCCCGCTGGGCAAGATCAAGACGGTGCTGGAGTTTGTGGGCGTGGGCGCCGCCATCGCGCTGCAGGTGACGGCGTTCGTGGCCGCAGACCAGGGGCGGCTGGTCGAACCGCTCAACGTGCTGGGCTTCATCACGCGCGCCACGCTGTGGGCGGCGGCCGCACTCGCGCTGTGGAGCGGTGCGGAGTACGCGCGCGCAGCGCTGCGCCGGGCATCGTAGGGTGCATTAGCCCGCAGGGCGTAATGCACCATCGAACGTGATCGGTTGAACCATGGTGCATTACGGGCTTTGCCCTAATGCACCCTACGGCTCTACCCCGCCGCCGCGTCCACCGCCAGGATGAGATCGAGCGCCGCCAGCGCCTCCTCCCCCGTCACCGCCGGACGCGCCGCGGCGCCCGCCGCCGCATCGAGGAAGCGCGCCACATTGGCGCCGAGCGGGTCCTTGCCAACAAGCGTATCTGCAAAGCCTGCGTCGAGCGGGAACGGCGTGCCGTTGCTGAAGGTGCGCGCGACGAAATCGATCAGCACCTCGCCCGACGGATAAACGAGCCGCATGGTGCGCCGGCGCGCGTCGGCCACGCGGCTGGCGGCGAGACGCACCACGGCGCCGTCGGCGAACGTCGCTTCGCTCTCGATGGCATCGAAGTGCGCGCTCTTCACGCGCGCGCCCTGCGCCGTCACCGCCACCGGCTGCGCGCCCAGCAAGCGGCAGGCGAGATCGGCGTCGTGGATGGCGAGATCGAGCGTCACCGACACATCATCGCCGCGCCTGCTCCACGGCCCCTCGCGCCGCGCCTCGATGAGCGTGGGCTTTTCCGGCGCGGCGAGCAGGCCCATGGTTTCAAACACGAGGCGCTCCTGGTGGCCCACGGCGAGCGTGAGGAACCGCGCACGTGCGGCGGCGATGGCGGCGAGGCCCTGCTCGCGCGTGACGGCGATGGGCTTTTCCACCAGCACATGCTTGCCAGCCTTCAGCGCGCGCAGCGCGAGGTCCCCGTGCCAGCGCGCGGGCGCAGCGACCGTGACCACATCGACGGCGGCGAGAAAGCGATCGTAATCGTCGAAGGCGGCGGCGCCATGGCCGTCGGCCACCGCATGCGCGCGGTCGAAGTCCACATCGAACACGGCGGCCAGCGTCGCCTGCGCGGCGCCCGCGTACTTGCCTGCGTGGATCGCGCCGAAGGCGCCCGCGCCTGCCACGCCGCCCCGGAATTTCTGCTCTGCCGTCATGTCACGCCTTCCTCGCGGCCCCATAGAGCGCTATCGCCAAACCGCAATCAAGGAGCACGCCATGCGCCCCGATGACGCCGCCTGGACCGATCTGGAACGCCACGCCGCGGCGCTGAAGGGGACGACGCTGAAGGCGCTGTTCGCCGCGGACGCGAATCGCGCGGCGGCGTTCACGCACGCGGCCTGCGGGCTGACGCTCGATCTCTCGCGCCAGCGCATCGATACGCACGCGTTCGGCCTCTTCGAAGCGCTCGCCGCCGCGGTGGACCTCACGGGCCGGCTGGCGGCCATGCGCGCGGGCGCGAAGGTCAACACCACGGAGGACCGTGCGGCGCTGCACGTGGCGTTGCGGGGAGCGGGCGGCGGTGCAGAGGTGCAGCAGGCGGTGCGCGAAGCGCGCGACGCGGTGCGTGCGTTTGCAGACGAGGTGGCGCGCGGCGCGCGCGCGGGCGCGGGCGGCCCGTTCAACGCCATCGTGCACATCGGCATCGGCGGCTCCGATCTCGGACCGCGCCTCGTGCTGGATGCGCTGAAGCCGTACCGGCGCGCCGGCCTCGACGTGCGGTTCGCGGCGAACGTGGACGGCGCGGAAATCGCCGATGCGCTGGAGGGGCTCGATCCCGCGCACACGCTCATCGTCGTCGTGTCCAAGACGTTCACCACGCAGGAGACGCTGGCCAACGCCGATGCGGCGCGCGCATGGCTTGCGGCGGCGGTGGGTGAAGCGCACGCGCCCGCGCAGATCGCGGCGGTGAGTGCGGCGCCGGAGAAGGCGCGCGCGTGGGGCGCGGGCGCGGTGTTTCCCTTCTGGGACTGGGTGGGCGGGCGCTATTCGCTGTGGAGCGCGGTGGGCCTGACTACCGAGATCGCACTGCAGCCCGGCGTGTTCGACGCGCTGCTGGAGGGGGCCGCCGCCATGGACGCGCACGCGTTCGATGCACCGCTCGACGCCAACCTCCCCTTCCGCGCCGCCTGCGCACAGAGCTTCAATCGCCTGCTGGGGCACACCAGCACCGCCACGATCCCCTACGCGCGGCGCCTGCAACTGCTGCCCGCGTTCATGCAGCAGCTGGAGATGGAATCGAACGGCAAGGGCGTCGATGCCGAAGGCCGCCCGCTCGCGCGGCTCGCGGCCGGCGTAACCTGGGGCGATGCCGGCACCAATGCGCAGCACTCGTTCTTCCAGCTGCTGCACCAGGGCCGCGACGTGATCCCCGTGGAGTTCCTTGTGGTGGCGTACGGCGCCGAAGGCCCGCCCGCGCACCGCGACATGGCTGTCGCCAACGCGCTGGCGCAGGCGCAGGCGCTGTACGAGGGCAAGACGGCTGACGCGGCGCGGGCCGAACTGCTGGCGAAGGGCGAAAGCGCTGAGCGCGCCGCGTTCCTCAGCACCCACCGCGCGTTTCCCGGCGACAGGCCGTCCACGATGCTCGCACTCGCCGATCTTTCGCCGAAGACGCTCGGCGCGCTTCTCGCGTTCTACGAACACCGCACGGTGATGCAGGCGTGGCTGGCGGGCGCCAACCCGTTCGACCAGTGGGGCGTGGAGTTGGGCAAGCAGATGGCCGCGCTGCTGCTGCCTGCCCTGCGAGGCGGCGCGCTGGGGGATGTAGACCCGGCGACGGCGGCGTGGGTGGGACGGTTGCGGATTTAACCCCTCTCCCGCCTGCGGGAGACGGGTCGTTACAGCAGCGCCTGCGCGGCTTCCACGATGGCGTCCGCGGTGATGCCGAAGTGGCGGTACAGGTCCTTGGCGGGCGCGGACGCGCCGAAGGAGCTCATGCCCACGAACGCGCAGTTGTCGATCACGTCGCTCCAGCCGAGCGAGACGCCCGCCTCCACCACGATGCGCACCTCCGCTTCGCCCACGGTGTCGCGGACGTAGTCGTCGTGCTGGTCGCGGAAGAGTTCGACGCAGGGCACGCTGACCACGCGGGTGGGCACGCCTTCCTTCTGCAGCGTCTCGCGCGCGGCCACGGCGAGCGCCACTTCCGTGCCGGTGGCGAACAGCGAGACCTGCGCTTCCCCGCCCTCGGCGGGCAGCAGCTCATAGGCGCCGCGGGCGCTGAGATTGTCCGAAGCATCGGTGCGCAGCGCGGGCGTGGCCTGCCGCGAGAGCGCAAGCACGCTGGGGCCTTGCCGGTTCAGCGCGAGCGCCCACGCTTCGGCGGTCTCCACCGCATCGGCGGGGCGGAAGACGCACAGGCCCGGGATCGCGCGTAGCGCCGCCAGATGCTCCACCGGCTGGTGGGTGGGGCCGTCTTCGCCGAGGCCGATGGAATCGTGCGTGAGCACGTGGATCACGCGCTGGTGCATCAGCGCCGCCAGCCGGATCGCGGGGCGCGCGTAATCGGAGAACACCAGGAACGTCCCCCCGTACGGGACGACGCCGCCGTGCAACGCAAGCCCGTTCATGGCCGACGCCATGCCGTGCTCACGCACGCCCCAGTAGATGTAGCGCCCCGCGGGCGTCTCCGGCAGGAACGCCTCCGTGCCCTTGACCAGCGTGTTGTTGGAGCCCGTGAGATCGGCCGAGCCGCCCACCAGTTCCGGCCAGTGCGGAAACACCGCATCGAGCGCGAAGCCCGACGCGGCGCGCGTGGCGATGGCGGGCTTCTCGGCGGCCATTTTGGCAGCATGCGCGGCGAGCGCGGCGCGCGCGGCCTCCGGCGGCTCGAACGCCAGCGCATCGAAGAACGCGCGCCGGTGCGGCGAGGCTTCCAGGCGCTGCTCCCACGCGGCGCGGGCGGAATCTCCGCGGGCGCCCACGGCGCGCCACATGGCGCGCACGTCCTCGGGAATCTCGAAGGCCCCATGCGGCCAGCCGAGCGCGGCCTTCGCGGCGGCCAGTTCTTCGCCGCCCAGCGGCTCGCCGTGCGCGGACTTGGTGCCCGCCTTCTTGGGCGCGCCGAAGCCGATGGTGGTCTTCACCGCGATCAGCACGGGGCGATCGGCCTGGCGGGCTTCGATGAGTGCGCGGTCCACCGCCTCGGGATCGTGGCCGTCGCACGCGAGCGTCTTCCAGCCGGCGGCCTCGAAGCGCGCGCGCTGGTCGGTCTGGTCCGACACGGACACCGCGCCGTCGATGCAGATGGAATTGTCGTCCCACAGCACGATGAGCTTCTCGAGCCGGTGGCGACCCGCGATGGCGATGGCCTCCTGGGAGATGCCTTCCATCAGGCAACCGTCGCCGGCGATGACGTACGTGTAGTGATCCACCAGGTCGCCGCCGAAGCGCGCCCACAGCATGCGCTCCGCCATGGCCATGCCCACCGCGTTGGCGAGACCCTGACCGAGCGGGCCCGTGGTGGTCTCCACGCCGGTGGTGTGGCCAAACTCCGGGTGGCCAGGCGTCTTCGAGCCGAGCTGGCGGAAGCGCTTGATCTCGTCGAGCGTCACGTCGGCGTAGCCCGTGAGATGCAGCAGCGCATACAGCAGCATGGAGCCGTGGCCGGCGGACAGCACGAAGCGGTCCCGGTCCGGCCAGTCCGGCGTGGCGGGATCGAAGGCGAGGTGGCGGGAAAACAGCACCGTGGCGGCGTCCGCCATGCCCATGGGCATGCCGGGGTGGCCGGACTTCGCCGCCTCCACCGCATCCATCGCCAGCGCGCGGACGGCGTTGGCCATCGCCTTGAGATCGGTCATGCGCATCACTCCGCCCGCCTGTGCTAGAAAGCGGGGAATCGTTCCTGGAACAATCGCCCTTTCAGCACGTCAGGCAGGCTCCCACCATGCAGATTTTCATCGACAGCGCCGATGTCGCGGAACTGGCGGACCTGGCCGCCACGGGCCTCGTGGACGGGGTGACCACCAACCCCTCCCTCATCGCCAAGGCCGGAAAGCCCATCCTGCCCACGGTGAAAGCCATCTGCGACCTCATCCCCGGCCCCATCAGCGCCGAGGCGGTGGCCACCGACCATGACGGCATGGTGGCCGAGGGCCGCCGGCTGATGGAGCTAGCGCCCAACATCGTGGTCAAGCTGCCGCTGACCATGGAGGGCCTGAAGGCCTGCCGCACGCTCACCGCCGAGGGCGCGCAGACCAACGTGACGCTGTGCTTCTCCGCCGTGCAGGCGCTGCTGGCGGCCAAGGCGGGGGCAACGTTCATCTCCCCCTTTCTCGGCCGGCTGGACGACGGCGGGCAGGACGGCATGGCGCTGATCCGCGAGATCCGCACCATCTACGACAACTACGGCTACGACACCGAGATCCTCGCCGCCTCGATCCGCACACCGCTGCACGTGCGCGACGCGGCGCTGGCGGGCGCCGACTGCTGCACCATCCCGCCCGCGGTGTTTCGCGCGCTGTACAAGCATGTGCTGACCGACATCGGGCTGGAAAACTTCCTGAAGGACTGGAAGGCGAGCGGGCAGACGATCCTGTAGGGGGCGAGACAACATCAAAAGGAGATCCACATGGGCGAACGCTTCGAACGGCACCGCCAGCCCTGGACCAGCGACGAACTGCAGAAGCTGCGCACGCTCGCCGGCAAGGGCATGGCGCTGAAGGCCATCGCCAAGGCGCTCACCCGCAGCGAGGAATCCATCCGCGACCGCGCCAAGGCCGACGGCATCGGCATCGCGAAGCTGCGGTGACCGTTGCACGCTGCGCCGCAGCGCGTACGATCCCCCTCTCACGGAGGCGCACATGGGCATTCCGGCATCGGCGAAGGTCGTCACCTTCATCCATACGCGGGACCGGGAGCGGGCGAAGGCCTTCTACCACGGGGCGCTGGGGTTTCCGCTGATCGCGGACGACGCCTTCGCCTGCGTGCTCGACGCCCATGGCGCGCCGCTGCGCATCACCCACATCCCCGATCACACGCCCAACCCGCACACGGTGCTGGGCTGGTCCGTGCACGACATCGTGGAAACCATCGCCGCGCTCACGGCGGCGGGCGTGACCATGCAGATCTACGAGGGCTTCGGGCAGGACGCGATGGGCGTCTGGACCTCCCCGGACGGGGCGGCGAAGGTGGCGTGGTTCAACGATCCCGACGGGAACAATCTCAGCCTCACGCAGGCCTGAGGCGCAGCTTTAGGCGATGAGGACCGCCGGCGCCCTCGCCGGCCAGGCCTTGTAGACGGGACCACCGTATGCCGGCGGGGGCGACGGCGGTCCTGCTCACGAACAGGCGCGCACTAGCGCACCGCGTGCATCACGGCGCCGCCGGCGGGGGCGGCTTCCTGCGGCAGGATGAAGCCCTGCACGTTGTACACGCGCATGCCCCACGTCTGCGTGGGGATGTGCCAGACGCGCACCTGCGTCCAGTCGTTCTTCGGCGACACATCCACCACGGGAACGTTCACCGTCACTTCGCCGGAAGCGAGCCAGTTGGCGTGGTCGATGATGATGGAGCGTTCCGTCAGCACGTGACGGACGACCGCCACATGGCCGCGGTTGGCGTTTCGGTAGCCGCGCATGACGATGACGGCGCCGGTCTCGGGCGCGCTCACGCGCTCATACTTGCCGGCCGCGGCGCGCCACCAGTTCACGGCGTCGCCGCGGATTTCCACGCCGCTCTGCTCGCGGGCGTAGGGCACGCACTGGAAGCGGGCGGACAGCCGCGTGATCTTCGGGGCGTCGATGGTCTCGGCCTCTTCCGCCACGGCGGCGGCGGGCGCGAGCGCCGCCATCAGGGGGGCGCCCGTCAGCGTCGCGGACTCCTCCACGGGCATGCCGTCGATATCCCCGGCCAGGGCGGGGGACGCCCACATCACAGCCGAAGCGCCTACCGCCGCTGTCAGGCGGAACACCGTCCCGAAGGACGACCCCCGCCGCGGGCTTGCCAGCATTCCAGTCAAAGCTTTCGCCTCCGCTCAGGCCAGGCGGCGTTCTGCCGGCAAGACCTGCGAACTCTCAGGTCTGCACGGGCCGCTCGTGGCTTCTCCAGAGCACTCCCATGCAAACGTTGCGCCCAAAATGTGCCCGGGTGGTTACCCGGTGGTTAAATTAAAGTGTTAACGCTGCAGGATGAACCCTTCGACATGATAGGACTTGGCGCCCCACGTGTTCGTGTCCAGCCACCATACATTGACTTGGGACCAACTGTTGTCTTGCGAAACATCTCTCACCGGCACTGCAACGGACACTTCGCCGCGGCCGTGCCAGTTGGCGTGATCCACCAGCACCACCCGGTCCGAGACGATCCGCGTCACCACCGCCACGTGGCCGAGGCCCGCCGTGCGCATCACCATGACGGCGCCGATTTCCGGCCGCGACGACTGGGGATAACGGCCGGCGGCCTGCGCCCACCAGGTGTTGGCGTCGCCACGCAGGTCGATGCCGGACAGGCCCCGGGCATAGGGCACGCACTGGCTGGGGGAGGCCTCCACGAAGCGCGGGCCGCCCCCGGTCACGGGCCGGGTCGTCCCGATCGGGTACGGGCCGATGGGGGGCGAGACCGTGGAGCAGGCCGTCACCGCCGCGGCCAGCATCAGCAGCGCCGTGGCCGGGTGGACCGGACGGACGGGCGGCAGGACGGTGGCGGCGGGGCGGGGACGCATGGGCAAGGCGGCTAGCGGAAGTCGGGCGCCAACGGGATTAACATTGCAGACAAAATCGACGCCCCCACCCTAGCTGCCCCGCTCGTAGGCGAGGATCGGCGAGAGCCAGCGTTCCGCCTCCTTGAGGTCCCAGCCCTTGCGGGCGGCGTAGTCCGCCACCTGGTCGCGGTCTATGCGGCCGACGCCGAAGTAGGACGCCTGCGGGTGCGCGAAGTAGAGCCCCGAGACCGAAGCGCCCGGCGTCATCGCGAGGCTTTCGGTCAGCTCCATACCGGCCAGCGCGCGGGCGTCGAGCAGTTCGAACAGCGTGGTCTTCTCGGTATGGTCGGGCTGGGCGGGATAGCCGGGCGCCGGGCGGATGCCGCGGTACTTCTCGGCGATCATGTCGTCCACCGGCAGCGCCTCGTCCTTCGCATAGCCCCACAGTTCGCGGCGCACCTGCCAGTGCAACCATTCAGCGAACGCCTCCGCGAAGCGGTCCGACAGCGCCTTCACCATGATCGCGGCATAGTCGTCGTTGGCGCGCTTGAAGCGCTGCGTGACGGCCTCTTCGCCGAGGCCGGCGGTGACGGCGAACGCGCCGATGTAGTCGCCGCCCGGCGCCACGAAGTCCGCGAGCGCGAGGTTCTCCTTGCCCTGCCCTTTCTCCATCTGCTGGCGCAGCGTGAAGAGGCGCGCGATCTCCCTGTCCCGTGTGTCGTCGGCGTAGAGCGCGATGTCGTCGCCCTTGCGCGCCGCAGGCCAGAAGCCCACGACGCCCTTCGCCTCGATCCACTTCTCCGCGATCATCTGCTGCAGCATCGCCTGCGCGTCGGCATGCAGGGCGCGCGCGGCCTCGCCCACGATGTCGTCCTCCAGGATCTGCGGATACTTGCCCACCAGCTCCCACGACGCGAAGAACGGCGTCCAGTCGATGAACGGCGCCAGTTCGTCGAGCGAGGCGGTGACGGCGCGGGCGCCGAGAAAGGACGGCTTCACGATGGCGTCGTGGGCGAAGGACGGCGCCCGCGCGCGCGCCTCCGCGATGGACAGGCGCGGCCGCTTGTCCTGCCCCGCCAGGTACGCCTCGCGCACCTGCACCTGGTCGGCCTTCTCCGCGGCGACGTAGCCTTCCGCGTCATCCTTCGAAAGCAGCTTCTGCATCACCGGCACCGCGCGCGAGGCGTCCGTGACATAGACGGTGGCGCCCTTGTAGTTCGGCGCGATCTTCACCGCCGTATGCGTGCGCGACGTGGTGGCGCCGCCGATCAGCAGCGGCAGCGTGAAGCCCTGACGCTGCATCTCGCTGGCGACGAAGCACATCTCGTCGAGCGACGGCGTGATCAGGCCCGAGAGACCGATGGCGTCCACGTTCTCGCGGCGCGCGGTTTCCAGGATGATCTCGCAGGGCGCCATCACGCCGAGGTCGATCACCTCGTAGCCGTTGCACTGCAGCACGACGCCGACGATGTTCTTGCCGATGTCGTGGACATCGCCCTTCACCGTGGCCATCAGGATCTTGCCGTTTGGAGACTGCGCCACGCCCGCGGCGGCCTTCTCCTCTTCCATGAACGGCACGAGGTGCGCCACCGCCTGCTTCATGACGCGCGCGGATTTCACCACCTGCGGCAGGCACATCTTGCCGGCGCCGAACAGGTCTCCCACCGTGGACATGCCGTCCATGAGCGGGCCCTCGATCACGTGGAGCGGGCGCTTCAGTTCAAGTCGCGCTTCCTCTGCATCGGCCACGATGAACTCGTTGAGGCCATGGACCAGCGCGTGACGGATGCGTTCGCTGACGGGCTTCTCCCGCCACGACATGTCCTTCACGTCGCGCCGCTTCTCGCCGCCCTTGAAGCGCTCGGCGATCTCCAGCAGGCGCTCGGTGGAATCCGCGCGGCGGTTCAGCAGCACGTCCTCGGCGCGCTCGCGCAGGTCTGGGTCGATGTCGTCGTACACCGGCAACGCCCCGGCGTTGACGATGGCCATGTCCATGCCCGCGCGGATGGCATGGTAGAGGAACACGCCGTGCATCGCCTCGCGCACGGGCTCGTTGCCGCGGAAGGAGAACGACACGTTGGACAGGCCGCCCGACACATGCGCGTGCGGCAGCTCGCTGCGGATGAACTTCGTGGCCTCAAAGAAATCGACCGCGTAGTTGTTGTGCTCCTCGATGCCGGTGGCGACGGCGAAGATGTTGGGGTCGAAGATGATGTCTTCCGGCGGGAAATCGAGCTTGTCGACCAGCGTGTCGTAGGCGCGCCGGCAGATCTCGATCTTGCGCTTGGCGGTGTCGGCCTGGCCCTTCTCGTCGAACGCCATCACCACGCACGCGGCGCCATAACGGCGCACCTTCTTCGCCTGCGCGAGGAATGCAGCCTCGCCTTCCTTCAGCGAGATGGAGTTGACGATGGCCTTGCCCTGCACGCAGCGCAGGCCCGCCTCGATCACCTCCCACTTGGACGAATCCACCATCATCGGCACCCGCGCGATGTCCGGCTCGGTGGCGATCAGGTTCATGAACGTGCGCATGGCCTGCACGCCGTCGATCATGGCCGCGTCCATGTTCACGTCGAGCACGTTGGCGCCGGCCTCCACCTGCTGGCGCGCGACGGCCAACGCACCGGCATAGTCGTCCGCCTCGATCAGCTTGCGGAACTTCGCACTGCCCGTGACGTTCGTGCGCTCGCCCACGATGATGAAATTGGCGAAGGGGTTGGCGGTGGTCATTACGCCGCCGCCGTGAACGGTTCGAGCCCGCTCAGCCGCATCACCGGCTCGCAGGCCCACGTCTTGCGCGGCGCCTGGCCGTTCGCGGCGGCCGCGATGGCGCGGATATGGTCGGGCGTGGTGCCGCAGCAGCCGCCGACGATGTTGACGACGCCCCCGCTCATCCACGGCCCCATCATGCGCACCATGTCTTCCGGCCCCTCGTCGTAGCCGCCCATGGCGTTGGGCAGGCCGGCGTTCGGGTAGGCGCTCACGTTGACGCCGGCGGCGCGCGCGAGCGCGCGGATATGGGCGTCCATGTCCTTGGGGCCGAGCGCGCAGTTGAGGCCCACGCTCCACGGGTTCGCATGGCGCACCGAGTGCCAGAACGCCTCCACGGTCTGCCCCGACAGCGTGCGCCCGGAGAGATCGGTGATGGTGCCGGAGATCATGATCGGCAGCCTCTCGCCGAGGTCGTCGAAGAACTCCTCCACGCCGAAGATCGCGGCCTTGGCGTTCAGCGTGTCGAAGATCGTCTCGATCAGGATGAGGTCGGCGCCGCCCTCCACGAGGCCGCGCGCTTCCTGTCTGTAGGCGGCGGCCACCGTCTCGAACGTCACGTCGCGGCGCGCGGGATCGTTCACGTCGGGCGAAAGCGAGAGCGTCTTGTTGGTGGGGCCGATGGCGCCGGCGACGAGGCGCACGCGCCCGTCCCTGTCCGTCGCCGCATCGCACGCCGCGCGCGCTATGCGCGCGGCGGCGATGTTGAGATCGTCGACCACATGCTCCAGCGCGTAGTCCGCCTGCGCGATGGTGGTGGAGGAAAACGTGTTGGTGGAAGTGATGTCGGCGCCCGCGTCGAGGTAGGCGTCGTGGATTTCGCGCACGATGTCGGGGCGCGTAAGGCACAGGATGTCGTTGTTGCCCTTCAGCGGCCGATGATGATCGGCGAAGCGGGCGCCCCGGAAATCCTGCTCCGTGAGGTTGTAGCCCTGCAGCACCGTGCCCCATGCGCCGTCGAGGATGACGATGCGCTCCTGCGCGATACGCTCAAGCTGCGCGAATCTTTCCTTGCGGGTCATGGGGATCATCCTCGCGCCTTCACGCCGAGCATGCGGCAGATGGCGATGGTCAGTTCGGCGCGGTTGAGCGTGTAGAAATGGAAATCCTCCACCCCTTCGGCGGCGAGGCGTGCGCACAGTTCGCCCGTCGTGGCGGCGGCGACGAGCAGCCGTGTGTCGGGATCATTGTCGAGGCCTTCGAAGATATCGGCGAACCACTCCGGCACCGACACGCCGCCAACCGCGGCCATCTTCTTGAAGCCGTTGAAGTTCGACACCGGCATCAAGCCCGGCACGACCGGCGCCTCGATGCCGGCGTTCGCCACGCGGTCGCGCAGGCGGAGGAAAGACTCCGCATCGACGAAGAAGTTCGACACCGCCCGCGTGGCGCCGGCGTCGATCTTGCGCTTCAGGTTGTCGATCTCGGCGTCCCAGGTGGGGCTGTCGGGGTGGCGGTCGGCATAGGCGGCCACCGACACCTCGAACGGCGCGATGGCGCGCGCGCCGGCGACGAGATCTGCGGCGTAGGCGTACCCCTGCGGGTGCGGTTCGTAGCGCCCGCCTGCGCCGTCCGGCGGATCGCCGCGCAGCGCCACGATGTGGCGCACGCCCGCGTCCCAGTAGGCGCGCAGCACATCGTCCACCTCGCCCTTCGAGGCCGCAACGCAGGTGAGATGCGCGGCGGGCTTCAGCGTCGTCTCTTCGATGATGCGCGCCACGGTGCGGTGGGTGCGGTCGCGGGTGGAGCCGCCGGCGCCGTAGGTGACGGAGACGAAACTCGGATGCAGCTGCTCAAGCCGGCGGATCGCGGCCCACAGCGACTCCTCAAGCTTTTCCGACTTCGGCGGGAAGAACTCGAACGACACGCGCGGGCCGCCGATGCGCGACAGGCGCGCCGCGGCGGCGTCGAATATGGCCTGCACCGCCGTCATCGCACCGCCTCCACCACGGCGCGATCGCCGGACCAGATCTTCACCGTGAGCCCGCCCGCCTCGCTGGCGAGCGTCTGCGCCTTCAGGCGCGGAATGCCCGCGGCGGCGCACCACTGCGCCATCTCCGCATCGGCGAAGCCGAGCCGGCGGTGCGCGTGCTTCTCGCGCAGGAACTCCAGCCCGTGCGGCGCGAAATCGGCGATCACGATGCGCCCGCCCGACTTCAACAGACGCGCCGCCTCGATCACCGCGCGGCCGGGATCGGGCAGGAAGTGCAGCACCTGGTGGATGGTCACGAGGTCGGCGCTGCCGGCGGGAATGGGCGGCTCGTACACGTCGCCGTAGCGGACCGTGGCCTTGCCCTCCGGCAGGTTCGACAGCGCCGCGCGCGCGATGGCGAGCATCTGGCGGCTGGTGTCGAAGCCTTCGGCGCGCTCCACCGCGTCGGCGAACACTTCCAGCATCCGCCCCTGCCCCACGCCTACATCGACCATGAAGCCGAAGGGGCCAGCGCCCGCGGCCTTCCTCATGGCGGCTTCGATGTCGGCGTCCGGCAGGTGGAGGCCGCGCACGCGGTCCCAGTCCTCGGCGTTGGCGGCGAAATAGTCGGCGGCCTGCGCCTCGCGGGCGCGGCGGATCTCGGCGAGCCGGTCGGCGTCGCGCTTCAGTTCGGGTTCGCCGAGGTCGAGCATGGCCACCACGCCGTCCACCAGCGCCCGCTCCGGCGTGCCCGGCGCGGCGAGGCGATAGAACACCCAGGCGCCCTCAGGCGTACGCTCCACCAGTCCGCTTTCCGTAAGGAGACGTAGGTGTCTGCTGATGCGCGGCTGGCTCTGGGCGAGCGCCACGGCGAGTTCGCCGACGGCGAGTTCGCCCCGGGCCAGCAGCGCCAGCGCCCGCAGACGCGTCTGCTCCCCCGCCCCGCGCAGGGCGGCGACGATCCGGCTGGCGCTCGCACGTTCGGTTGGAGATATAAACATATCTTTATATGACATGCCGGGGCGCGCATGGGAAGCCCACATATCGGCGTCATGAAGGGTTGATTAACGAGGTCGCGGCCATATCTCGCCATCGGAGGGTTCTATACATGCGCAAGCATTGGTTGATCGCAGCGCTTGCGCTGAGCGCCGGCGGGCTGGGCGCCACGGGCGCGGCCCATGCGCAGGAAGCCCCGCCGCAGGAAGCCCCGCGGGCGGACCCGTTCGAATCATTCAACCGCGCGATGTTCTCGTTCAACGCCACGGTTGACTATTACGCGCTGGAGCCGGTGGCCAAAGGCTACCGCGCCGTGACCCCCCGCTTCTTCCGCACCGGGGTGAGCAACGCGCTGTCCAACCTGGCCGCCCCCGTGACCTTCGCCAACGACGTCCTGCAGGCCGAACCCACCCGCGCCGGGACCACCCTGGCGCGCTTCGGCATCAACTCCACCGTGGGCGTGGTTGGCCTGTTCGACGTGGCCAAGGGCATGGGCCTCGACAAGCACACCGAGGATTTCGGCCAGACGCTGGGCCGCTGGGGCGTGGGGCCCGGCCCCTACCTGGTGCTGCCGCTGTTCGGCCCCTCCACCGTCCGCGACGGGACGGGCCGGATCGTCGACATCGCCTTCGACCCGCTCAACTACGCCGAGTTCGAGGGCGACGATGCGGTGCGGGTCACCCGGACCGTCCTTGGCGTCGTCTCGGCCCGCGAGGGCGCCATCGAGGCCATCGACAGCCTGAAGGCCACCGCCCTCGATCCCTACGTGAGCACGCGCTCGACGTATCTTCTCCTCCGTGAGAGCGCCGTACAAAACGGACAAACAAGCGTCCAAGACTTGCCCGATTTCGAGGAGATTCCATCTGCGTCCGAACCTGCGCCCGCTCCGGCGCCGGCCACGACGCCACCGCAGGGGAACTAACGTGAACGCCGCCCGTCTCTCCCGCCGCGCTTTTGCGGCTACCGCCCTCGTGTCCATCGCCGCAGCGCTTGCGCCGGCGCCGGCCCTCGCGGACGCCTCCGCCGAGCAGTTCGTGGCCCAGCGGGGCAACGCCGCGCTGGCGACGCTGGCGGACCGCGGCGTCACCGCCAACGCCCGCCAGGCGCAGTTCCGCGCGCTGATGCTGCAGCTGGCCGATGTGCCCAGCATCTCCGCCTACGTGCTGGGCCGCAACGGCTCGGCCCGCCTGCGCGCGGATCCCGCGCTCAACGCCGAGTGGCAGGCCGCGTTCATCGACTACTGCGTGGCGGTCTACGAGGACCAGCTGGAGCAGTTCCGCGGCAACGAGATGAAGGTCACCCGCTCCACCGACAAGATCCCGGGCCGCGACGTGATCGTGGAGACCCAGATCGTGCCGCGCGGCCGGACGTCGCCGATGACGGTGGAATGGCGCGTGGTGAAGCGCGGCGCGGACTGGAAGGTGGTGGACGCCTCGCTGGTGATCGACGATTCGCGCATCTGGCTGGCCCAGCGCCAGCGCGCCGATTTCGAGGCCACCCTGGGCACCCGCGCCGACGTGCCGGCCCTGCTGCGCCTCATCCGCCAGCAGACCGCGACCATGCGCAGCCGGATCGCCGCCCGCACGGGCCGCGGGTAGGCGCACACCGTATCCTCCCCCGCCCGCGGGGGAGGTGGCGGGCCGCAGGCCCGACGGAGGGGCAAGCCTCTCGGATCCAGCCCCCATCCCCGGCTTCGCCGGGACCTCCCCCGTGCGCCGGGGGAAGAAAAGGGAACGGCGTAGCGAGCCGTTCCGCTCCTGCAACATCCCGCGCGCCCGATTCCCCCGAATCGTTTACCTTTCGGTTTCCGGATCGGAGCATCACCTCAGCCCATGCGGCGGCCAGACTGGTACATCAAGCAGCTGCGCGAGCGGGTTTCGATCGCGGATTATGCGGGCAAGCGCCTGACGTGGGACCGGCGCAAGTCGCGCCCCGCGGCGGGCGATTACTGGGCGCCGTGCCCCTTCCACACCGAGAAATCCGCCTCCTTCCACGTCCGTGACCGGGAGGGCGCGTTCAAGTGCTTCGGCTGCGGCGAGGGCGGGGATGTGTTCAAGCTCTGCCAGAAGCTGGAGGGCCTCGATTTCGTGGGCGCCATCGACAAGCTGGCCGCCGAGGCGGGCATGCCGCCGCCCGAGACCACGCCGCAGGCGCAGGCCGCCCATGATGCGCGCGGGCGGTTGATGCGGATCGTGGCGGCGGCGCATGGCCTCTACCGCAAGGCGCTGCGCGGGCCGGAGGGTGCGCCGGCGCGCACCTACCTGGAAGGCCGGGGCCTTGGCCCCGACGCGTGGGACCAGTTCGGCATCGGCTACGCGCCCGACCAGTGGACCTTCGCCCTCGACGCCCTCGGCAAGGATGGCGTGCGCCGCGAGGACATGATCGCCGCGGGCCTTGCCCGCGAGGGCGGACGCAGCGGCGCTATCGACCTTTTCCGCCACCGGGTGATGTTTCCCATCGCCGATGCGCAGGGCCGCGTCATCGCCTTCGGCGGACGCACCCTATCGGCGGACAAGGACACGCCCAAGTACGTGAATTCGCCGGAGAGCGAGGTCTACCACAAGGGCCAGGTGCTCTACCGCCTGAAGGAGGCGCGCGAGACGCTGGCGCGCAACCGTAAGGCCGACGGGGGCGAGGGGTTCGTGGTGGCGGAGGGCTATCTCGATGTGGCCGCGTTCGAGCGGGCCGGCGTGGCGGCGGTGGCGCCGCTGGGCACGGCGCTGACCGACGAGCAGCTGCAGCTGGCCTGGAAGGCGGGCGGCGCCCCCATCCTGTGCTTCGACGGCGACAGCGCGGGCCTGCGCGCCGCGGACCGGGCGCTCGACACCGCCCTGCCCCACCTCGGGCCGTCGCGCACCGTGCGGATCGTGATGCTGCCGGCCGGGCTCGACCCCGACGATGTGTTCCGCACCTCCGGGCCTGAGGCCCTCAAGGCCCTGCTGGCCACCGCCATCCCCGCCGACGAGGCGCTGTTCCTGCGCGAGAAGGGCCGCCGCCCGCTGGACACGCCCGAGGCCCGCGCCGACCTGCAGAAGCGCCTGAAGGACGCCGCCGCCCGGATCGCCGATCCCGACACCCGCCGCCAGTACGACCGCGCCTTCAACGACCGCTACTACGCCCTCGTCCGCGCCGCCCCCCGCGCGCCGTACGTCAAAGGCGCCCGGGCCGCGCGGGGCCAGGAACCGCCGGCGACGCCCACCCCGGAACTGCGCGCGCTCACCCAGGTCCAGTACTCGAGCAAGATCGAGGGCATGGTGCGGCTGGCCGCCGACCACGCCTACGTGCTGCGCGCGGGCGCCGACGTTTTCGCCCGCCTGCCCATCGCCGACCCCGACCTCGACCGTATCCGCCATGCGATCCTGGACCTCTGGGCCGCATCGAAACCGGTTGACCGGACGGCCATCAGCCACCATTTGCTGTCCGCCGGACACCAAAGCGCCGCGGGAGCCGTCCTCCGGTGGACGCCGCCCGTGGCGACGAAACGGCGCGAAGGCGACCCCGAAGCACCGCCGCCAGAAGAGGAGGCGCAGAAGGTCGAGGCGGAGTGGATGGCGTTCCTCACCCTCGACGTCACCAGCCCGCAGGTGGTGAAGGAGATCGACGAGGCGCGCCAGCGCGACCTCGACACCGACAAAGACGCCTTCGTCGCGGCGCTGGCCGCCGTGACGGCCCGCCGCAATCTCCATGGCGCCGCCATCGCCCGCGGCAGCGCCGACTTCGACCCCGACGCCAAGCCAGGCTCCGCGCCCGACGACCGCGTCCTGTGAACGACAGAACACCAAGCGGCCCCCTGATGTGCGGGGCGGCCGCCCCGGAGACGAACCCCGCATGAGCAAGACCGAAGAACAGGCCCCCGAAAAAGAAGAGACCGCCGACGGGCCGCTTCTCGATCTCAATGACGCCGCCGTGAAGAAGATGATCAAGGCGGCGAAGGCGCGCGGCTGGGTCACGCACGAGGAGCTGAACAAGGTCCTGCCCAGCGAGGAGTTCAGCGCCGACAAGATCGAAGACGTGATGTCCGAGCTGTCGGAGATGGGCATCAACGTGGTGGAGTCCGAAGAGGACGCCGAGGTGGCCGAGACCCGCGAGGTCGTCACCCGCGAGGAAAACGCCAAGCCCGCTGTCACCAACACGCGCGAGGACGCCGACCGCACCGACGACCCCGTGCGCATGTACCTGCGCGAGATGGGCAGCGTGGAGCTGCTGTCGCGCGAGGGCGAAATCGCCATCGCCAAGCGCATCGAGGCCGGCCGCGACGCGATGATCCGCGGCCTGTGCGAAAGCCCTCTGACGTTCGAAGCCATCATGGTGTGGCGCGACGAACTGCGGAAGCAGCAGATCCTGCTGCGCGACATCATCGACCTTGAAGCCACCTACGGCGCCGAGACGGGGGCAGCCCCGCCCACGCAGGAAGCCGCCGAAGCCGCCACCGAGGAAGCCGAGGACGTCGATCCGGCGGAAGCAGCGGCTCAGGAGGATTCCGACTTCGACGACGAGGCCGCCATCTCCATGTCCGCGATGGAGGCCGAGCTGCGCGAAGGCGTGATGACCACGCTGGACGCCATCGCCACGGCCTTCGACGAATTCCGCAAGCTGCAGGAAAAGCGCATCGACTGGCGGATCAAGGGCAAGTCCCTCCCCGCCGCCCAGATGGGCCGCTACGACGAGCTGCAGAACACGATCATCGACGAGCTGAAGAAGCTCAAGCTCAACAACGCCCGTATCGAAAGCCTCGTCGAGCAGCTCTACGCCATCAACCGCAAGCTGCTGGCGCTGGAAGGCCGGCTGATGCGGCTGGCGGACGCCAACGGCGTCTCGCGCGGCTCCTTCGTGGAGACCTACGTGGGCTCCGAGCTCGATCCCAAGTGGCTCGACAAGGCCGGCGAGAAGAACAAGATCTGGGCGGCGTTCGTGGCCAACGAGCGTGACGCCATCATGGACCTGCGCGGCGAAGTGGCCATGCTGGCGCAGGAAATGGGCGTGCCGGTGGACGAGTACCGCCGGATCGTCCACGCCGTGCAGAAGGGCGAGCGCGAGGCGCGCCAGGCGAAGAAGGAAATGGTCGAGGCGAACCTGCGCCTCGTGATCTCCATCGCCAAGAAGTACACCAACCGCGGCCTGCAGTTCCTGGACCTGATCCAGGAGGGCAACATCGGCCTGATGAAGGCGGTGGACAAGTTCGAGTACCGCCGCGGCTACAAGTTCTCCACCTACGCCACGTGGTGGATCCGCCAGGCCATCACGCGCTCCATCGCGGACCAGGCGCGCACGATCCGCATCCCGGTCCACATGATCGAGACGATCAACAAGCTGGTGCGCACCGGGCGGCAGATGCTGCACGAAATCGGGCGCGAACCGACGCCCGAGGAACTGGCCGAGAAACTCCAGATGCCGCTGGAAAAGGT
>JAIYAO010000019.1 GCA_027488965.1 Alphaproteobacteria bacterium
GATGGCGCGCCGCACTATCCGCGAGGAAATGGAAGGTTAGGCGGCGGCCGCGCTGGGGGCTGCGCTCTTGCGCACCTTGTAGAACCGCATGGCGCGCTGGGCCGCTTCCACCGGCACGGCGGTGTAGAGCTTGCCGTAGTTCTCCGCCTGCGCCATCGCATCGGAGCCGCCGCAGCACAGCACCGCCAGCGTCACGAACAGCGGGCGCTCGATGTTGCTGGCCCGGCAGATCATGGCGAGCGCCTCCATGTCCTGGCGGGCGACGATGGTGTGGGTGGTGTCGTAATCGAGGCCCACGATCTCGGCGAGGCCAAGGGTGAACGCCACATAGTGCTTGTCGCGGAACAGGCCCACCAGCAGGGCGGGCTTGAGTTCTCCGGCGCGCTTCTTCTGGTCGATCAGCTTGATCGCAGCCCGACGGTCGTCCGTCATCGCCGTTTCGGACCGCGCCTGCACGCGCGCGCGGGCGCGGGAAAGGGCTTCGTCGAGCTCGGCCGGATCGACGGCGGCGTTGCGCTCCATGATCGCGGCGCGCAGCTTCTTTTCGACCACGAAGTACATTTCGTTCAGCAGGTCGATCGGCACGTCGGCGCGGTTGACCACGCCGGGGTGGAGACGGACGTTGTCGCGGGCGCGGTCCACCACGCGCTCCATGGCGTGGCGGTCGATCACCGCGCCGGCGTTCTGCAGCAGGGATTCCAGCGCGTCGTCGTCGCCCACGGTCACGATCGCGTCGGAGACGCGCGGGCTGACGGTGTCACGCTGGGCGATGGCGCGGATATGGCTCTGGGACTGCTGGTTCACCAGCTTCACCAGCGCGTCTTCCTTGAGCACGGGGGAGCGCTTCAGCACCGGTTCGGCCACCACAAAGGCGCTGGCGGCCAGGTCGTGCATCAGCTGGGTGGGGGCGTCGGCGGCGTCTGCGAAGCGCTCGGCCAGCTCCACCAGGACTTGCTCCTGCATTTCCCGCGCAACCGTGCGCAGCACGTCGTCAAACAGGCCCGTCTCGCGGCTTGTGCGGACGTCCGCGGTTTCGAAGAAGAGGTCGGTGGCCTCGCGCAGAAGCTCACGGCGCTTCTCGCTCGTGGGTGCTTTCGCAAGGTCAAGCAGCTTTGTGAATCGGGAGCCCACGGCCGACATGCGAACGCCTTCATGAAGAGAATGGCCGAAACCCTACCGCCGGCGGAGTTAACAAAGCCCTGAGTTCAGGTCGTCCCGCCGCCATCGTGGGGCAACTAAAGTGTCGCGCTCCCGCGGTGGTCGCGACCGTCACGCGCCGAGGGCCGCGCGGCGCTCCTCGATGTCGAGCCACGCAGTCTCGGCGGCCTCCTTTTCAGCGCGCAGCGCGTCCAGCCGTGCGATGGCGCGGGCGAACCCGTCGGGGTCGCGGGCGAAAAACGCCGCGTCGGCGAGCTGCGCCTCAAGGGCGGCGATGGCGGTCTCCAGCTGCGGAAGGCGCGCCTCGATCTCGGCCAGCGCACGCTCGTCCTTGTAGCTCAGCTTCCGCTGCGGGCGCGCGGGCGGCGGCGGGGAGGCCCGTGCAGCCTCGCGCGCCGGCGGCGGCGGCGTCCTGTAGCCGCCGTGCTCGCGCTCGAAATCGGCGTAGCCGCCCGGGGTCTCCGCCCAGCGCCCGCCGCCGGTGGCCCCGATGATCTGCGTGGTGACGCCGTCGAGGAACGCCCGGTCGTGGGAGACGATCAGCACCGTGCCGTCGTAGCCCGCCAGCATCTCCTCGAGGCTGTCCAGGGTGTCCATGTCGAGGTCGTTGGTGGGCTCGTCGAGCACCAGCACGTTGGCCGTCTGCGCCAGCGCCGCCGCCAGCGCCAGGCGATTGCGCTCCCCGCCGGAAAGCGCGGCGGTGGGCTGGCGCAGCTGGGCGGTGGTGAACAGGAAATCCTTGGCGTAGGCGGCCACGTGGCGCGGCCTGCCGCGCACCATCACCTGGTCGCCGCCCAGCGGGCACAGCGTCTCCTGCACCGTCGCCCGGGGATCGAGCGCGGCGCGCATCTGGTCCACGTAGGCGATCTCGAGATTGGCGCCGGTCCGGATCGCGCCGGCGTCCGGTGTCTGCCGCTGCAGCAGCAGGTCAAGCAGCGTGGTCTTGCCCGCGCCGTTGGGGCCCACGATGCCCACACGGTCGCCGCGCATGATCTTCAGCGAGAGGTCGACCACGATGGGCCGCGGGCCGTCCGGACAGTCGAACGCCTTCGATACGTGGCGCGCCTCCAGCACGAGACGGCCGCTGTCGGCGCCCTTGCCGGCGGCGATGGCGGCGGACGCATGCGTGAGCTGGGTCTTCTGCTGGCGGCGCTCGGTGCGCATGGCCTCCAGCTTGCGGCGTCGGCCCTCATTGCGCGAGCGTCGGGCGGTGACGCCGCGGCGCAGCCAGTGCTCTTCTGCGGCCAGATGCGTCTCCAGCCGTGCGAACGCCTTCTGCTCGCTCGCCTCGATGCCGGCGGCCCAGTCGTCGAAGGCGGAAAAGCCGCGGTCGAGCCGTTGCACGCGGCCGTTGCGCAGCCAGTGGCAGGCGGTGGACGCACGTTCCAGAAAGCGCCGGTCGTGGCTGACGATCAGGGCCGCCCCGGCGAACGCGCGCAGGCGCGCCTCCAGATCCTCGATGGCGGGGATGTCGAGGTGGTTGGTGGGCTCGTCGAGCAGAAGGATGTCGGGGTCGGCGGCGAAGGCGCGGGCGAGTGCGGCGCGGCGCGTCTCGCCGCCGGACAGCCCCTGCGGCGCGCGGTCGGGATCGAGGCCCCAGGCGTCGAGCAGCGCCTCGGCGGCGTAGGCGGGCGCGCCGGGGGCGTCGCCGAAGGGGGCGGTGGCGTAGTCGCGCAGCGTGGCGTGGCCGCCGATGTCGGGCTCCTGGGCCACGTAGGCCAGCGTGGCGCCGTTGGCGAAGGTGCGTTCGCCGCGATCGGGCTCCACCTCGCGCGCCAGGATGCGGATCAGCGTGGACTTGCCGGCGCCGTTGTCGCCCACCAGCGTGGCGCGCTCGCCCTTGATCAGCGCCATGTCGACGCCTTCGAACAGCGGCGCCCCGCCAAGGCTGAGGCGCACGTCTTTCAGTTGCGCCAGAACGCGGCTCATGGGCGGATCACTGCAGGAAGTTGGGAAGCGGCGGCAGCGGCTGGCCCGTCACCTTGCCGAAGGCTTCGGCGAGGCCGCGGTAGAAGCCCGACATTTCCTCGCGCCTGCGCGTCGCCATCGGCGGCTCGACGCCGGGGATCTGGCGCGGCGGGAGATCGGCGCTGGCCACGCGCATGAAGTCATGGAAAATCTCGGCGGGCGCGCCGCCGCCGGTGATCTTCGCCATCGGGCGGAAGTCGTCATAGCCCACCCACACGCCGGTGGCGTAGTCGGCGGTGAAGCCCACGAACCACGCATCGCGATAGTCCTGGCTGGTGCCGGTCTTGCCCGCCACTTCCCGGTCGCCGAGGCGCGCCACCGTGCCGGTGCCCGTCTGCACCACGCGCCCCAGCATCCCGTTCATCACGTGCGTGAGTTCGGGATCGTACACCTGCAGCGGGCTCACCGGCGGGCGCTGGTAGAGCACGTCCCCGCGCGAGTTTTCGGCGCGCTCCACCAGGAAGGCGTCCAGGCGCTGGCCGTCGCGCATGAACGTGGACATCGCCTGCGTCATCTCCAGCAGCGTCACCTCCATCGAGCCCAGCGCGATGGAGGGCGGGATCGGCGTGCGCCGGCGCGCCTCGTCTGTACACGGGATGGAGGTGACGCCGAA
Source organism: Alphaproteobacteria bacterium (assembly GCA_027488965.1). Taxonomy (GTDB): domain Bacteria; phylum Pseudomonadota; class Alphaproteobacteria; order Caulobacterales; family Aquidulcibacteraceae; genus VFBF01. Next base: position 3,740 of record JAIYAO010000019.1, read on the forward strand.
ACGGCAGGCGATGTCGGCCACCCGCGAGATGCCCACTTCGTCGGCCACCTCGGCGGCGACGGTGTTCAACGACTGCGCGAACGCCGTTCGCAGCGTCACCGCGCCCATGTAGGATTCTGTGTAGTTCTTCGGCGTCCAGCCTTGGATCTCCACCGGCTCGTCATAGCGCACGGTGTCGGGGTCGAGGCCCTGTTCCACGGCGGCGGCGTACACGAACGTCTTGAAGGAGGAGCCGGGCTGGCGACGCGCCTGGACGGCGCGGTTGAACTTGCTCGCCTCGTAGCTCGAACCGCCCACCAGCGCGCGCACCGCGCCCTGGCGATCCACCATCACCAGCGCGCCCTGCAGCGGCTGGCAGCGCGCGCGCGCCGGCGCCTTGCCGGCATCCGCCTTCTTCTTCGCCGCTGCGGGCTCGGCGGGACATTGCACGCGCCCGGCGGGCCCGAGGCCCGAACGGATCGACTGCACCGCGGCGTCCTGCAGGCCCACGTCCACGGTCAGCCGCAACACGAGATCGGGCGAGAGCTGGCCGGAGCGGCGGCGCGCCTCGTCCATGGCCATGTCGAACACGTAGCCCAGTTCGCCTTCCGCAAGCCCACGCCCGGCAAGGATCACGGGCGCTTCGGCGGCCTGTGCGTGTTGCGCATCGGTGATGAATCCGGCGTCGCGCATGGCCTCCAGCACCACGAGCTGGCGCGCCTTGGCGCGGGGGAGGTTGCGGGTCGGCGCAAGGTCGGTCGGCGCCTTGGGCAGGCCGGCGATGAGCGCCGCCTCCGCCACGGAAAGCTCCATGGCGCCCTTGCCGAAGTAACGGCGCGCGGCGGCGTCCACGCCGAACGCCTGCGTGCCGAGATCGACGCGGTTCAGGTAGAGGTCGAGGATCTCTTCCTTGGACAGGCGGTTCTCGATGCGTCCGGCGAGGATCATTTCCTGCAGCTTGCGCTGCAACGTGCGTTCCGGCGTGAGGAAGAGGTTCTTCACCAGCTGCTGGGTGATGGTGGAGCCGCCCTGCACGGTGCCGCCGGCGCGCAGGTTGGCGAACACGGCGCGCACCATGCCCTGGCGGTCCACGCCGCGGTGCTCGAAGAAGCGCCGGTCCTCGATGGCGAGGAAGGCCTGCCAGACATAGGGCGGTAGCTCCTTGTAGTGGACGCTGCGGCCGTAGAACGCCCCGCGCATCCCGATGGTCTGGCCCTCGCTGTCGGTGAAGGTGGTGCCGGGCTTGCGGTTCAGCACCCACAGGGAGGCTGAATCCGGCACCCGGGGGAGATCCTTGATCGCCCACGCCCAGAACCCCAGGAACCCCACCAGCGCCACGAACAGCCCCATGCCCACGGCCGTCAGGACGGTCATGCGGGAGCGTTCGTTGAGCACGCGCTCCATGTGGCTCTGGGCGGCCGCGGCGCGGATGCGCGCCCAGTCGAGGCCGCTCTTCAGGTCGGGCACGTCAGGGACTCCTCGGTCGCTTTGGCCTTGCCCGCCCCGGGATGGGGCCGGAAGGGGGCGAAAATAGGGGGATAGCGAAGGGCCTAATCCGCCTTTTCCCGATGAAAACGCAAGCCGGGCCCGAAGCGCCCCATGGGATCAGAAAAAAGTTAGGGCTTTCCAATCCGGGGGGTGAGGGCCCCGGGGTAGTTTTGGGCATGGTCGGAAAACCGGGGCGGGGCTTGAAGGCCTTCGCCCGCCGCCCGGCCCCCACATCCTCAAGGATTTTCCCCATGTTCGACTGGCTCCTGCGCCGCGGGCGATCCGCGGAGCGCAAATCCGCGCCGGCATTCGCGGCCTGGCACACGCCGGGCCGCGCCTACTGGTCGGGCCGCGACTACGCGGCCTTCGCCCGGGACGGGTACGGCGCCAATGCGGTGGCGCACCGATGCGTGCGCCTGATTGCGGAGGCCGCCGCCGGCGCCGTGCTGCGCGTCGATCCCGCAGGCCACCCCCTCGCCGGGCTGCTCGCCATGCCCAATCCGGAACAGACCGGCATCGAGCTAATGGAGACGTTCTTCGGGCACCTCCAGGTGGCCGGCAACGCCTACCTCGAAGCCTGCGCCTTCGACGACGAACCCCCGCGCGAACTCTTCGCGCTGCGGCCGGACCGCGTGACCGTCATCCCCGGCGCGCGGGGCTGGCCGGTGGGGTGGGAGTATCGCATCGGCGGCCACGTGCGTCGCTGCGAGCGTGATCCGCTCACCGAGCGCGCGCCGATCCTGCATCTCAAGACGTTCCATCCGCTCGATGACTGGTACGGCCAGTCGCCGATGGCGGCGGCGGCCTGCGCCATCGACATCCACAACGCCGGCGGCGCCTGGAACAAGGCGCTGATCGACAACGCCGCGCGTCCCTCCGGCGCGCTCGTCTATTCCGCCGGCGCCCCGCTGGGCGAGGAACAGCACGCGCGGCTGAAGGCGCAGATCGATGCGCTGATGACGGGCCCCGCCAATGCGGGCCGTCCGCTGCTGCTGGACGGCGGGCTCGACTGGAAGCCCATGAGCCTTTCGCCCGCGGACATGGATTTCCTCGCCGCCCGCCACGCGGCTGCGCGCGAGATCGCGCTGGCGTTCGGGGTGCCGCCGATGGGAGATCGTGCAGGCGCGCACCGTCGAAATGGTCGCCGCCGACACCTTCGAACTGCGCGACCTGCTGCGCGGGCAGCAGGGTACCGAGACCGCGCTGGTCGCGCCCATCGGTGCGCCCGTGATCCTGCTCGATGCAGCGCTGGCGCGTCTCGATCTCGCGGCGCACGAGCGGGGCGCCACGCTGGCGGTGCTGGCGGCGCCGAGCGGTCTGGCGCTGTCGCATCCGGACGCCGCCGAGATCGGCGCCCTGTTCGGGGATGCGTGGGCCAGGCCCTTTGCGCCCGTCCACGTGCGGGGGCGGCGTGAGGCGGGGGGCGATGTGCGCCTGAGTTGGGTGCGCCGGACAAGGATCGGCGGGGACGCCTGGCAGGGGAGGTCCCGCTCGGGGAGGAGGCCGAATCGTACCGGGTGGAGATCCTGTCCGGGGGCGTGACGGTGCGGTCCATGGAGACGGTGAGGCCGCAGGCCCTCTACACGGCGGCCGACCAGGCAGCGGACTTCGGGGCCCTGCCTGCGGTCCTGGCGGTACGGGTGTCCCAGGTGTCGGCCCGTTACGGCGCCGGGAGGGGACGCGACTCGATCCTGCAGCTATAAGGCTTGCGCTCCCGCCAACGCTGTCTACGTCAGGCAGACGCCAAGGGCGCTGTTCGGGAGACGATTTTGGGGAGCCGACGTTTCCGGTGAGCTGGGACCCCTATGCCGCCTTGGGCGTCGCCAGAACGGCGACCCAGGACGAGATCCGCAGCGCCTACAGGAAGCTCGCCAAGGAGCTGCACCCCGACGTGCGCCCCAACGACCGCACCGCCGGCGAGCGGTTCAAGCGCGTCACCGCCGCCTTCAACCTGTTGAGCGACACGGCCCTGAAGTCCCGGTTCGACCGCGGCGAGATCGACGCCGACGGCAACGAAAAGCCCCTGTTCGGCTACCGCGGCGGCCCCGGGGCTGCGCATGCGCGGGGCTATTCCTCATCCTCCTCCGCCGCCGACAGCGCCTTCGACCTGGGCGACATCTTCTCCGACCTGTTCGGCTCGACGGCGTCGGCGACGGGCTCCCGGGCAAGCTTCGGCAAGATGCGCGGCCGGGACATCCGGTTGCCGCTGGAGGTGGATTTCGTCGATGCGATCCGCGGCGCGCGCCGCCGGGTCCAGCTCAGCGACGGGCGGTCCCTGGACGTCACCATCCCGCCGGGCGTGACGGAGGGGCAGGTGCTGCGGCTGAAGTCCCAGGGGGGTCCCGGCGTGCAGGGCGGCCCCCCGGGCGATGCGCTGGTGGAGCTGCGGATCAAGGCGCACCACCTCTTCCGCCGCGAGGGCGACGACGTCCACATGGATCTGCAGGTGTCCATCACCGAGGCGGTGGAGGGGGCCAAGATCCAGGTGCCCACGGTGTCCGGGCCGGTCACGCTCACCATTCCTGAGGGGGCCAACACGGGCAAGGTGCTGCGCCTCAAGGGCCGCGGCGTCGGCGAGAAGGGCGACCAGTTCGTACGGCTCATGGTCATGCTGCCCGACGGGCCGGACGACGACCTGAAGAAGTTTCTCCGCAAGTGGGCCAAGCGGGACTATTCCCCCCACCGCCCACCGCTCTGACGATGCCCGCTGGCGCGTATCATGCACGGGCAACATTCAGGCGGCATTCAGGGCCGTTCGCCTAAACCGGCGCCCATGATGCTTCGCTTTCTCCTCGCCGCGCTTGCGCTGTCCGCGGTGGCCGTCGATCCGGCGGCTGCGCAGTTCCGCGACCGGCGCGGACCTCCTGATCTCAGCTCCACCCTTTCGCCCAGCGAGGCCGGCGACGCCGTCCAGGAGGGCCGCCATGTCCCCCTGCGCGCCATCCTGTCCCAGATCCAGGGCCGGTTTCCCGGCAAGCTCCTCGACCAGCGGCTGGATCGCGGCCGGCCTTCCATCTACGTGATCGACTGGCTCACCGTGGACGGGCGCAAGCTCACCATCCGGGTCAACGCCGAAACCGGCGCGATCCTCGGCGTTTCGGGAGGCTGACCGACATGCGCATCCTCGTGGTGGAAGACGATCCGGACCTGCGCCGCCAGCTCGACAAGGCGCTGACGGAGGCGGGCTACGCCGTCGATCTCGCCGGCAACGGCGAGGACGGGCAGTTCCTGGGCGAGACGGAGCCCTACGACGCCGTGGTGCTCGATCTCGGCCTGCCGAAGGTGGACGGCGTCACCGTGCTCAAGGCGTGGCGCGACGGGGGCCTCGTGTTTCCGGTGATCATCCTCACCGCGCGCGGGCGCTGGTCGGAGAAGGTGGAGGGCTTCGACGCCGGCGCCGACGACTATCTCACCAAGCCGTTCCACACCGAGGAGCTGCTCGCGCGGATGCGGGCGCTGCTGCGGCGCGCCACCGGCCACGCCACGTCCGCGATCGAGTGCGGGGACCTGCGCGTCGATACGCGCGCGGCGCGCGCCACCGTGTCGGGCGAGCCGATCCGGCTCACGTCGCACGAGTACAAGGTGCTCGCGTACCTGATGCATCACCGCGGCCGCGTGGTGCCGCGCACGGAGCTGGTCGAGCACATCTACGATCAGGACTTCGACCGGGATTCCAACACCATCGAGGTGTTCATCGGACGCCTGCGCCGCAAGATCGGCCAGGACCGCATCATGACCGAGCGCGGCCTCGGCTATCGCCTGGTCGATCCCGCCGAGACGCCGGCCCAGTGACACACAGCGCGCGGCCATGACGCGCGTGCTCGCCTTCCCGCGCTCGCTTGCGGCGCGCCTCGTGCTGGGCGCGGTGGCGTGGAGCCTGCTGATCCTGCTGGTGGGCGGCGTGTTCCTGTCCAACCAGTACCGCGCCAGCGTGATGCGCAGCCTCGACGCCGATCTCCAGATCGTGCTCGACAGCCTGATCGCCGCCGCCGACGTGCGCGCGGACGGCGTGCTGGAGCTTGAACAAACGCCCAACGATTCCCGTTTCCTGCGCGCCAGTTCCGGGCGCTACTGGCAGATCGCGCCGCTTGCACCGCAGGCCGGGACGCCGGACGTGCTGCTCAAGTCCGCGTCGCTCTGGGACGAGCCGCCGCTGCCATGGCCCAACGGCGGCGCCGAGGCGCTCGCCGCGCACCGCGGCAGCACCCATTTCTCCAATGTGGCCGGCCCGTTCGACCAGCAGGTGCGGCTGGCGGCGCAGGTGGTGCAACTGGCGGGCGCGCAGACGCCGGTCACGTTCTTCGCCGCCGCCGACCGTGCGCCGGCGCTGGCGGATGCGGCGCGGTTCACCACCACGCTGGTCATCGCGCTCGTCGTACTGGCGGCGGGGCTGATCGCCATGGTCGTGCTGCAGGTGGGCGTGGGGCTTGCGCCGCTCAACCGCCTGCGCGGCGACGTGGCGGACGTGCGGCGCGGCAAGCGCGCGCGGCTGGACGGAGAGTACCCCACCGAGGTCGCGCCGCTCACCGATGAACTCAACGCACTGCTCGATCACAACCGCGCGGTGGTGGAGCGTGCGCGCACGCACGTGGGCAACCTGGCGCACGCGCTGAAGACGCCCATCGCGGTGCTGCTCAACGAAGCGCGCGAACAGTCGGGCCCGCTGGCCGATCTCGTCACCCGGCAGGCCGACGCCATGAGCCACAACGTGGACCATTATCTCCAGCGCGCGCAGGCCGCCGCGCGCGCCGAAACCATGGGCGCGCGCAGCGAGGTGCGCCCCGTGCTGGACGACATCGCGCGCACGCTGGAGCGCCTCTACGGCCGCAGCCGCGACATCGACATCCTGGTGGCGCCGGGACCGTCGCCCGTGTTCCGCGGCGAGCGGCAGGACCTGGAGGAGATGGCTGGCAATCTCATGGAAAACGCCTGCAAGTATGGCGGCGGGACCGTGCGCGCGAGCCTGCGGGAGCCGCAGGCGGTTGGCGCGCGGCGGCTCGAGATCGTGATCGAGGACGACGGCCCCGGCCTGCCGCCGGAGGCGCGGGACTTTGCGCTCCAGCGCGGGGTGCGACTCGACGAGACCGCGCCGGGGCAGGGCCTCGGACTGTCCATCGTCGCCGAACTGGCGCGCCTTTACGGCGGGGACCTGCGGCTGGGGGAAAGCCCGCTCGGCGGGTTGGAGGCGACGCTGAGCCTCCCGGCGACGGATTGACGCCGGGCCTTCGCGGCGCGGCGCGCAACGCGTACAACACGCTCAAAGCTTGGGGAGGTCCTGCGTGAAGCGCAGCCGGCAGAGAATGATCGTGATCGGGGCCGCGGGCGTGCTGCTCAGCGGCGCGGTGGCGCTGGCGCTGCTGGGCGCGCAGGATTCGGTGGCCTACTTCTACGCCCCGTCCGATCTCGCGGCGAAGGCGAGCGCGGGGGAGCGGGTGCGGATCGGCGGGCTCGTGGCCCCCGGCAGCATCGTGCGCGATCCCGACAGCGAGACGGTGATGTTCGCCGTGAGCGATGGCGCCGGCGCCATCCAGGTGAAGTTCGAGGGCATCCCGCCGGACCTGTTCGCCGAAAACCAGGGCGTGGTGGCCGAGGGCGTGTGGCAGGGCGGGGAAGTGTTTCAGGCCGACCGGATCCTCGCCAAGCATGACGAAACGTACATGCCCAGGGAGGTGGTGGATGCGCTCAAGGCCAAGGGCGAGTGGCGCGGCGATCCCTGAGGGGAACCCTGACACAAAATCCACGTTGGCGGCAACGAATCGCGCCCTGCGGCCCTTGCGTCCGGCGCGCCATTAACCCCACCTTTGCCTCAAATGCGCCCTATCCGGCGATCCATGTCGGACCCCGGCGCTACAGCCCGGTTTTTGCGCCACGCTGAGGATATCAATGGCCGCCCGTGACGAAGTTAACACCGATCCCGTGACCCCTGAATCCCACCCCCGCGAGGCCGCCAAGGGCGATCCCGCGCGGACCATGAAGACGATGCTGCTGGCCGGCGCCGCCGCCGTCACGGCCTTCGCCGCCTTCGCCGCCGCCCCCGCGCTCCTGACGGACCGGGCGGAGGCCCAGCGCATCACCCCGCAGGCCATCGCGCCGCCCGCCGGCTCCCCGGTCAGCTTCGCCGACCTCATCCAGCGGGTGAGCCCCGCCGTGGTCTCCATCTCCGTGCGCCAGACCGCCGGCGCCCGCGCGCGGCCGGATTTCGAGAACCTCCCGCCCGGCCTTGAAGACTTCATGAAGCGCTTTCCGGAGCGCGCGCCCCAGCGCAACCCCACCGCGCTCGGCTCGGGCTTCATCATCGCGGAGAACGGCACGGTCGTGACCAACCACCACGTGGTGGCCGACGCCGAAGAGATCGACATCCGCCTCGCCGACGGGCGGGAGCTGAAGGCCGAACTGGTGGGCACCGACCAGGGCACGGACCTCGCCGTGCTCAAGATCAAGGGCGGCGGCCGCTTCCCCTATGTGACGCTCGACCGCTCGCCCAGCGTGCGCGTGGGCGACTGGGTGGTGGCGGTGGGCAATCCATTCGGCCTCGACGGCACGGCCACCGCGGGGATCGTGTCGGCCAAGGGCCGCCGCGACTTCGGCAACTCCTCCTACGTGGACTTCCTGCAGCTCGACGCGCCGATCAACCGGGGCAACTCCGGCGGCCCGGCGTTCGACCTGAAGGGCAACGTGATCGGCGTGAACTCGGCCATCTTCTCGCCCACGGGCGGCAACGTGGGCATCGGCTTCGCCATCCCGTCCGACACGGCCGCCCGGGTGGTGGATCAGCTGATCTCCAGCGGCCGTGTGACGCGCGGGTGGCTGGGCGTGCAGGTGCAGCCGGTGGACCGCGAGATCGCCGCCAGCATCGGCCTCGCCGATGCGAAGGGCGCCATCGTGGCCTCCGTGACCGCCGGCAGTCCCGCCGCAAGCGCGGGCCTCAAGCAGGGCGATGTGATCCTCACCTTCAACGGCCAGGCTATCGAGGACAGCCGTGCGCTGACTCAGCGCGTGGGCGAGGCGCCCATCGGGCGCGACGCACGCCTCGAGGTGCAGCGCGACGGGACTCGCCGCGTCATCAACGTGCGCCTCGGCGAACGCCCGAGCGAGCAGGTGCTGGCCAGCGTCGAACCGCGCGAGACCCCCGCCGCCCCGGGCGCCGAGCAATCGGAGGGTCTCGGCGTCAGCGTCCGCACGCTGACCGCCGACGACCGCCGCCGCTACCAGATCGACGGCATGGAGGGCGGCCTCGTGATCCTCACGCTGACCGACACGTCCGTGCTCGCCGAAGAAGGCGTGTCGCCGGGGGACGTCATCCTCAGCGTGAACCGCAAGCCCGTGCGCACCGCCGACGATCTCGACGCCGCGGTGGAGGAGGCGGAACGCCTCAACCGCCCGATGCTTCTGCAGGTGCAGGGCCGCGCCGGCCCGCCGCGCTTCCTCGGAGTCGAGATCAAGCGCGGGTGAACGCCCCCAGTCCACTAGGACCAGTCCACAGGAACGGAGCCGCCGATGAAAGTCCTGGTCGTCGAGGATGATTTCGAACTCGCCCGAACGCTCAAGCGGGCGCTGGAGGACGACGGCCACGTGGTCGATGTGGCCAGCGACGGCGTGACGGGCGAGACGATGGCCTCCGTGGCCGGCTACGACGTGCTCGTGTTCGACCGGATGCTGCCGCACAAGGAAGGCCAGGAGGTCGTCCGCGACCTCCGGGAGGCGGGCGTGTCCACGCCGGTGCTGATCCTGTCGGCCCTCGACGGGGTGGAGCACCGGGTCCAGGGCCTCAACGCCGGCTCCAACGACTACCTCGGCAAGCCGTTCAACACAGACGAGCTTCTGGCGCGGGTCCGTTCTTTGTGGCACGGACGTGATCGCAACGGCCCGGTGACGCGTCTTCAGGTCGGCGACCTTGAGATGGACCTCCTGGCCCGCACGGTTCACCGCGGCGGCGCCAAGATCGACCTGCAGCCCCGGGAGTTCCGGCTGCTCGAATACCTGATGCGCCACGCAGGGCAGGTCGTGACGCGCACGATGCTGCTGGAGAAGGTGTGGGATTACCACTTCGATCCTCAGACGAACGTGATCGACGTGCACATCTCCCGTTTGCGCGCGAAGATCGATCGCGACTTCGAAGTACAGTTGCTGCACACGGTGCGCGGCTCTGGGTATCGCTTGGAAGCCTGAGATCGCGTCTGCCGTCCTTTGCAAGGACGGCGACGTTCATCCTCGCGGTCGGACAGGCGGTGGTGTTTCTCGCCCTCGTGTTCGCGCTGCTGTCGTACGTCTACTACGCCACCGCGTTCCAGGTGTCGAAGGAGGCCAACGACGCCGTGCTCCGCGAGTACCGCCTGCTGGAAAGCACCTACGATTCCGGCGGCCTGCGCGGGCTGAACGAACAGGTGGTGGAGCGCTCGGCCGCGCCCGGCCCGCTCTACTATCTGCTCGCCGACCAGGACGGGAAGGTCATCTCCGGCGACTATGACCAGCTGCCGCGCCTGCCCGCCTCGGGCAGCCAGTCGGAGTGGGGCGAGTTTCCCGTCAAGGTCACCACCGAAGACGGCGTCGAGGAACACAAGACCTACGCCCACTTCGGCCGGCTGCTGAACGGCCCGATCCTCGTGGTGGCGCGCGACATGCGCGAGAGCGCGGCCGCCGCCAGCCGCATGACGAAGGCGCTCACCTACGCCGCCGGCATCAGCGTGGCGTTCTCCATCCTTGCCGGGCTTGTGGCGGCGTGGCTCGCCTCGCGCCGGGTGGAGCTTCTCAGCGAGACCACGCGCAAGGTCATGGCCGGCGATCTCACCCACCGCGCGCGCGTGGAAGGCTGGGGCGACGAGTTCGACCTGCTCGCGCAGAACCTCAACGACATGCTCGCCCGGCTTGAGAAGCAGGCGCACGCCACCCGAACCGCCGGCGACGCCATCGCCCACGACCTGCGCACCCCCATCACGCGGCTGCGCCAGCGCCTCGACGAGGCGCTGGGCTCCACGCCGGATGCGGAGGCCGATCGCGAAGCGCTGCGCTACGCCCGCGAGGAAACGGATCGCGTCCTCAAGACGTTCAACGCCGTGCTGCAGCTGTCGCGCCTCAACAGTGCGGAGTCCTGGCGGCTCACCCGCCTCGACATCGCGCCCATCGTGGAGGAGATGGCGGAGCTCTACGAACCCGCCGCTGAAGAGGCGGGCCTCGTGATGACCAAGGGGCGTGCAAGCCCGATGATGGTGCTGGGCCATGCGCAGCTCATCTCGCAGGCGCTCGCCAACCTGCTCGACAACGCCATGAAGTACACGCCGAAGGGCGGGCGCGTACATCTCTCCTGCGGCCAGCGCGCCGATGGGCGCCTCGAGATCCGCGTGGCGGATTCCGGCCTCGGCATCCCTCCGGCGGACCGGGAACGGGTCAAGGAGCGCTTCGTGCGGCTGGAAGCCAACCTGAGTTCGCACGGCGCAGGCCTCGGCCTTGCGCTGGTGGATGCGGTGGCCGAATTGCACGGCGGCGATTTCCTGCTGGAGGACGGGCTCGCCTCCGGTGCGGGCGTGGGGCTCGCCGCGGTGGTGGTGCTGCCGGCGCTCGACGGACGCGACGGACAAAGGTTCCGGTGACGGGCCTTGGGCCCGCGCGCGCCGCCGACGGCGGCATGCTCGCGCGGGACGCGGGCTGGGCCGCGGCGCTGGCGGCGGCGTGCGCGCACGCGCCCTATCTCGCCCGCCTCGCCGAACGCGATCATGACGCCGCCGCGGCCATCGTGCGCGATGGCCCCGCGGTGGTGGTGCAGGCAGCGCTCGCCCGCGCCCGCGCCGCCGGCGGCATCGAGGATTTCAACGCTGCGATGCGCGACCTGCGCATCGCCAAGCGGCATGCGCACCTCGCCATCGCGGTGGCCGATCTCGCCGGCGCCTGGACGCTCGACGACGTCACCGGCGCGCTGAGCGATCTCGCCGACACAAGTCTCGCCAGCGCCCTGCGCCTCGCCGTGCACGCCGCCATCCAGCGCGGCGAGATGCGCGATGACGGCGGCGCCGATCCCGCCAACCCCGCGCCCGGGCTGCTGCTCATCGCCATGGGCAAGCACGGCGCGCGCGAACTCAACTACTCTTCCGACATCGATTTCAGCGTCTTCTACGACGCCGAAACGCTGCCCGCCCGCGGCGAGCCGCGCCAGCTCGCCGTGCGTCTCGCGCAACTCACGGTGCGGGCGATGGAGGAGCTGACGGTGGACGGCTACGTCTTCCGCACGGACCTGCGCCTGCGCCCCGATCCCGCCTCCACGCCGATCGCTGTCTCTCTGGCGGCGGCGGAGCACTACTACCAGAGCGTCGGCCAGAACTGGGAGCGGGCGGCCTTCATCAAGGCGCGCGCGTGCGCGGGGGATGTCGCTGCGGGGGAAGCGTTCCTCGCCTCGCTGAAATCCTTCCTGTGGCGACGCAATCTCGACTACGCCGCCATCGCGGACGTGCATTCGATCAAGCGCCAGATCTACGCGCGCCACAACCGCAGCGAAATCCAGCCGGGCTCCTTCGATGTGAAGCTGGGCCGCGGCGGCATCCGCGACATCGAACTCTTCGCGCAGACGCAGCAACTCATCCTTGGCGGCCGTGATCCGGCGTTGCGTGTGCGCGGCACGTGCGCGGCGCTGGCGGCGCTGCGGGCGGCGGGGCACGTGTCGGACACGGTGGTGAGCACGCTCACCGACGCCTACGGCCTCTATCGCGCCATCGAGCACCGCATCCAGATGCTGGCCGACGAACAGACCCACACCGTGCCCGCCGACGCCGATGGCCGCGCGCGGCTGGCGGCGCTCGCGGGGTTCGACGGGTGGCCCGCGCTCGACGCCGAACTCCTCGGCCGACGGCGCGCGGTGGCGCTGATAGATGCACGGCTGTTCGCGGGAGAGGACAGCCTCGCCGATCCCATGGGATCGCTCATCTTCACCGGCGTGGAGAACGATCCCGAGACGCTGGCGACGCTGGCGAAACTGGGCTTCGCCGATCCCGCCCGCGTGAGCGAAACCGTGCGCGGCTGGCACCACGGCCGCATCCGCGCCACCCGCGCCGCGCGCGCGCGCGAAATCCTCACCGCCATCATGCCGCGCCTGCTGCGCGCCATCGCCGAAAGCGGCGATCCCGACACCGCGTTCGCGCGCTTCCACGATTTCCTCAGCGGCCTGCCGTCCGGCGTGCAGGCGCTGGCGCTGTTGCAGGCCAGGCAGGGGCTGCTCACCGATCTCGCCGACATCCTGGGCCTTGCGCCCCGCATGGCCGATGAGCTCGCCCGCCGCCCCGCGCTGCTCGACGCCATGGTGGAGCCAGCGTTCCGCCAGCCCGTGGCGCAGGATGCGCCGGGCCGTCGCCGCGCCGAGCTTGCGGGGCTGGTGGCGGAGACGCCTGCGTTCGAGCCCGCCATCAACGCCGCGCGCCGCTTCCATCGGGAAGAGGCGCTGCGCATCGCGCAGCAGACGCTGCAGGGCCGCGCCACCGCCGACGAAGCGGGCGAGGCGCACGCCGATCTCGCCGAAGCGTGCGTCGATGTCCTTTCCCAGGTGGCGTCCGACGAGGTGGCGCGCCTGCACGGGCGCGCGCCCGGCGCCTTCGTGGTGCTGGCGCTCGGCAAGTTCGGCGGCCGCGAAATGACCGCGCGCTCCGATCTCGACGTGATGGTGGTGTTCGATGCGCCGCAGGACGCGATGTCCGACGGCGCCCGCCCGCTGCCGGCGGGGGACTACTACGCCCGCCTCACCCAGCGCCTGATCAGCGCGCTCTCGGCGCCGACGGAGGAGGGCCTGCTCTACGATGTGGACATGCAGCTGCGTCCCTCCGGCGCCAAGGGGCCGGTGGCGGTGCGCCTGTCGGCGTTCGGGCACTACTACCGCCGCGAGGCGTGGACCTGGGAGCTGATGGCGCTGACCCGCGCGCGCGTGGTGGCGGGTGACGCAGCGCTTGCGGCAAGCCTCGCCAGCCTCATCTCGGATGTGCTGACGGCCCCGCGCGATCCCGCCGTCGTCCTCGCCGACGCCCGCGACATGCGCGCCCGCATGGACCGTGAACGTCCCGCCCATCACCGCTGGGAGCTGAAGCTCGCGCCCGGCGGCATTGTGGACGTGGAGTTCATCGCCCAGGCGCTGGCGGTGGCGCACGCGCCCGGCGCGGTCCGCCCCGGCACGCACGACGCCCTGCGGGCGCTGGCCGGCGCAGGCGTGCTCGCCCCGCCCGACGCCGCCACGCTGGCGGACGCCTTGACGCTCTACGCCGATCTCCAACAGGTCCTGCGAGTATGCGTGGCTGACGCGTTCGAGCCCGCCGCCGCGCCGGGACGGCTGAAGCAGCTGCTCGCCCGGGTGGGGAAGGCCGCCGATTTCCCCACGCTGGAGGCGCGGCTCGACACCCTGCAGGCGCAGGTCCGGGCCCTGCTGGTGCAGGCGCTGGGGGCGGGCGGCGACGGATCAGGGGCAGGCGCCCGTTAGAGGGTGCGAGGGCCCAAAGAGGAGAGTTCCATGCGTGGAGTGTTGATCGCCGCCAGCCTGGCCCTGACGGCCGCCTTGACAGGGGCCATGGCCGCCGGCCCGGCCGCGGCCCAGGAGGGCGGACCGCTGGCGATACTGCGCGCCGCCGATACCAACGGCGATGGTCAGCTCACCAAGGCCGAAGCCCGCGCCGCGCGCGAGGCCGGTTTCAACCGCGCCGACGCCAACGGCGACGGCTTCGTCACCCAGGAGGAGCGCACCGCCCGCAGCGCCGGCAAGGGCAAGGGCCGCGGCGGCGCAGGCGGCGGCGGCGATACGGACGGCGACGGCAAGATCAGCCGTGCGGAATTCATGGACGCGCGCTACCCCGCCTTCGAACGGTTCGACGCCAACAACAACGACGTGCTGGACGCCGGCGAACTGGAGGCGCTCCGCAACATGGCGGGTCGACGCAGGCAGGGGACGCCATGAACCGGAGGCGGCGCCATCCATGGCGGCGGTGACGGCGGCCCCGCGTGCACGATCCCGACGCCGATCTGGTGCGCCGTGCGGGCGCGGGCGAGCCGCGCGCGGCGGAAGCCCTCGTGCGCCGGCACCTGTCGCGCATGACCGCGCTCGCGCGCCGGATGCTGTCGGACCCTGCGGAAGCCGAGGACGTGGCGCAGGAGGTGTTCCTGCGCGTGTGGCGCGCCGCACCCACCTGGCGCGAGGGCGAGGCCAAGTTCGAGACGTGGATGCACCGGGTGGCGATCAACCTCTGCTACGACCGCCTGCGCCGGCGGCGCGAAACGCTGGACCCCGACGCGGGGCTCGAGGTGGCGGACGGCGCGCCGGGCGCGGTGGATGGCCTCATGGCGCGAGAGCGTGCGGCGCAGGTGCGTTCCGCGCTGGATCGCCTGCCCGAGCGCCAGCGCGCGGCCATCGTGCTGTGTCACTTCCAGGACATGTCGAACATCGACGCCGCCGCATCGCTGGAGGTGAGTGTGGAGGCGCTGGAGTCCCTGCTCTCGCGCGGGCGGCGCGCGCTGAAGGCAGCCCTTGCGCCCGCCGCGCAGGATCTGGCGGGCGATGCATGAACGGAACAACGCCATGACCGAAGCCCGCTTCGCCGAACTTCTCGCCGCCTACGGCGCCGACGCCGCGCGCTGGCCCGCCGCCGAGCGCGAGGCCGCCGCCGCGTTCGCCGCGCAGTTTCCGGAACGGGCCGCGGCGCTGGCGGCGCCGGAGGCCGCGCTCGACGCGTTGCTGGCGCTCGATGAGCGCAGCGCTTCCCCCAGTGCAGCGCTTGAAGCGCGCATCCTCGCGCAGGCGCCGCGCGGCGCGGGCGTGGTCGTGCCGCTGCAACGGCGCCGCGTGGCGGGGCAGGATGTGCGCATGCTCGCCGCCCTCGCCGCGTGTGCGGTGCTGGGCGTGGCGCTCGGCTTCACCGGCGCGCCCGCGGGCGATGATTCGCTGGCGGACGCGGACGCCGCCTTCGGTGCGGCGTTCGGCGTCATGGCCGATCCGGGAGAGGGCGGATGAGCGGCCTGCGCATCGCGCTCTTCG
The DNA here is from genome assembly GCA_027488965.1 of Alphaproteobacteria bacterium. Classification (GTDB taxonomy): domain Bacteria; phylum Pseudomonadota; class Alphaproteobacteria; order Caulobacterales; family Aquidulcibacteraceae; genus VFBF01. Next base: position 19,197 of record JAIYAO010000019.1, read on the forward strand.
TCTCGCTCGCGGTGAACCTGCTTTTGCTGGGCGTCTTCGGCGGCGCGGCGCTTTCGGAATGGCGCGGCCAGCGCGAACGCGGCGAGGCCGCGGTGGCGCGCTCGCCGAACATGCGCGCCGTGCTCGGGGCCCTGCCGCCGGAACGGGCCGCCGCGATCCGCGAGCGGGTGATCGAGACGTGGCGCGACGCCCGCGCCGAACGGCGCGGCGCGCGCGAGGCGCGGATGGCGCTGTTGCGCGTGGTGTCCGCCGAAACCTATGACATCGCCACGGCGCGCGCGGCGTTCGCGCAGATGCGCGTGGCGGACGCCGCCGTGGCGGAGCGCTTCCACGAGGTGGTGGCCGACGCGATGGCGTCGATGACCGTGGAGGAGCGCCGCCAGTTGCTCCGCCAGCTTGCCCAGCGGCGCGCTGAAGGACGCCCGATGCGTCCGTTGGCGCCGATGAATGATCCTGTCGAACCGGCGCCGCCGCCGCCCTGAACGCTATTCCGCCGCGATCGGCTGGCTGAGCACTTCGCCGCCGGCGAACTGGCGGGGCAGGCGGATGGTCACCACGGTGCCCTTGCCCTGCTGGCTGTCGATCTCGAGCCGGCCGCCGTGCATCTCCACCAGCGACTTCGTCAGCGCAAGGCCAAGGCCAGTGCCCGGATGGTCCCGCGCCAGTTCGTTGTCCACCTGCTCGAACGGACGCGCGAGGCGTGGCAGATGCTCCCTGGCGATGCCGCGGCCGGTGTCGATCACGCGCAGCGTGAGGTGGGCGTCGCTGGCGCGCGCCTCCACCATGATCCCGCCCTTGTCGGTGAACTTCACCGCGTTGGAGAGGAGGTTCAGCAGCATCTGCTTCACCGCGCGATGGTCGGCCTCGATCTCCGGCAGGTCGGGCGCGTCGACGATGAGCTGCAGGCCCTTTTCCTCCGCCCGCCGCTTCACGAGGCGCACCGCCTGTTCGATGGCGTCGAGCGGGTCGAGCGGGCGCGGGGAGAGATTGAACTTGCCGGCCTCGATCTTGGCCATGTCGAGGATGTCGTTGATGAGGTCGAGCAGCAGGTTGCCGCTGGCGAGGATGTCCTTCGAATATTGCTGGTAGCGCGGATCGCCCAGCGGGCCGAACAGGCCCTGGGACATGATCTCCGAAAAGCCGATCACCGCGTTGAGCGGCGTGCGCAGCTCGTGGCTCATGTTGGCGAGGAACGCGCTCTTGGCGCTGGAGGCGTCCTCGGCGCGGCGCTTCTGTTCCTCGAACGAGCGCGCGAGTTCGCGGATGCGGCCCTCGGAGCGTTCGAGCTTGGCGACGGCGGCCTTCAGCGTCGTCTCGCTGCGCGTGAGCGCCTCCTCCTGACGCTTGATGGTGGTGATGTCGAGGCCCACGGTGAGCAGGCCGCCTTCCGCGGTGGGGCGCTCCTGGATCTGCAGCCATGCGCCGGAGGCCAGCTCCACCTCGCGGATCTGGGTGTCGTTGGGATCGGCGCGCTCGCGCCGGATCTGGCCCGCGCTCGCCATCGTGATCGCATCGTAGGAGGCGCCGGAGCGCAGCACCTGCGGATCGATCTTGAACAGCTGCTGGAACGACTTGTTCCAGAGCACGAGGCGGCGGCGCGAATCCCACAGCGCGAATGGCCCGGTGAAGCTCTCGATCGCCTCGCGCAGGCGCCGCTGCAGCGCGCGGGCGCGCAGCTCCGCGTCGCGCCGCGCCGTGACGTCGAGGGCGGTGCCCACGATGTTGCCGGGCTCGCCGGTCTCCTGGTCGGGGATCGCGAGGCCCCGCAGCTCCACCCACGCCACTGCATGCGCATTGGCCACGCGGAAGGTCACGTCGAGTGCGCCGGCCTCGCGCGCGCGCTCGAACGCCTCTTCCACGGCGCCGCGCTCGTCCGGGGAGGCCAGCTGCACCAGCTGCGGCACGGTGAGGTCGCCCGCCGGCGCGCGCAGCAGCGCGGCGAGCTGGTCTGAGATGGCGATGACGCCGGTCTGCGTGTTCCAGTCGAAGATGGACGACTTCGCCCCGTTGGCGGCGGTGCTGTAGTGTTTCTCCACACGCGCGATCTCGGCTTCCGCCTCGTCGGCGCGCTGGGTGTTCTGACGCAGCAGCAGCAGCAACGCGCCCACCGCAAGGATCGGCGCCGCCGCCAGCAGCGCGTTGCGCAGGATGGCGCGCAGCATCTCCGCCCACGCAGAGCGCGCGGCGGCGGCGCTGACGATGCGCAGGTCGCCCGTCTCCACGCGCGCCACACCGACCGCCACGGGCGTCCGTGCTCCGTCCTCGGCCCCGATGAAGCCGTCGGCGTCGGCCGTGGCGTTCTCGCCGAACAGGGTGCGCAGCTCCGCCCCAGCGGGCGCCGCCTCCGCGGGCGCCGCCGCCAGCACCACGCCGTCGGCCACAAGGTAGGTGCGCGCGCCGTTCGCCGCCGCCGGCAGCAGCCGCGCGGGATCGAGCACGCTCACGATGGTGTAGCCCGCCACGCGGCGCGTCAGGGCCGGCGCCGTGCGGCCGCGCGCTTCGGCGATACCCGCCCAGGTCTCTTCGCGTCCCGTCATCTCGCGCGCCGCCACGGCAAGCGCCACGTTGGCGGCGCCGGCCTGGGCGGCCACGCGGCCCGCCTCGTCGAACACCACCGCGCCCGCCACCGGGCGCGCGCGCAGGGCGGCGGCGGCCACCGCGCCGGGCGCTGTGCCCAGCGTGCCCTGCAGGCGCGCCACCTCGGCGGCGCCGGCCAGCGCGCCCCAGGCGTGCACCATGGCGGTGTTGGCCTCAGACGCGGCGAGCGCTGCGGCCTGGCGGCTGGCGTCGATCGTGTCGTTCAGCGCGGCGCGGCGCTGTGCATCGGCCTGCAACACCAGCGCGAAGACGAACGCCCCCAGCAGCAGAGCCACCAGCAGCGACAGCGACCGCGAGGCCGCAGCGGCCGGCGCGCGCAGCGTCTGCTTCGCTTTCAAGGTGTCCGTTCCGATACGCTGGTTCACGCGGATGAGCCCCCGGGCAATGCGCCCGAATCACCCGTGGAAGCCTAACGAAGCCCTACCGCGTGAGAAAGCGGCGCAGCGCCCGTCCGCCGGAGGCCGGGGCCGTTAATACCCCTTAACCCTGCGTGCGTTCGATCATCTCGCGCACGTTCCGCGACAGCGCGGGGGCGGCGGCGAGACGGTCCAGCGCGATGCGCGCCTTCGCCTGCCGCGCCGCATCGAACCGTCGCCACGATTCGAACGGCGTCATCAGGCGCGCGGCCAGCGCGGGGTTGAGGGCGTCGGCTTCCTGGATGGCGTCGGCGAGGAAATCGTAGCCGGACCCGTCGGCGGCGTGGAAGGCGCGCAGGTTGCGCATGGCGAACGCGGCCACCAGCGCGCGGGCGCGGTTGGGGTTGCGGATCGTGAACAGCGGATGGGCCCGCAGCGCGCGCACGCGCTGTGCGGCGTCGGTGCGCGCGGCGGCGGCCTGCACGGAGAACCACTTGTCCACCACGAGCGGGCTGTCCTCCCAGCGGGCGATGAACGCGCCGAGCGCGCGGTCGAACGCCTCGCCGTCGATCTGCCCCAGCGCCTCCAGCGCGCCCATGCGTTCGGTCATGTTGCCGGCGGCGTCGAACGCGTGGGCGAGCCGGCCGGTCTGTGCGTCGCCGAGGGCGGCGAGCAGGTCGAGCGCCGTGGACTTGAGCGCGCGGCGGCCCGCCTGCGCCGCATCGGGGGAGAACGGCGTCTCGCCGGGCGCTTCGGCGATGGCGGCGAGCCGCGGCTCCAGCGCGCGCGCCATGTGGGCGCGCACGCGTACGCGCGCATCGTGGAGACGATCGGGATCTGGCGTGTCCACGTGCTGGAAGAGGTCCGCCAGATCCGGCGCGCGCAGCGCGAGCGCGGCGAAGGCCGGGTCGTGCTGGGCGCGATCAAGCTCGCGCCCGAGGGCGGCGGCGAGTCGGTCGAGCGCAGCGGCGTCCTGCGGCGCGCCGCGGGCGTCGTCGAGGATCGCCTCGCGCAGCAGGCGCTGGCCCGCTTCCCAGCGGGTGAAGGGATCGGGATCGTGCGTCATCTGCACAAGGCGCGCTGGGGCGTCGAGCCCGTCGTCCAGCACCACCGGCGCGCCGAAGCCGCGCAGCAGCGCCGGCGTGGGCGCATCGACCATGTGGTCGAACACGAAGGTGTGGGCGGGGCGGTCGAGAACGATGTCGTGCTCGCGGCGCGCGCTCGCGTCTCCGGCTAGGCGCGCGGCGAGTTCGATGCCGTCCTTGCTGATGAAGCCCACGCGCAGCGGGATCTGCAGCGCCGCCTTGTCGGTCTGGCCCGGCGTGGGCGGCGTCGATTGTGCGAGGGTGAGGGTGTAGGTCTGGGCCCGCGCGTCATACTGGCCGCGCGCGATGACGCGTGGCGTGCCCGCCTGGCCGTACCATTGCATGAAGTGCGACAGGTCGCGCCCGCTGGCTTCGGCGAAGCAGCCGATGAAATCCTCCAGCGTCGCCGCCGTACCGTCGCAGCGCGTGAAATAGAGCTGCATGCCGCGCTCGAACGCATCGTCGCCGATCAGCGCCTTGAGCACGCGGATGATCTCGGCGCCCTTTTCGTAGACGGTGGCGGTGTAGAAGTTGTCGATCTTCGTGTACTGGCTGGGCCGCGCGGGGTGGGCGAGGGGGCCCGCGTCCTCCGGGAACTGGCGCGCGCGCAGTGTCTTGACGTCCTTGATGCGCTTGACGGCGCGGGAGCGTTCGTCGGCGGAGAACTCCTGGTCCCGGTAAACCGTAAGGCCCTCCTTGAGGCACAGCTGGAACCAGTCGCGCAGGGTGATGCGGTTGCCGGTCCAGTTGTGGAAGTACTCGTGCGCGACGACGCCTTCGATGGCCTCGAAGTCGGCGTCGGTGGCGCTCTCGGGATCGGCCAGCACGTAGGCGGCGTTGAAGATGTTGAGGCCCTTGTTCTCCATCGCGCCGAAGTTGAAATCGCGCACGGCCACAATGTTGAACACGTCGAGATCGTACTCGCGCCGGAACACCTTCTCGTCCCACGCCATCGACCGCTTGAGCGCGTCCATGGCGTAGAAGGCCCGCGGCGCCTCGCCGTCGTCCACGTGCACGCCGAGCTGCACCACGCGGCCGCTCATGGTGGTGAAGCTGTCGTAGAGGCTGTCGAAGGCGCCGGCCACCAGCGCGAAGAGGTAGGCCGGCTTGGGGTGGGGGTCGCGCCACACGGCGAAATGGCGGCCGTCCGGGAGATCGCCCGTCTCCACCGGATCGCC
>JAIYAO010000153.1 GCA_027488965.1 Alphaproteobacteria bacterium
AGAAGATAATGGTCATTGGCCTTGGCGTAGGCGATGGCTTCGACGGCTTCGAACGAGGCGCGCATCGCGGCGAAATCGGTGTTGGCGAGAACCACGTCGGCGAGCGTGTCGCGCACCCCCTGGTCGAGGGCGCCGGCCCGCGCGGGGGTGAGCGGCTCCAGATGGATCTGGATCAGGGAGAGCTTGCCGGTGGGCGCGGCCACGATGGGGTGGAAGATGGCGAGCGCTGCGGCGCCCTGCGCAGCCACCTCCGCCATGATCGAGGCGACGAGGAACTGCAGGTCCGGCCCCACCACCTCCAGCACGTCGCGCGGCAGCGCCCGGCCGCCCTCGCCCGCCGCCCGGCGCACCCGCACCACCCGCTCCGCGACATCCCGCCGCGCCTGTCCCAGCGCCCAGAGATCGTGCGCAAGCACCGCCAGATCGGCCGGCGCGACGCCCTGGAGGTCCTCCGGGTCGGCATCCTCGTGCATCTGGCGCAGGAACGATTCGGCCTCCGGCGTGAGCGCGCCCCCGGCGCCGAAGGCGGGGAAGGCCCCTGACCGCACCAGCTTGAGCAGCTCCTCGAGGGGGTAGGCGAAGTGCGCGAGCGCGCCGGTGTCCATGGGTTGGCTCCCGGACTGGAGGGTATTGGGCGGGCGGACCCTAGCGGCCGCGGCGAAAGGCGCAAGCGAGGACTCGCCCGCCAAGGGAACGCCGCAAGATATGGGCAATTCTAGCTAGACAGGAGATGGGCGGAGGCCCAACCTCCGGTCTCTGCAGCGTCGGTTGACGCAACGTTTTCATGACGGTTTTGCGTCAGTCGCCGACCGTACGCAGAAATCCGCAAACAGCAGGGTCAATAGCCAATTTTGATGCGGCGCGGATTGGAAGACGGAAGGGTCGGCGCCGGTGAGCGGGGACATAATGCCCACCGGCGCCTAAACTGACCTCGCTCGCAGGCTGGGTGGGGGACGCACGCGGAGGCCAGTCTTCCGAAGACTGCACCGGAATTGTCCCCTCCGGCGCAGCCAAACTTGTGTACGCTATCGTACCGTCGATGCGTGCTGGATGGGAGAGAGTTGGTCCCTCGCCGCCCCCAACGCGCGATCAGATGCTTCGTGAGTAAAGCGTCATTTCGCGGTGCGCAAGCATCTAGGTCATACACTGCAGTAACACTGAGTTTCACGACCGCGGCAGGCGCGAGAGCACCTTCGGCCGTCCGTCCTCCGACAGCATGATCGCCAGCCAGCGCAGCGACTGGTTCTGCGCGCAGATAACCATGATCATGGTCGTGAGCGGCGCCGACAGGAACGCGCCGACGATGCCCCAGATGCTGCCCCAGAACGCGAGCGCAAGTAGCACAACCACTGCCGAAAGATTGAGCTGATCGCCCGTCAGCCGCGGCTGCACGAAGTTGCCGACCACGAACTGCCACAGGCCCACGCCGCCGACCACGAGCGCCACCTGCGCCAGGCTGTCGAACTCCACGATGGCGGCGAGCGCGGCGAGCATCAACGCAATCAGAGACCCCACGGTGGGGATGAAGTTCAGGAAGAAGATCAACACCGCCCAGAACACGGCGTTCGGCATGCCGAGCAGCATCAGCGTGGCCAGAGTCAGGGCCGTGATCACGAGGCTCATCAGCGTCTGCACCCACAGGTAGCCGCCCATGGACTGGCGGATTTCCGTGAGGATCAGGCGCACTTCCTCGCGGCTCTCCGCGTTGGGAAAGATGCGGTCGAGCTTTTCGGGAAACGTGGCGGCGGCGGAGAACAGGAAGCCGAGATAGATGAGGATGAACACCACCCCGCCCACAAGGTTCTGCAGCCCCGCGCCCACCGCGCGCAGCAGCGCGCCGGCGTCCGCCCGCGACAGCATGAGGTCCACCGTGGGCGCAGACCCGCGCAGGCCCACGAGCGCATAGGCCTCCGCCACGAAACGGTTGAGCCGCGGCCCCTGCTCGCCCAGACGCCCGGCGATCTCGCCCACGTTCCGCGCGATCAGCGTGCCCAGTCCCGCCACCAGCGTGAGCACGAACACGATGGCGATCACCAGCGCCACCCAGTCGGGCAGGCCCTTCGCGCGCTGCGCCACGCCCCGGCGGAGCCCGTCGATGGCGAACCACAGGATCAGCGCCACCGCGAACTGCGTGAGCCACTCGCGCCCCCAGTAGAGGCCGGCGACCACCACGCCGAGCGCGGTTATCCACAACGCCGTCTTCGCCGCCCGATCCATGTCGCTGCACCGTCTGTCGCTGACTGGGACGCGCACTTGGGGACGCAGCGCCGCGCGCGCGCAAGCCCCCTCCCCGCCCGCGCGTCCTGCGCCGGCAGACCATGGGCCCTCGCGGCGGCGCCGGCATCTTGCTATCCAGCCTCTCAAGACTCGGGAGCCCTAGGCACATGGCGGACAAGACATTCCTGATCGGCAAAGCGCCCGAGGGGCCGGTGGCGCTGACCCTGAAGCGCGCCAACCGGCACGGGCTGATCGCCGGCGCCACGGGCACGGGGAAAACCGTGACGCTGCAGGCCATGGCCGAGGCGTTCAGCCAGGCCGGCGTGGCGGTGTTCGCCGCCGACGTGAAAGGCGACCTTTCGGGCATCGCCGCGCCGTCGGACATGCATGAACGCTGGGTGAAGCGGGCCGCCGAGGTGGGCGTGGCCAACTACTCCGCGCTCGCCGCGCCCGTGGTGTTCTGGGACGTGTACGGCCAGCAGGGCCATCCGGTGCGCACCACCGTCTCGGAGATGGGCCCGCTGATGCTGTCGCGCATCCTCGATCTGTCGGAGGCGCAGGACGGGGCGCTGACCATCGCGTTCAGGATGGCCGACGAGATGGGCCTCCTGCTGCTGGACCTGAAGGACCTGCGCAGCGTGCTGACGCACGTGGCGGAAAACGCCGAGGAGATCGGCCGCAAGTACGGCCTTGTCTCCGCCCAGACGGTCGCGGCGATGCAGCGCAAGCTGCTGCAGCTGGAGATGGATGGCGCCGACAGCTTCTTCGGCGAACCCGCGCTCGAACTCGCCGACATGATCCGCACCACGGCGGACGGCAAGGGCGTGGTGAACCTGCTAGTGGCCGACAAGCTGATCCAGAGCCCCCGCCTCTACGCCACGTTCCTGCTGTGGCTGATGAGCGAGCTGTGGGAGGAACTCCCCGAGGCGGGCGATCTCGACAAGCCGAAGATGGTGTTCTTCTTCGA
>JAIYAO010000169.1 GCA_027488965.1 Alphaproteobacteria bacterium
GGTCCGGCGGCGGTGAATGTCGCGGGCGATCTTCAGTCCGGCGGCCTCGCGCGGCTCGACGCACAGGCGGGCGGCGTCACCGTCGCCTCCACGCGCACGGTGCGCTCCACCGGCGGCGCCGTCGACGTCGACGGCGCAACCTCCGTCACCGCGACCGGCGCGACCTTGAACGCGGGCGCAGCAGTCACCGTCAATGCAGCAAGCGGCGCCGCCAGCGTCGGGACGCTCGTCGCAGGAGCGACGTCGAACGTCACCGCCGTGGGCGGCAGCGCGACGCTGTCCAACGCAACGGTCACCGGCGCAGGCGCCGACCTCACCGTCTCCGGCACGGGCGCCACGTTCGGCGCCGGCAGCGTGTCCAACGGCGCGCTCAGCGTGCAGGGCGGGTCGGGCCTCGCGCAGATCACCGGTACGACGACCGCCGACAGCGTGACGGTCAGCGGCGCCACGGCGTCGATCTCCGGCGCGACGACGGCCGACAACGGGAACGCCGACGTCACCGCGACCACGGGCGCCGTCACCATCGCGGCACTCCTCGCGGCGACGGGATCGACGACGGTGTTGGGCGAGACGGACGTGACGGTCACGGGCGCGCAGTTCGTCCGGGCTGACACCGACAACACGGCAGGCGGCGTTGAGTCGCTCAGCGTCACCGCCGACACGGGCGACGTGACCGCTGTGGACGCCACGTTCTTCGCCGGCGACGGCTCCGCGGTCACCGTCCTGGCGGCCAATGACGCCACCGTGAGGATCGTCGATGCCGGCGCAACCAGCTCGGTGACGGCGACGGCGGGCGCCGCCAGCGCAGGCTCCAGCAGCCAGACCATCGTCGGCGACTTCACCGTCTCCGGCGATTCCGGCGCCACCTTCACGGGCGGCACGGTCACCGGCGCGCTCAGCGTGCTCGGCAATACCGGCCAGGCCGCCATCACCGACGCCACGGGCGACACGTTCGTGGGCTCCGCCAGCGTGCTCGGGAACTCGGTGTCCGTCAGCGGCGCGACGACGGCGGACACGGGCGGCATCTCGCTGGAGTCCACCGGCGGGGACGTCACCGTCTCCGCGGCGCTCAGCGCGGCGGGCGCCATCGACATCCTGTCCGCCGGCAGCGTGTTCCTCACCGGCGCCGACAGCGTGCTCACCTCAGATAAAGACGAGACCGGCGGCGAGGACATCACCATCACGGCGGCGGACGCCGTCGACGGCGAGGACGCCACGCTCATCACCGGCGGCGCGCCGGGAACGCGCGAGGGCGACATCTCCGTCAAAGGCGCGACGCTGGTCACCATCGGCGACGTGTCGGCGCGCGACGTCACGCTGGAAGCGACGGCGGGCTCAGCGTCGGTCGGCGCCACGGGCGGCGGCAACGTCGGCGCGCTCGTGGTCGATCGCGACCTGACCGTGCTGGGCTCGACCGGCGCGACCTTCACCGGCGGCGCGATCACCGGCCACCTGACGGTGGGCTCTAGCGGCGGTGCAGCCACGGTCGGCGGCGTCTCCGATGCCACCGTCGGCGGCGACGCCACGGTGACGGGCGCGACCGCGGTCATCAGCAGTTCGCTGGTCGCAGACGGCGTGGTCATCGTCTCCGGGACGAACAGCGTTTCGGTTACGGGCGCCACGGTGCAAGCCAACGCCGATGGCATGGGCGCCGAAACGCTCAGCGTCACCTCCACTGCCGGCGACGTGACCGGCGCGGGCGCCACCTTCGCGGGCGGTACATCGACCGACCGCTCCGGCGTGACGATTTCCGCCGCGCAGGCGGCAAACGTCGGCACGGTCTTCGGCGGCCAGATCACCGTGACCGGCGGAACGGGCGCCACTGTGGCCTCGCTCGACGCCGGCCTGGACAGCACGGTGACGGCGACGGCGGGCTCCGCCAGCGTCGGCACGGGCAGCACTGTCGGCGGCGCCGATCTCACGATCAGCGGCCCGACGTCCGCCTCCATCGACGGCGGCGTGATCTCGGGCGATCTCATCGTCCGCAGCGCGGGCGCTTCCAGCGCGAGCGGCGTCACGGTCACCGGCGCCCTCACGGCAGAAGGCGCGACATCCGGGGCGAGCGCAACGACGGCGACGATCACCAACGCCTCCGGCGCTTCAGTCACGGCGCGCGCGGCCACGATCTCGCTCACGGGCGTGACGTCGACGGGTGCAGTGACGGCCGCCGGCGGCGCCTCCACCATCGACGGGCTGGACGGCGGCTCGCTTACCGTCACAGGCGCGTCGGCCACGTTCTCCGGTGCTGCTTCCCGTGTGAGCGGCGACGCCGGCGTGACCGCCGCCACGGTGAACTTCGGCGCCGATCTCTCTGCCGGCAACGACATCACCGTCTCCGCCACGAACGTTACGGTGAACCCGGGCGTCACCGTCCAGTCCAATGTCGACGGCGTCGGCGGCGGCAAGCTGATGATCGACGCCACGGGCTTCATCCAGGCGTCGGGCGCGAACCTCCTCGGCGGCACGGCCGGCGGGCGCAGCGACGTGACGCTCACCGCAGCCAACGGCATCGCCGTGGGAACCGCGCGCGGCGCCGCCGTCGGCCTCACCAACACCGGCGCCGCCCTCACGGCCGCCGGCGCGAGCACGGTGGACGCCTCGGGCGCTGCAACGCTCACCGGCCTATATGCCTCGACGGGCGATTTCACGGTCACCGGCGCCACGGCGACGGTGGGCTCCATCGCCTCCAACACCGCCGTCTCGCTCACGGGCACGAACGGCGTGACGGTGAACGGCACGGTCCGCGCCAACGCCGACGGCGCAGGGTTCGAAAACGTGACGGTGCTCTCCAGCGCCGGCGCGGTCACGGGCGCGGGCACGCTGGTGAGCGGCACGGCGGCGGGCAACCGCGGCGATGTCAGCGTCACCGGCGCCACCATCGGCCAGATCGCCACGGTCACCGCGCGGGACTTCACGCTGAACGCCATCGCCGGCACGGCCGAGATCAGCGCCACGGGCGGCGGCGTCGACGTCGGCGCGCTGAGTGCGGAACGCAACATCACGCTCGCCGGCGCCACGGGCGCCACGTTCCGCGGCGGCGCGGTGACCAACAACCTCTCCGTCGCCTCGAGCGGCGGCGCGGCCACCTTCAACACCGCGCCCACCACCGTGGGCGGCGCGGCCACCGTGAACGCCGCCACGGCGTCGTTCACGCAGAACGTGTCGTCGAACGGCGCGCTTGCGGTGACCACCACGGGCGGGACCACGGTGTCGCCGGGCGTGACGGTGACGGGCAACGCCGATGGCGCGGGCGGCGAGACCGCCACGTTCGTCGCCGGCGGCGCGGTGCAGGCCTCGGGCGCAACGCTCGCGGCGGGTACGGCGGCCAACCGGTCGAACCTCTCGGTCACCGGCGTCGGCGGCGTGGCCGTCGGCACGGCGCGCGGCGCGACGGTGAGCCTCGCCAACAGCGGCGCGGCGCTCAACGCTGCGGGCACGACCACGGTGGACGCCACCGTGCAGGCGTCGCTCTCGGGCGCGCTCGGATCCTCCGACGTCTACACGATCATCACGCCGGCGCTGTCGATGCCGGGCACGGTGACGTCCGGCGCCGGCATCGTCGTGCAGAGCCGCAGCGCCACGAACCCCGCCACGGGTCGTGCGCTGGCGCTGGGCGACATCAACTCCGGGCAGACGCCGCGCAACGACCTCTCCAACGCCATGACGGTGGACGCAGCGACCATCAACCGCTTCTCCGCGCCCACGCTCACGTTCCAGACGGGGCCGTCCTCGGCGGCCGGCGCCAACCTCACGCTGGGCAACCTGACCGTGAACAGCGCCGCGATCCCATCGATCATCCTGCTGCCCGGCACGGGCGCGCGCGCGGAAATCGTGGGCGTCGTCCAGCGCACGGGCGGGGCGCCGGTGAACCTCTCCGTCGGCCAGTTCACGGGCACGACGGCCACGGACTGGATCCCCGATGCGACGGTCATCACCGGCTCGATCGGCGTCACCACGCAGGCGCTGAATGCGGCGGGCACGCCGGCCATCGCGTCCTTCGGCACGGTGCAGCTGGCGGCGTCGCGGATGATCGCCATCGGCCCGGTGAACGAGCAGGGCCAACCGCTGGAGACGTTCTTCAACGGCCTCGACGTCAACAGCGACCTCGCCACCCTGCCGCTGATCCAGACGGACTCCGGCAAGGTGTTCATCGCCGCCGACGCGCTCGAGGTCTCAAGCGCCGGGCGGGTCCTGCTGCGCAACACCGGCTTCACCGGCGAAGACGGCCGCGGCCTGCTGCTCGGCCAGCTCGAGGTGCGCGGCATCGGCGCGGGGTCGCCCACGCAGGTGTCGTTGTTCGGCATCCTCGACCGCTTCAACACCCAGACCTCGCCGTTCGGCACGGGCTGGATCATGGCGGACGCGCGCGATGCGGCGCTGGCGGGCGGCTCGGCGCAGCCGATCCTCAACGGCGGTCTCACGCCGCGCACGGTCTACCGCATCAACGGCTGCGAGTTCGGGTCGGCGGCGAGCTGCATCATCAGCGTCAACCTCGACATGGGCGTGCGCCCCGAACAGATCGTGCCGGATCTCGCAAGCCTGCAGCCGGACGAACTGGACGAGATCGAGGACGATGCGGTCACCAACCTCGGCAACGACTCGCTGATCATCCGCGGCCGCTGACCCGGCGCCCGCGGAGACGCAAAGACGTGGACGGACGGCCCCGCGCGGGCACAGGAGAAGAACCGATGGCGGCGAAGTGGAAATGGCTTGCGGGCGTGACCCTGGCGGTCGGCGCGCTGACCCACGGCGGCATGGCGCAGGCCCAGACCGCGGCCAACACCTGCGGCGACGAGGGCCGCGCAGCGCCGCTGCGCCCGCCGCAACTGCTGACGCCGAGCGACGTGAAATCCGCCGCCGCCTATGCCTACGCGCAGAACCGTCGCCTCGTGTTCCGGGAAGCGGCCGACGCCTACCAGGATCTCGCCACCGTCGCCGACGACCGTCTGGTGACGCCGGCGCAGCGGTTCGAAAGCGCGCTGTTCAACGCGGTCAACCTGAGCAACCAGGACCGTTCCGAAGAGGCCGAGCAGCGGCTGGCGTCGCTGCAGCGTCTGCTCGCGGCCGCGCCCAGCGGCGGCAATGACGCGGAGTGGGCGTCCTTCGCCACGATCCGCGCCGACGCCTTCAGCGAAGCGCAGCTCGCGTTCTTCTCCGGCCTCGTGGCCGGCCAGCAGGGCGAGTACGCGCTGGCGCTGGAGCGGCTCACCGCGCTCGACCAGAAGCTCAACTCCATGGGCCTGTCCAACACGGTGGACGCCGTGCGCTACGACAACGGCGACGTGGAGATCACCAGCGTGGGCGCGCTGCGGATGTCGCGCACCAACAGCGACCTGCGCAGTTCGCGGGCGTTCGGCTCCATCCTCGGCCGCCGCGCCATGACGCCGGTGGAAAAGACCGCCATCCTCAAGACGCACGCGCACTACCTGCGCAGCCTGATCCACCAGCAGCTTGCCGCCGACGCCACGGACCCCGCCGTGAAGGCCCGCCAGACGGGCTTGGCCGACAGCGAGATCCAGAACGCCACCGACGCCGCCAGCGTGTTCGGCGTGCAGTACGCGCCGTGGCTGCGCGCCAAGGTGGCCTCCCGCGCGGCGGTGCTGCGCATGGAATCCGGCGACAAGGGCGGCGCCAAGCGCATCGCCGAACAGGCGCTGGCCATCTACACCACCTACGGCAACGGCGGCCCGCTCGAAGCGGAGCTTCGGCGCACGCTCGCCGGGATCTACGCGGGCGAGGGCAACCGCGAAGGCGCGCTGGCGCAAGAGCGTGCGGCGTTCTGCGTGCGCGCCGCCGGCGCCGACCTTGCGCCCATCGGCACCGACGAAGTGCTGCCCATGTTGGACCTGCTGCTGGCCGGCGGACCCGCGAGCGACGATCCCGCCGTCACCCAGGAGTTCTTCCGCGTGGCGTCCGCGGCGATGGAAGGCGACACCGCGCGGGTGGTCAGCCAGAGCGCCAATCTCATGTCCCAGCGCGCCGAGCAGCAGCCGGAAATCCGCGAGGCGATCCTTGCGGAAATCGATCTCGCCAAGCTGAAGGAACGCCTCGCCGGGCTGCAGAACGAAGGCCGCGGCGCCGCCGACCAGGACGTGCGTCTCGCCCGCCAGCAGATCGCGGCGACCACCGCGCGGCTGCAGGCGATCTACTCCAAGGGCGTGCCGGAAAACCTGTCGCGGGAATCGGCGGCCGGCCGCGCGAAGGCCGCGGGCTTCCTGCCAGCGCAGGCCGCGCTTGCCGACGCCGCCAACGCAGACCTCTCCGCCATCCAGGCGCTGTTGCAGCCGGGCGAACTCTACATCCGCTTCGTGCTCACCGACGGGGCGGGCTACGGCGTGGCCGTCAACAAGGACCGCGCGCGCGCGTTCCGCGTGGCCGACGCCGATGGCCTGCAGACGCGGGCTGAAGGCGGCGATCTGGGCGGCACAATGCGGCTGGGCGCCTTCCCGGCCGAACTGGCGCACAACAGCGTGGCCGCCAGCGTCTATGGCAGCACCCACATCGCCGAGCGCCACCGCCACCGTTACGAGGTGAACGCCGCCTATCGCGACCCGCTGGAACGCCAC
>JAIYAO010000037.1 GCA_027488965.1 Alphaproteobacteria bacterium
TCCAGACGCAGAACAACGGCGCGGTCGACTACAGCCGGGACGTGACACGCACCGATGGCGCCCGGTCCGTGAACGCTGCGGCCACCTTCGAGGACGGAACGAGCCGCACCCGCGCCACGTCGACCACGCGCGATCCGGTCACCAGCGTCGTCACGTCCACCGGCGCGTTCACCAATCGCCAGGGCGAAACCACGACGAGCACGAACGTGCGCACGCCCACCGATGCCGGCGTCGTCGTCAACCGGGACACCACATTCGCCGACGGCACGACCCGCGCCGTCGACCGCACCCGCACCAACACGGGCGACGGCACGGCCACGTTCGATCGCACGGTCACCGGCCGCGATGGCGACACCCGCACCCAGACCGGCACGGTCACGGTGACGAAGGATCCGCCGAACTAGACAGCTTGCGCGCGTCGCTCGCCCCCCCGCCGACGGCGCACCGGCCCCGCACCCCGTGCGGGGCCGGACCTTTTTTGTCGGCCGGCATATCGAATGTCGGGAGGCGCGCTCCATCCGGTTCGCCAACCGGCGACGGTGCAGGGCACACCCGCCATGCTGCGCCTTGTCCGAGCATTTCACGTTGCAGTTTGCTAGAACGGTTTGGTGACGAGGCCCGGAGGCTGATCGAGGCGATGGCATGAGACGGTCGGGACTGCGCATGGCGATGGTGGCGCGCCGTCCCTTGACGACGGGCGAGAAGGCCATCGCCCATGGCATGTTCGGCCGCGAGATCGACGCCGACGCCGTTCGCATCCAGCAGATTCCGCCCGCGCCGTTCGCGGCGATGGTGCCGCACCGCCGCACGATCCTCTTCTCCATGTGGCGGGCCGCGCAGGATTTTGCGGACGTCACCGCGCACGAGCGCGGCTGGTTCGTGCATGAGCTGGCGCACGTCTGGCAGGCGCGTCGCGGCGTGCTGCTGGCGGCGGCCAAGCTGAAGGCGCTGGGGCGCGACGCCTACGCCTACCGGTTTGAACCGGGCAAGCCCTTCGGCGCCTACAACATCGAGCAACAGGCCGAGATCGCGCGCCATCTCTACCTGCACCGGATCGGCGAGCCGGACGTCCGCGCACCGGGCCATGACCATCTCGAGGCGCTCTGGCCCATCCGTAGCCAGCTATCCTTGCACTAGCTTTTGTGCGCCCAGGCCTCCGCCCACGCATTTAGGGGCGCAAGCCGCGCCAGGAGATCGCGCCCCAGCGCCGTGAGGCCATAGCCCTCCGCCTGGTGGTCCACGATGCCCGCTGCGCGCAGTTCGGCAAGGCGCGTGTTGAGGACACTCGGATTGGTCTCGGCCGCGTCCTGAAGGGCGCGGAAGGTGAGGCGCGCTTCGCGCAGCTCCCAGAGGACGCGCAACGTCATCCGCCGGCCCAGCAGGTCCAGCAGCGCCATGACGGGGCGTCCCGTGCGCGACCCGCGAACGGGCCCTGCGGCCGGAAGCGGCGTTCTGCGGCTCACGCTCTGTTTTCCATAGCAATGCCCCTGACGGCGAGCTATGAAAAAGATAGCACAGGAGCCGCCGATGTCGAACGTCCCCCGCATGACCCCCGCCAAGGCCCCGTATCCCGAGGCCGTCCAGGCCGCCCTCGACCGCACCATGCCGGAAGGCGTTGCGCCGCTGTCGCTGTTCACCACGCTCGCGCGGGACGAGCGGCTCTTCCGGAAGTTCTTCGGCGGCGGTCTGCTGGACCGGGGCCATCTGACGCTGCGCCAGCGCGAACTGGTGATCCATCGGGTCACGGCCCAGTGCGGCGGCCGCTACGAGTTCTGCGTGCACATGGCCTTCTTCGCTGGGCGCGTGGGCTTCGACGAGGCGGGACTGGCGGCCATCGCGCACGGCCCCGCCGACGACGCGCGCTGGGCGCCGGAGGAGCGACTGCTGCTGGGGCTGTGCGACCAATTGCAAGCTGCCTGCGACATCGACGACGCGCTTTGGTCGGCCCTTCGTGCGGTCTTCAACGAGGAGGCGCTGCTGGAGCTCATCCTTCTGGCGGGCTTTTACCGCACCACCTCGTACCTGGTGACGGCGCTGCGCCTCGCGCCCGAACCCTTCGCGCCGCCGTTTCCCGCGCCCCCGTCCGCCTGAGCAGAGCCGGGCCGCCAGGCTCCGGCCGAAAAGGGCGCCCCTGCGCTTTTCATGGGGGGGCGGCTCGGCTATACGCGCCGCTTCGCCGTTGTAGCTCAGTGGTAGAGCGCATCCTTGGTAAGGCTGAGGTCGGGAGTTCAATCCTCCCCAACGGCACCATGGCCCCCTTGAGGCGGGCTGGTTCTGGCGCAACATTGGCCGCATTGGCCTATCTGGGGGCCGATCTGGCGGACCATTTGGGCCCCCGACACCGTCCATCGTCGGTCGAGGGTCGGGTGAGGAGCGCGCGTGGCTGAGTGGCGTAACTGGTCGGGCAGCGTCGTGGCCTCGCCGCAGTTGCGCGCACGCCCACGGACCGAGGCGGAGCTTGCAG
>JAIYAO010000010.1 GCA_027488965.1 Alphaproteobacteria bacterium
TGGAGGGGACACCTCCACGTCGGACCGTACGGCGCGGGTCTGACGAACCCGATCCAGCAACTCCTAGTCCTGCGTCCGGGAAAGACGGCCGCCGAACGGGGCGCGCGGAGGGCGCATATTCTCCTCCTGCAGGGCCGGCCTCGCACGCCGGCGACATCATCCGCGCCGTCCGCGCGCCCCGCCTCCCATGGCCCCGCAGGGTGAAAACCCGTGCGGCCATTGGCGCTGGCATTGAAGGGGAGGACCGCCGGCGGTCCTCATCGGCCACACCGCGTTCAGCTGCGCGGCGGCGCGCCGGCCTGCGCGGAGTCCTGCGCCCAGGTGCGGGTCCCGAACTCGCCGTTGGCGCGGGCGCTGGCGGGCCGGGCGGTGAAGGTCGCGGCGCGGGCGCGGGCGGCCTGCACGGTCTCCGGCGTCATCTGCGCCTCCAGCGTGGCGGCCCGCGCGCGGGCGTCGTTGTCGCCGGAGCGGGCGGCCACGGCGAACCAGAACAGCGCATCGGCGGGGCTCGCCTGCGTGCCGCGGCCCTGTTGGTAAAGGACGCCGAGGTTGAACTGGCTGTCGGCCACGCCCAGCTCCGCGGCCTGCTTGAACCAGCGGAACGCGGCGGCCTCATCCAGCGGTGCGCCTTCGCCGCGGGCATAGTACACGCCGAGGTCGTGCATGGCCTTGCGGTTGCCTGCGGCGGCGGCGCGCTCGGTCCACTGGCGGGCGAGCACGAGATCGGGCTCCACGCCCTCGCCGCGCTCGAACAGCTTGGCGAGGCGATACTGCGCCATGGCGAGGCCCTGGTTGGCGGCGCGGCGCAGCAGCGCCACGCCCTCCGGCGTCTGGTTGCCGGCGAGCCGCTGCAGGCCCAGTTCGTACTGCGCCACCGCATCGCCGCGCAGCGCCGCCTGGTCGAGCGACAGCGCGGAGCGGATGCCGCCGCCGGCCAGCGAAGCGGGCTGCACCGTCGCGGTGATCCCGGCCTGCGGGCCGGTGGTGCTGCGCGCGCCGGGGCGCGTGCGCTCCGGTTCCGGCGCGGGCTTGGCCGCCGGCGCGGCTGCTGCTGCGGCGCGCGCCTTCGACTGCGCATTCGCCTTGGCGGCGGCGTCGGCGATGGAGCTGTCGGCGAAGCCGGGCTCGGACGCCTCCGCGGGCGCCAGCGCTGCAGCGTCGTCCACCGGCGTCAGCGCGGCGGGATCGAGCGGGGCCGGGGCGGGGACATTGATCGGCGTCTGCGCCTGGGCCTCGCCGTCGGCGATGGGATCGGCGGCCTCCTCGGTGTTGGCGCGCACCTTCACCAGATACGCCCCGCCTGCCAGCGCCACGGCCAGCGCGCCCGCAGCGCTCCACAACACCACGCGGTTGGGCCCGCGCAGACCCTGCACGGGCGTGCGCGCCGCGTCATCGCCGCTGCTGCTGCGCTTGCGTCCCGCTTGCGAGGCCGCCTGCGCGGCGCGGCGCGCGTTGGCCAGATAGTCGTTGCGGCCCGCCGCATGGGCGATCTCCGGCGCGTTAGGCGGGCTGAACAGCGCGGCCACGTCGTCGTCGTCCGGCGCCGGGGCGGCGCGGGCGGGCGCCGGGTCGTCCCACGAAAAGTCTATGTCGTTGGCGTCGGCGTGGATCTGCGGCGGGGGCGGGGCGGCCGGCTCCGGCGCCGGCGTGGGCAGAAGCTGGTCGAACGGGTCGATGACCATCCGCGCGGTCTCGATGGATTCCACATCCACGGACTCGCCGCCGATCTCCTCCACCTCAAGCTCCGGCGCGGGGGCCGCCGCCGGCGTGTCCGCCGCGGGCTGCACGCGCGTGGAGATCCGCTCCACCAGCGCCTCGATGTCGCCGAGGTCCACGGAGCCCACGAACGCCTCGTGCGCGGCGTCGTCGAAGGCGTCGTCCGCCGGCGATGCATCGACGTCGCCGCTGCGGTCGAAGCCCGCAAGGGCGCCGCGCGCGCCGTCCTCCATCGCCTGCAGGCGGGAGGCGAAGCTGGTCATGGCTTTCTGCACGGGGGAAAGCGTCGTCGTCGTGCGCTCCTCCACCGCCTGCAGCTTGGACGCCACGATGCCGAGCGTCTCGGTGAGGCGCGACGTCTGGCGCTCCTCGCTTTCGACGATCCGCTCCGTCAGCTCGCGCGCCACCTGGTCCTGCCGGGTGACGAGCCGTTCGGCCATGCGCGCCACCTGGTCTCCCACGTGCTCGATGGCCTCGGCGCTGCGGCGCTCCACGCCGTCGAAGCGTTCGTCGAAGCGCTCCGCCAGGCGGCCCATCTCGACGCCCACGCGCTCGACGCTGGCGACCTCGCGGCTCTCGATGCCGTTGATGCGGTCCTCAAGCGTGGTGGCGAGGCGCGCCACCTCCTCGCGGACGGCCACGGCGGCGCTGTCGTCGTTGCGCGTCTCCAGAGAGCGCAGGCGGCGATCGATGCTTTCCGACATGCGCCGGATCTCGATGGAGATGGCCTCGATGGTCTGGGCCTGACGGCGTTCGGATGCGGCCACGCGGCGGTTCACGTCGGCGAGCGCCGCCTCCATCTCGGGGCCGGCCTCGCCGCCGATGCGGCCTTCGATCTCCGCGCGCACGCCGCCGACCATTTCGGTCATGGACGCGGCCATGCTGTCGAGGCGCTGTTCCACCAGCGTGCGCAGCGCTTCGGTCTCGGCGCCGGCGCCGGGCGCGCTCTCCAGACGCCGCAGGGCGTCGTTGGCGGTGTTTTCCGCCTGCACGAGACGGTCCGCGAGCCGCGCGATCGCGTCCTCGACGGTTTTCTCCACGGCGGACAGCCGCGCGGCCTGCTCGGCCCCGCCGCCCGTCTCCATGCGGGCGCGGATGTATTCGATTTCGGAGGCGGTGCGGTCGCGCCCGTCGCGCACGGTGGCGGCGAGCCCGGTGATCTTGGCGTCGAGCATGTGCAGCGCGGCGCGTTCCTGGCCGCCGCTCGCGCCACCGCGCTCAATGCGCGACAGCCGCTCCTCCAGCGCCGCGTGCGCCTCGCGGATCTTCTCGGCATCTGCGCCGCCGCCGCCCATGCCGAAGGCGGCGCCCACTTCCACGAGCTTGACGCGCTTTTCGAGATCGAGCTGGGCGGCGCGCACCTGGTTGATCGCGGCGGCCGCGCCCATGCGCAGGTTCGCTGCGGCTTCGCGGGTGGCCTGTTCGATCTGTTCGAGACGCGCCTCGATGGCCTGCTGGCCTTCGGCCACTTCGCTGGCGGTGGCGGCCGCCGTCTGGCGCGCCAGCGCCTCGATGCCGTCGAACCGCAGGGCGAGCGCGCGCTGCGCGGCCTCGATTTCCTCCAGCGATTCCTTCGTCCGTTCGTCCACGCCGGCGGCGGCCACGCGGGCGGCGAGCTCCTCGTGGGCGCGGCGCACCTCGGCGATGGCGTCGGCGGCGGCGCGGCGCGTTTCGGACTCCACCTGGCGCATGCGCTCCTGCAGCGCAGCCTGGCTGGCGTGCAGTTCGCGCAGGGCCTCCGCGGCGGCTTCGCGCCCGCCGGTCTCGGCCACGGCGATGCGCGCCTGGATCATTTCCTGGTCGGCGCGCAGCGCACGCACCGCATCGGCGGCGGCGGCGCGCGTGTCCCGCTCCACCTCGGCCATGCGCTCGGCCAGCGCCGCTTGGGCGGCGCGGATCTCCTCGGCGGCGGCGGCGGCCACCTCGCGGCTGAAGGCCTCGGCGTTCTCGATGCGGTGGGCGAGGTCGTTGTGCACCACCGCGGCGGCTTGCTCGGCGGCGCGGCGGGCGGCGCCTTCGGCATCGGCGAGGCGTTGCGCCAGCGCCTGCCGCGAGGCGTTGAACTCCTGCAGGGTCTGGTTGATCTCGCCGGCCGTCTCTCGGGCGAGAAGTTCAGCCTGCGTGGCGCGCTCGACGATGACGTCGCCGGTGCGGCGCATCTCCTCCACGGCGCCTGACACCTTGGCGGACGCCTGGCGCACGTCGGCCTCGGCATCCTCCACGCGGGCGGCGAGGCCCAGCACCGTGCGGTCGAGCCCGGTCATGGACAGCGCGGCGCGGCGCTCGCTGGCGTCGATGCGCGCGGCCAGACGCTCGAAGGCGTCCGTCATGCGACGGGTGTCGGCGGCGCTGACCGCCCAGGTTTCACCGCCCATCTCGATGTCGGGGCCGACGGACGGCCCCGGCGGCGCCATGTCGCCGGCCTGACGGGCGGCTTCTTCATGGGCGAGGATCGACTGGTTCAGCCACTCGCCGAGGGTGAGGCCATGCTTGCGCGCCTGTTCCCGGGCGGCTTCGGCCGACTCCGGGTCCATGTCTTTGACGCTCCAGGGTGTCGCCCCGCTCATGCCAAACCCTTTCGACTGCGTCGCCGCCCCAACGCGGGCGCCAAGGCAGAATCAGCCCTCCACCCATCTTTCACGGAAACGGCTTCGTCGTTAATGGCCGGTAAAATTCCCTATGGAGGCTACTCACAATTCTCGCCACAAGCTCTGGTGATCGGGCCGCCGGTCAGGCCCTACGAATAGTGTCGGGCGTTAACCCACGGTAACTTGACGTTGACGTCAGGGGGAGTATGATGAGTGTTATGTTTCCGTGGGAGGAGACCGGACATGACAAAAACAGACATCACCAAAACCGAACGCCACTGGACGATCTCGGAGCTTGCCCGGGAGTTCAAAGTCACCCCGCGCGCGCTGCGCTTCTATGAGGACCGGGGGCTGCTTTCGCCCCGCCGCGACGGCCTCAACCGGGTCTATTCCGTGCGCGACCGCGGCCGGCTCGTGCTGATCCTGCGCGGCAAGCGCGTCGGCTTCCCGCTGACCGAGATCAAGGAAATCCTTGACCTTTACGACCTGAACGACGGCGAGCGCGCGCAGATGCAGATCGCGCTGAAGAAGTTCAAGTCGCGGATGGTGGCGCTGGAGGCCCAGCGCGAGGACCTCGCCGGCGCCATCCAGGCGCTGGGCGACGGCATCACCTGGCTGGAGGGGCGGCTCGCGGAGCCCGCGCCGAAGGCCGGAGTCGCGGCGGCGGTGGCCTTTGAAAAAGAAGCGCGGCGACGTCTCCAAGAGGCGTGATCGCGGTGCTACACCGCTGCCCACAAGAACCGTCAGGGAGTTGAGCGATGCCGACCTACAAGGCGCCGGTGCGCGAGTTCATGTTTCTCTACCGCAACGTGCTGCACGTCGACCGGCACAGCAACCTGCCGGCCTTCGCCGAAGCGCCGCTGGACCTTGTCGAGCAGATCCTGGGCGAGGGCGCGAAGTTCTGCGAGAACGTGCTCCAGCCGCTCAACGCGGTGGGCGACCATGAGGGCTGCAAGCGCAGCCCCGACGGATCGGTGACGACGCCGACGGGGTTCAAGGACGCCTACCGGCAACTGGTGGACGGCGGCTGGCCGGCGCTGGGCGCCGATCCAGTGTACGGCGGGCAGGGCCTGCCGCATGTGGTGAGCCTCGCGTGGAACGAGATGGTGTCGTCCGCGAACATGGCGTTCGGCATGTACCCGGGTCTCAGCCACGGCGCCTACGAGGCGATCCACCATCACGGGTCCGATGCGCAGAAGGACATGTACCTGCCCAAGCTCGTCACCGGCGAGTGGACGGGGACGATGAACCTCACCGAGCCGCACTGCGGCACGGACCTGGGCCTGCTGCGCACCAAGGCCGTCCCGCAGGGCGACGGCAGCTACAAGATCTCCGGCCAGAAGATCTTCATCTCCGCCGGCGAGCACGACCTCGCCGAAAACATCATCCATCTCGTGATCGCGCGCATCGAAGGCGCGCCCGCCGGCACCAAGGGCATCTCGCTGTTCATCGTGCCGAAGTTCCTCGTGAACGCGGACGGCTCGCTGGGCGCGCGCAACGGCGTGGTGTGCGGCAAGATCGAAGAGAAGATGGGCATCCACGGCAACGCCACCTGCGTCATGCAGTATGAGGACGCCGTCGGCCACCTGATCGGCGAGCCCAACAAGGGCCTCGCGGTGATGTTCGTGATGATGAACGAGGCCCGGCTCGGCGTTGGCCTGCAGGGCGTCGCCCAGGCGGAGGGCGCCTATCAGGCCGCGCTCGCCTTCGCCAAGGACCGTCGCCAGGGCCGCAGCCTGACCGGTCCGAAGGAGCCCGACCAGCCGGCCGACAGCATCCTCGTCCACCCGGACGTGCGGCGCATGCTGATGGACATCAAGTCCGTCACCGAGGGCGGCCGCGCCTTCCTGTTCTGGACCGCGCTCTACGGCGACCTTCTGCACAAGAGCCCGGACCCGGCGGTGCGCGAGAAGGCCGGCGACTACATGGCGCTGATGACGCCGGTGCTGAAGGGGTTCCTCACCGACAGGGGCTACGCGAACGCCACCAACTGCCAGCAGATCTACGGCGGCCACGGCTACATCGAGGAATGGGGCATGTCGCAGTTCGTGCGCGACGCCCGCATCGCCCAGATCTACGAAGGCGCCAACGGCATCCAGGCGCTTGACCTGGTGGGTCGCAAGCTTGCCGCCAACGGCGGCCGCGCGGTGTTCACGTTCTTCAACGAGATCGACGCGTTCATCGCCGACAACGCCGACGATGCGCAGATGAAGCCCTTCATCGACGCGCTCACGTCGTCGAAGGCGCAACTGCAGGACGGGACGATGTGGCTGATGCAGAACGGCATGTCGAACTTCGACAACGCCGGCGCCGCCAGCCACGACTATCTCCACCTCTTCGGCCTCACCGCGCTCACCTACATGTGGGCGCTGATGGTCAAGGCGTCGTTCGACGGCAAGAAGGGCAAGCCCGATCCGTTCTTCGACGCCAAGATCGCCGTGGGCCGCCACTACATCGACCGCGTGCTGCCCGATGCGGCCGCCCACCTCGCCAAGCTCAAGACGGGCGCCGGCACGGTGATGGCGCTGCCGGCCGACGCGTTCTGACCGGAGCGCGGGCGCCCTCGCCCGCGTACGATTTTCTGAAAGCGAGGCGGGGACGAGGGCGTCCCCGCTCCAGGACGAAGCCAATGCCCGCGATTCAGCTCCCCACACCTAAATGGCGCGAAGACGAAGAGCTCGAGATCTTCGACCGCAGCGTGCGCGAGTTCTTCGTCCGCGAAGCGACGCCCGAGAAGATGGCGACGTGGCGCGAGAAGGGCGTCGTCGATCGCGACATGTGGACCAAGGCCGGCGAGGCGGGCCTGCTGTGCGTGGCGGGGCCGGAAGAGTATGGCGGCGCGGGCGGCGATTTCCGCCACGACGCGGTGATCATCAACGCCATGGCCGAAATGGGCATCGAGGGCTTCGGCCTGTCGCTGCACAACGCCATCGTCGCGCCGTATCTCTGGCACTACGGCACGAAGGAGCAGAAGGAACGCTGGCTGCCGCGCATGGCCACCGGCGAACTGGTGGGCGGCATCGCCATGACCGAGCCGGGCGCGGGCTCGGACCTGCAAGGCATCAAGACCACCGCCATCAAGCAGGGCAACCAGTATGTGGTGAACGGTTCCAAGACCTTCATCACCAACGGCCAGCTGGCCAACTTCATCATCGTGGTGGCCAAGACCGACCCGGCCGAAGGCGCCAAAGGCACCAGCCTGATCGTGGTCGAGACCGACGGCGCCGAGGGCTTCGAGCGCGGGCGGAACCTCCACAAGATCGGCATGGAGGGCAACGACACCTCTGAGCTCTTCTTCAACGACGTGAAGGTGCCCGGCGAGAACATCATCGGCGGAGGCGAAGGCCTGGGCTTCATTCAGCTGATGCAGCAGCTGCCGCAGGAGCGACTGAACATCGCCGTCCAGGGCGTGGCAGCGGCCGAGCGGGGCCTTCACGAGACCCTGGAATACGTCAAGGGTCGCAAGGCCTTCGGCAAGCGGATCCTCGACTTCCAGAACACCCAGTTCAAGCTGGCCGAGGTCAAGACCAAGCTGACCGTCGCCCGCGTCTTCGTCGACCACTGCATCGGCCTGCATCTGAAGGGTCAGCTGGACGCCGTGACGGCCTCGATGGCCAAATACTGGGTCACCGACATCCAGGGCGAGACCATCGACGAGATGCTCCAGCTGCACGGTGGCTATGGCTACATGAACGAGTATCCGATCGCCCAGCTGTACAAGGACGCCCGCGTCCAGCGCATCTACGGCGGCACGAACGAGATCATGAAGCTGCTCATCGCGCGGTCGCTCTGAGCTAAGGGGCGGCCATGATCCGCCTCCACGTCCACCAACCCCTCTCCGCAGGCGCGGCGCTCGCGGCGACGCTGGGTCAGTCGCGCTATCTGACGCAGGTCATGCGGCTGAAGGCGGGAGACGACCTGCTCGTCTTCAACGGCGTAGACGGCGAGTGGCGCTGCGTGGTCGCCGAGGTGCTGAAAAAGGGCGCGGTCCTGCGGGCCGACACGCAGGAGCGGCCCCAGACCTATGGCCCCGACCTTGAGCTGATCGTCGCCGTCGTGAAGAAGGCGAGGGTTGAGACGATCGTCGAGAAAGCCGCCGAGCTGGGCGCGAAACGGGTCCGACTGACGATCACCCAGAGGACCAACGCCGACCGCGTCCGACTGGATCGCCTCGACGCTATTGCCGAGGAGGCCGCGGAGCAGACCGGGCGGCTGGATGTGCCCGTCATCGACGAACCGGTGAAGCTGGAGGCGATCCTGGATCGCTGGGATGACGGTCGTCGGCTGATGTTCTGCGACGAAGCCGGCGGCGCGCCGGTCGCTTCGGCGATCACCGAACCGGGGCCTTGGACCATCCTGATCGGGCCGGAGGGCGGCTTCTCGCCGGAGGAACGCGAGCGGCTGCGCAGCTTGCCTTTCACGACGGCCGTATCGCTGGGGCCGCGTATCCTGCGGGCCGACACAGCCGCCATCGCCGCCATGACCCTGTGGCAGGCCGCCGTTGGCGACTGGGAGCGATAGGCCCCTTGCCGGTCGCCATATTCCCGCCCATCTAGCCGCGACGGGCGAGGCGTCCGCTGGGGCTTTCATGACCGACACCGCACCTCTGACGTTCGACGACCTGGTCAGTGCCCTGTCGAA
>JAIYAO010000156.1 GCA_027488965.1 Alphaproteobacteria bacterium
AACGCCGCCGCGCTAGACCGGTCGCCCGGAGGGGACCATGCGCGCCGTACTCGCCTTACTGCTGCTCGCCCTGACGGCGGCGCCCGCCATCGCCGGCTCCACCGCGCTGAAGCGCGACGCCGACGGCCACTGGCGCGCCGACGGCCGCGTCAACGGACGCCGGATCCAGATGCTGGTGGACACCGGCGCCACGCTCGTGGCGCTCACCCCGGAGGACGCCCGCGCGGTGGGCATCAATGTGCGCAGGCTCGACTTCGACACGCGCGTGGAGACGGCCAGCGGCACGGCCCGCGCCGCGCGGGTGACGCTTGAGCGCGTCCAGATCGGCGGCGTACGCGTGCGCCATGTGAAGGCGATGGTGATCGAGCGCGGGCTGTCGACGTCGCTGCTGGGGCAGAGCTTTCTCAACCGGCTGGAGACCTACCAGGTGCGTGGCCAGCTGCTGCGGCTGCAGGACTGAGCCGCGCGGCCGCTCAGCGGAACGCCTCCCACAGGAGGTTGAGCGCGGTGAGCGCAAGGAACACCGCAAACGCCTGCTTCAGCCGGGCGCGCGGCAACCGGTGGGCGAGCCGCGCGCCGATGGGCGCGGTCAGCGAGGTAAGGCCCGCCAGAATGACGAAGCCGGGCAGGTTCACGTAGCCCAGGGACCATGGCGGCAGGCCGTCCTCGCCCCACCCGGTCCCGATGTTGACGAGCGCCGCCGGGATGGCGATAGCGGCGCCGAAGCCGGACGCGGTGGCCACGGCCTGGTGGATCGGGCGCCCGCACAGCGTCATAACGGTGACGCCGAAGGCGCCGCCGCCGATGCCCATCAGCGCTGACAGCACGCCGATGGCGCCCGCGATGCCCGCACGGGCTGCGCCCGTAGGCATATCCGGGGCGATGCGCCAGCTCTCCTTCGTGAAGGCCATGTTGAGCGCGATGGCCAACAGCCCCGCGCCGAACACGACCAGCAGCACTTCGCCGTCGAGCACGCCCGCCAGCAATGCGCCCGCCGCAGCGCCCACGGCGATGGGCGGGGGCCAGCGCTTCAGGATGTCGACATCCACGGCGCCCGCCTTCATGTGCGTCGACAGAGAGCGCCAGGAGGTGGCGAGGATCGTGGACAGCGACGTCGCCACCGCCACATGGGTGCGCACGTCCTCGCCGTAGCCGAGCGCGCCCATCACGTGGAAAAGCGCGGGCACCAGAACGATGCCGCCGCCCACGCCGAACAGCCCGCCGATCAGCCCCGCAAAAAGGCCCGCGCCCGCGAGGGCGGCGAAGAAGAGGATCAGGTCCGGCGCCATGGCGCGAGGTCTCACGCGCCGCGCGCCAAGTCCACCGCCGCGCCGTCGCCAGGGTTGGCGGCGCGCGCCCGCGTGCCTATCGTCGCCTCCAAACACGGGAGAACCGCCGCATGTCCACCCTCTTCGATCTCACCGGCCAGACGGCCCTCATAACCGGGTCCTCCAAGGGCATCGGCAAGGCGATCGCGCACCGCATGGCCGAGCACGGCGCCAACGTGGTCATCTCCTCGCGCAAGCAGGACGCGTGCGACGCCGCCCGCGACGAGATCAACGCAGCCGTGGGTCGAGAAGCCGCGGTGACGATCACCGCCAACATCGCCGACAAGGCCGCGCTGCAACGCCTCGTGGACGAGACCAACGCCCGCTTCGGCCGGATCGACCACCTCGTGTGCAACGCCGCATCCAACCCCTATTTCGGCCCGATGAGCGGCATGGGCGACGAGGCGTTCACCAAGATCCTGCAGAACAACATCGTCTCCAACCACTGGCTGATCCAGATGACGGCGCCGCAGATGCTGGCGCGGAAGGCGGGCTCCATCACCATCATCTCCTCCATCGGCGGCCTGCGGGGCTCCACGGTGCTGGGCGCCTACTGCATCTCCAAGTCCGCCGACATGCAGCTCGCGCGCAACCTCGCCGCCGAGTTCGGGCCGTCGAACGTGCGGGTCAACACCATAGCGCCGGGCCTCGTGAAGACCGACTTCGCCAAGGCACTGTGGGACAATCCCGACATCCTCAAGCAGTCCACCGCCGGCAGCGCGCTGAAGCGCATCGGCGAGCCCGACGAGATCGCCGGCATGGCGGTGTTCCTCGCCGCGAAGGCCGGCGCCTTCACCACGGGCCAGACGTTCGTCATCGACGGCGGCGCCACGGCGGTGTGAAGGCGTATCCGCCTGCGCACTTCCCCCTCCATGACGCGCCTTTGGCGCGCGCCACCTCCCCCGCATGCGGGGGAGGAAACAGGGAGAGCGTTTGGCTTGACGCCGCACGCACAGCCGCCGATCACTGCGGCCCCCACACGGAGACTTTCCTATGCATTTCAGACTTCTGGCGGCGGGTGCGCTGATCGCGCTCGCCGGGTGCGGCGGGCTTCGTGAAGGGGTGGCGACGGCGCCGCCCGCAGCGGCGACGGCGGTCGAACTGCCCGCCGGCCCTCCCATGTCGCCGGCGGCGCTGGCGCAGCACACGCGCATCCTCTCCTCCGACGCCTTCGGCGGCCGCGAACCTTCGTCCGCCGGCGAACGGCTGACGACCGACTACATCACGCGGATGTTCCAGCAGGCGGGTCTCCAGCCCGGCTGGAAAGGGCAATGGCTGCAGCCCGTGCCGCTGCTGGAAGCGAGCGTGCAGGGCGATCCCGCGATCACCGTCACCGGCGCCGACGGGCCAAAGGCCTACGCCTATCGCACAGACCAGGTGGTGTGGACCAAGCGCCCGCAGGGCGCGCAATCCATCGCCGACGCGCCGCTGGTGTTCGTGGGCTACGGCGTCGTGTCGCCGGAGAACAACTGGAACGACTACGCCGGCATCGACATGAAGGGGAAGATCGCCGTCATCCTCGTCAACGATCCCGACTTCGAAACCCCGCAGGGCCATCCCACCTCGGGCAAGTTCGGCGGCAAGGCCATGACGTACTACGGCCGCTGGACCTACAAGTACGAGGAGGCCGGACGACAGGGCGCCGCGGGCGCGCTCATCGTCCACGAGACGGGGCCTGCCTCCTATCCATGGCCGGTGGTGGAATCGTCATGGACCGGGCCGCAGTTTGATACGAAGCGCGACGGCGACGGCGCAGACCGCGTGCAGGTGGAAGGCTGGATGCAGAACGCTGCGGCCATCGACATCTTCCGCCGCGCCGGCCTCGATTTCGCAACCTTCAAGACCGCCGCACAGCTGCCCGGCTTCCGCCCCATCGATCTCAAGCTCACCGCCTCCGTGGCGCTCGCCACCGACATCAAGGAGACCGTCTCCAACAATGTCATCGGCGTCCTGCCCGGCACGAGCGCGCCCGACGAAGCGGTGCTGTACGGCGCGCACTGGGATCACCTGGGCCGCTGCACGCCGGTAGACGGCGACGACATCTGCAACGGCGCGCTCGACAACGCCTCGGGCACATCGGGCCTGATCGAACTGGCGCGCCGCTTCGCCGCCGAGGGCCGCACCCGGCGCAGCGTGGTGTTCATCGCCTACACCGCCGAAGAGCAGGGCCTGCTGGGCTCGGCGTACTACGCGCTCAACCCCGCTTTCCCCGCAAACCGCACCGCCACCGCTGTGAACATGGACGGCGCCTCCCTGCTCGGCGCCACGCGCGACGTGATCGTGGTGGGCTACGGCAAGAGCGACCTTGAGGACATGCTGGCCCGCTACGCCACGGCGCAGGGACGCACCGTGAAGCCCGAGGAGTTTCCCGAACGCGGCAGCTTCTACCGCTCCGACCACTTCAATCTCGCCAAGGTCGGCATTCCGGTGATCTACGCGGCGGGCGGCGTCGATCTGGTCAACGGCGGCGTGACGCGCGGCAAGGCGCTGCAGGCCGACTACATCGCGCGCCGCTATCACAAGCCGCAGGACGAGTTCGATCCCGCGTGGGACTACACCGGCCAGCAACAGGACCTGCAGCTCTACTACCAGCTCGGCCGCACCTACGCGGAGGGCTCCATGTGGCCGAACTGGAAGCCGACGGCGGAGTTCCATGCCATCCGCCAGCAATCGCGCGCTGGGCGGTAAGGAGAAAGGCTCAACCCGCCATCGCGCGGAAGAGCGTCGCATGGCGCGCCGCGAGCACGTCCACATCCGGGCCATAGCCGCCGCCAATGACGCCCGCCAGCGGCGCCCGCTGCGTGCGGGCCGCAGCAAGCACCATCGCATCGCGTGCGGCGAGATCGGCGTCGGTGAGCGCGAGCAG
Source organism: Alphaproteobacteria bacterium (assembly GCA_027488965.1). Lineage (GTDB taxonomy): Bacteria > Pseudomonadota > Alphaproteobacteria > Caulobacterales > Aquidulcibacteraceae > VFBF01. Next base: position 4,195 of record JAIYAO010000156.1, read on the forward strand.
GCCGAGCTTGTCCTCCGCGTGCGGATCGACGCCGGCGTTATAGAAGATGAGATCGGGTGCGCTTTCGGCGAAGACGCGCGGCAGCGCATCCGCAAGCGCATCGATGTAGTCGCCGCCGCCTGCACCTTTCGGCAGCGCCACGTCCAGATCGCCGGGGATCTTGCGGGTCGGGAAATTCTCGGCGCAGTGCATGGAGAAGGTGAACACGCGCGGATCGTCACGGAAGATGTCGGCGGTGCCGTCGCCCTGGTGCACGTCGAGATCGATCACCAGCACGCGGCCGACCTGGCCTTCCGCCAGCAGCGCATGGGCCGCCACGGCCACATCGTTGAACACGCAGAAACCGGCGCCGCCGTCGCGCGCGGCGTGATGGCTGCCGCCGGCTGTGTTGCACGCCACGCCGTGGCGCAGCGCAAGGCGGGCCGCCAGCAATGTGCCGCCGGTCGCCGCACATGCCCGCCGCGCGACGGGCGCGCTCACCGGCAAGCCGATGCGCCGTTCGATGGCGGGCGCCACCGTCTGCGTCAGCACCGCATCCACGTAGGCTGCATCGTGCGCGCGCAGAAGCGCCGTGCGGTCAATGGGATCGGGCACGGCGAATCCATCGGGCGCGAGCCCGTTCTCGCGCAGGTACGCCGCCAGCGCTGCGAACTTGCGCATGGGGAAACGGTGGCCCTCGGGCAGCGCCGCGTCGTAGTCACGGTGGTGCACGATGGCCCTCACCGACGGTCGGCGCCCACCGCATCGGCCACGGACCCAAAGCCTTCGGCCTTGAGCCGCGCGGCGAGATCGCGTGCGATGCGGGCCACAAGGCCCGGCCCCTCGAACACCAGCGCACTGTAGAGCTGGACCGCCCCTGCCCCTGCTTTGATCTTCGCCAGCGCCGTCGCGCCACTCGATACGCCGCCCGCGCCGATCAGCGGCACGGCGCCGGCAAGCGCATCGGCGAACGCGCGCAGCACACGGGTGGAGGCTTCGAACAAGGGCGCGCCGGACAACCCGCCCGCCTCTCCCTTCCAGATGCTTTGCAGCGTGTCGGGCCGCGCCACGGTGGTGTTCGACACGATGAGCGCATCGAGCCGGTGCGCGACCGCGAGGCCCGCGATGTCGGCGATGGCGGCCTCGTCGAGATCGGGCGCCACCTTGAGAAAGAGCGGGCGCGGACCGTGCCTGGCGGCAAGCGTCGCGCGCGTTTCGCCAAGCCGCCCCAGCAACTCCTCCAGCGCGCCGCGCTCCTGCAGGCCGCGCAGGCCCGGCGTGTTGGGCGAAGAGACATTGGCGGTGACGTACGCGCAGTGCGGCCACACCGCCGTGAGGCCCGCCACGTAATCGCCCACGCGGTCCGCGCTGTCCTTGTTGGCGCCCACGTTGGCGCCGACGACGCCGGCGGACCTGCGCCGCGCTAGCCGCGCCACGAAGGCATCAAGGCCGTCGTTGTTGAAGCCCATGCGGTTGATGACGGCGTCGTCCTCCGTCAGCCGGAACAGGCGCGGCCGCGGATTGCCCGCCTGCGGGCGCGGCGTCACCGTGCCCATCTCCACGAACCCGAAACCGGACGCGAGCAGCGCGGTGGGCGCTTCGGCGTTCTTGTCGAACCCGGCGGCCAAGCCGATGGGGTTGGGCAGGTCGAGGCCCGCGATCTGCGTGCGCAGGATCGGGTATCTGTCGGCGCGCGTGCGGGGACCGAGGCCGAGCGCCATGGCCTCCACCGCCGCGCGGTGCGCATCTTCCGGATCGAGCGCGTGGAGCGCGCGCGCGGCGAGATCGTGCGGGAGGCTCATCCGGCCCCGCTTGAGCAGGTGAAGGGCTGGCCGGGTTGCGTGCGATGCAGCCGGACGACGTCGTGCGCCCACGCCGTCTCCAGCACGCCGTAGAAGTGCGGAAAGAGATCGCCGTTGCGCGAGGGTTCCCACTTCAGGGCCGCGCCCAGCCCCTCCTCCTGGAACGCCACGCGCACCAGTTCCAGGGCCTCGGGGTAATGCGCCCGCAGGGTGCCTTCCAGCTGCGCGTGCGTGGACAGGTGCACGAAGCCGTCCGCCACATCGGCGGGCGAGAGCGGGATCGCGCCGCCGGCCCGGGCCTGCGTCCAGGCCTCCGGGTGAAGGATCTTGAAGACATGACCGTTCAAGGAAATTTCACCTAGGAATAGGTTGATGATCCTCCGGTCAGCGTATAGGATGCCGCCCATGCAGCACAACGCTCTCTGGGCCGCCATCGATGCGCTCGCCGCCCGCGCCGGCATGACGGCGTCGGGCCTCGCCCGCGCCTCGGGGCTCGACGCCACCACGTTCAACAAGTCCAAGCGCGTGAGCGCCGACGGACGGCCCCGCTGGCCTTCCACCGAAAGCGTGGTGCTGGCGCTGCAGGCCACGGGCGCCACCTTCGACGAGTTTGCTGCCCTGGTGGCCGGCCGCCCGGGCGGGGCGGGCCGCTCCATCCCCATCGTGGGCCTCGCCCGCGCCGGCGCCGACGGCTTCTTCGACGATGCGGGCTTCCCGGTGGGCGCGGCGGAGACGGTGCGCTTCCCCGATCTCGGCGACGAGCGCGTCTATGCGCTCGAGATCACCGGCGATTCCATGGAGCCGCTGTTCCGCAACGGCGATGTGGTGATCGTCCAGCCGGGCGCGGCCGTGCGCAAGGGCGACCGCGTGGTGGTGCGCACGCGCACCGGCGAGGTGATGGCCAAGGAGCTGGGCCGGCGCACGGACACCACGCTCGAACTCCTGTCGCTGAATCCCGCGCACCCCGCCCGCACGCTCGACCCGCGCGACGTGGACTGGATCGCCCGCATCGTGTGGGCCAGCCAGTAGCAATTGCTCAGTCGAAGCGCGCCGTGGCGGCGCGTCTGGCGGCGGCGGGTCCTTCAGCGGCGAGCACCTTCCCCACGCGGCGCGCCTCCCGCGTGATGGCGATCTCGAACGCATCGCGCGCGGCGCACTGGCCGGCGGCGTCGATCAGGGCGGCGATGGTCGCCCGGTCGGCGGGATCATCCCGCTCCAGGAGCGCCACGGCGTACTGGTAGGCGATGGCGGCGTCCTCGGGCGCGAGCGCACGGGCGCGTTCGAACGCGGCGATGCCCGCCTCCGCGCGCGCGCCGTAAAGCGCCGCGCCTGCGCGACCGCCGCGGCGGACGATTTCAAGATGCCAGGCGCCGCGCAGCGCGTGCGCCCAGGCGTTCGACGGCGCGCGCGAGAGGGCGGCATCGATCAGCGCGCGCCCCTCCCGGGCATAGCCCTGCCGGAGCGCCTCGCCGAGCGTTGCGCGCCGCGCCTTGAGGCCGAGCGCGAGCGCCAGTTGCAGGCGGGCGTCCACGCTGTCGGTGCGGGCCAGCGCCGCGCGGGCGTTGGTCTCGGCGCGGGCGATGAGCGGATCGATGGCGCCGCTTTCGGATGTGACGGCCTCCGCCAGAAGCGCGCGGGCGGCGAAGGACCCATCGGCGCCGCCTTCGGCCAGCGCGGCCGCCGCCATGAAGTTCCCCGCCGCATAGGCGTGGCGTGCGCGCTCATCGGCGTGCGCCGTGACGGCCGGCAGGACGCAGAAAAAAGCGAAAACGGCGAAGGCGGCAGGACGTACGCGCATGGCATTCCGTTCCGGGACTGAAACCCTGAACCGGGGCCCCTGCGGCGTAAAGCCACAAAAGCTGTAACTTACGCCGCCCTGGACAGTTCCCCCGCCACGCCCTTGCGGATCAGCGCGGCGGTCTCGCGCACGCCGAAGATCGCCGCGAAAGAGCCGAAGCGCGGCCCCTGCTCCTGGCCGAACAGCACTTCGTAGAGCGCCTTGAACCAGTCCCGCAGCGGCTCGAAACCGTGCGCCTTGCCGACCGCGTACACGTCCTGCTGAATCGCCTCTCCATCGGTGATGTCGGCCGGCAGCGCATCGAAGCGGGCGGCGAGATCCTCGAACGCCGCGCGTTCCTTGTCGGTGGCCGCGCGGAACACCTTCTTCGGCTTCACGAAGTCCTCGTAGTAGCGCAGCGCGCAACCCACGAGCGTGTCGAGCAGCGGGTGGCTGTCGGGCGATACGTCCGGCGCGTACTTGGAGATGAAGCGCCAGAGCTGGTCCTTCGTCTCCGCATTGGCGGCGCTGACGAGATTGAGCAGAAGCGCAAACGTGATGCCCGCGCCCCAGCGCGGCGGATCGCCCGCATGCTGGTGCCAGACGGGATTCTCCAGCCGCTCGGCCGCGCTCTGGTTGGGGAAAGCGTCGAGGAACGACAGATACTCGTCCACTGCCTTCGGAATCACGTCGAAGTGGAGGCGCTTGGCCGTCTTCGGCTTCTGGTAGATGTAGAGCGCGAGACTTTCCGGCGGCGCGTAGGTCAGCCATTCGTCGATGGTCAGCCCGTTGCCCTTGGACTTGGAGATCTTCTCGCCGTTCTCGTCGAGGAACAGCTCGTAGTTGAAGCCTTCCGGCGGCGTCCCGCCCAGCGCGCGGCAGATCTGGGACGACACCTTCACGCTGTCGATCAGGTCCTTGCCGGCCATTTCGTAGTCGATGCCGAGCGCCGTCCAGCGCAGCGCCCAGTCCGGCTTCCACTGGATCTTCACCCGCCCGCCGGTGACTTCCGTCTCCACCTGCCGGCCGTCCTCGTCCTGGAAGACGATGGTGCCGCGCGACAGATCGCGCGCGAGCGTGGGCGCCTGCAGGACGCGGCCCGTGGACGGGCTGATCGGCAGGAACGGCGAATACGTCGCGCGCCTGTCCGGCCCCAGCGTGGGCAGCATGATCGCCATGATCGCGTCGTAGCGGTCGAGCATCTTCAGCAGCACGTCGTCGAAGGCGCCGGACGTGTACATCTGCGTCGACGACATGAACTCGTAATCAAAGCCGAAGCCGTCGAGGAAGTCGCGCAGGCGGGCGTTGTTGTTGTGGGCGAAGCTTTCGTGCGTGCCGAAGGGATCGGGCACCTTCGTCAGCGGCAGGCCCAGCGCCTCGCGCAGCATTTCCTGGTTCGGCAGGTTGCCGGGCACCTTGCGGAAGCCGTCCATGTCGTCGCTGAACGCGATGAGGCGTGTGGGGACGGCGTCGCCCGTCAGCGCGCGGAAGGCGTGGCGTACCATGGTGGTGCGCGCCACTTCCTGGAAGGTGCCGATGTGCGGCAGGCCGGAGGGGCCGTAGCCCGTCTCGAAGATCACGGGGCCGGCTTTCGGCGTCTTCTTCAGGCGCTCCACGATCATGCGGGCCTGTTCGAACGGCCACGCCTTGGCGTCGGCGGCGAGGGTCTGGAGCGGGGTCTGCTGAGTCATTGCCCGCCCCGATTAGCGCGCTGCGGGCGGGCGCGCCAGTATCGGCGCGCGAAGCTCAAGCCGGCGCGTAAGCGCGGATGAAGCGGCGGGCGCACGCGCGGGCGCGCGCCTCGATCCGCTCCGGCGACCGCTCCACCGGCGCGCCGAGCAGCACGCGCATGATGATGTCGCCGGCGGCCATGCCCACCAGGAACTCCGCCGCCTCCTCCACATCGTCGATGGCCAGCCGGCCGGCGGCGGTCTCCCGTGCGAGGAAGTCCGCCGTGCCCTGCCGCCCCAGCCGGGGGCCGTGTTCATGGACCATCCGCCCCACGTCGGGCCGCGTCACCGTCGCCACGATGGCCGAGCGCATGATGCTCACATAGCCCGGCCCCAGATAGGCTTCGAGCAGGCCGCGGACGTAGGCGGCGATGCGGTCCTCCAGCGGTTCGTCCTGGTGGGACTCGTCGAGCGGTTCGGTGAGCGCCGCGCGACGCCGCTCGAACAGGGCGCGCAGGAGATCGTCCTTGCAGCCGTAGTGGTTGTAGATCGTCTGCTTGGAGACGCGCGCGCGCCGCGCGATCTCTTCCATTGGCGCCTCCAGACCCATGTCGGCGAAGGCGCCGGCGGCGGCGTCGAGGATGTTCTCCGACTTGCGCTGGTCGATCTGTCCGACTTGCCGGGGCATCAGTGCATCTCCTGAGATGTGGCGACCCCGGGCCGCGGCGGTTTCGATGTAAGGGCAATCACGCCGGCGACGGCGGTGATCACGGCGAGCACCGCAAACGCGTTGCCGAACTCTATGGTCATAGCCTGCTTCTCGACGAGGAAGGAAAACGCCTTGCGCGCCGCGCCTTCGGGATCGGCCACCCCCATCTCCGTCATCCGCTCGGTGAGGCCCGCCAGCATCGACTGCGCCTGCGGGTCGGCGGCGTTCATGCGCGCACTCATCTCGATCATCCGCCCGCGCGTGCCTTCCCCGATGATGCTGCTCAGCAGGGCCAGGCCCAGCGCGCCCCCGATGTTGCGCGACAGGTTGAGCAGGCCGGAGGCGTTCTTCACCAGATGCGGCGGCAGCGTGGCCATGGTGAGCTGCTGGCTCGCCACCATGGCCATCATGGTCCCGAAGGAGCGGAGCGCCTGCACCACGGCGAACTCGTGGAAGCCCCACTCTGCGGTCAGCGCGTGCGCATCCCACAGGCCGATGGACGCCAGCCCCATCCCGCCCACGATCATCACCCGCAGGTCCAGCACTCGGATCAGGCGCCCGCAGATCGGCCCGGCGATGAACATGGCGAGCCCCGAGACACCCATGGTCAGCCCGATCTCGCCCGCAGACAGCCCGCCCACGCGGCCCAGAAACAGCGGCAGCAGGAAGCTGACGCCGAACAGGTTCACGCCCATCACGAACGTGAACGCCGAGCCCACGAGGAAATTGCGGTTCCTGAAGATGCTGAAATCGATGATCGGATTGATGTGGCTGTGGGAGCGCCAGATGAACGCGATGCCGGACGCCACCGCGAGCACCGTGAGATAGACGATGAGCTCGCTGTCGAACCAGCGCTCGCCGGGCCCCTCCTCGAACACGAACTGCATGCTCATGAGAAAAACCGCCATGGCCGCGAGGCCCGGCCAGTCGAACCATTTTGCGAGCGCCGGATCGCCGCGGTCGAACTCCCCGTAGCGCCACACGCCGGCCATCACCACGGCGCCGGGAATGACGTTGACGAAAAACAGCCAGCGCCAGTCCAGCGTGTCGGTGATCCAGCCGCCGATGGAGGGGCCCAGCGTCGGCGCCATCGTGACGACCATGCCGATGACCGTGCTGGCGGCGACGCGCTTTTCCGGAGGGAAGGCCGTGAACGCCGTGGCGAACACGGTGGGGATCATCGCGCCGCCCAGAAAGCCCTGCAGCGCGCGCGAGACGATCATCATCTCGATGGACGTCGACAGCCCCACCAGCACGCTCGCCGCCGTGAAGCCGGCGCAGGACAGCAGGAACGTGGGACGCGTCCCCCACAGGCGCGAGAGATACGCCGCCAGCGGAATCATCACCACTTCGGGCACGATGTAGGCGGTCTGCACCCAGCTGATCTCGTCGGCGGTGGCGCCGACGCCGGACTGGATCTGCTGCAGCGAGGACGCCACGATCTGGATGTCGAGGAAGGCCATGAACTGGCCCAGCACCATGGCGCCGAAGCCGAGATAGAGGCCGATGCCGGCCCTGGCCGGCGCGGCGCCGGGCGCGGCGTCCACGGTGGCGACGGTCACGGCGGCTATCGCTGCGCGGCGGAGCGCACGGGCGATGCGCCTTCGCGCGCCGCGGTCTGTGCGGCGGTGTGTGCGGCGCTTTCGGCGAAGGAGGCCGTGCCGTCGGATTTCAGGTCCACCTTCACCTTGATCGACAGCCCCGGCCGCAGCGCGCCGGCCAACGGCTGGGCGCGGTCCACGGCGATCTTCACCGGCACGCGCTGGACGATCTTGGTGAAGTTGCCAGTGGCGTTCTCCACCGGGATCAGCGCGAACTCCGAGCCTGTGGCCGGGGCGAAGCTGTCCACGCGGCCTGCGATGCGTTCGCCGCCGAAGGCGTCGGCGCGGATCTCCACGCGCTGGCCGATGCGCATCTGGGCGACCTGCGTCTCCTTGAAGTTGGCCACCACGTACGTCTCGCCCAGCGGCACCACCGACATGAGATTGGCGCCGGGCCGCACGTATTGGCCTGCGCGCACGCCGCGCGCGCCGATGACGCCCGCCACGGGGGCGCGGATGGTGGCGTGTTCGAGATCGAGGCGGGCCTGCGCGAGCAGCGCGCGGGCCTGGGCGGCGCTGGCGACGGCGCCGGTGCGCTCCGCCACGAAGGCGGTGGCGTCCCGCTGCTGCGCGATGGCGGCCGCCTGCGCCTGGCGCACGCCCGCCGCGGCCTGATCGTTCTGTGCACGCACCGATTGTACACGCTGCTGGGCCACCCAGCCGCGCTGGGCCAGTTCGGCGTAGCGGGTGAGTTCGGCCCCGGCGAGGCGCGCCTGCGCCTGTGCGCTCGCCACCGAGGCCTGGCTGGCGGCGATCATGCTGCGCGCCTGGGCGGCGCGGGCGTCGGCGTTGCGGATCGCGGCTTCGGAGGCCGCGAGATTGGCCTCCGCCTGCGCGAGCCGGGCGCGCACCTCGCCCGGATCGATTTCCACCAGCACCTGTCCCGCCGCCACGGACTGGTTGTCGTCCACCAGCACCCGGGCGACCATGCCGGCGATCTGCGGACTGATGATCACCGTGTCGGCCTTCACGTAGGCGTTGTCGGTGGCTTCCCAGCGGGCGCGGTCCACTTGCCAGGCCACGAGCCCGGCTATCACCAGCACTGCGCCGCCCGCCGCCAGAAGGCGGGGGAGGCGGCGGCGGATGTCGGGTTTTTGCAGGACGGCGAAGGGCGAAGGCATGGGTGTCCCCCGGGGGGCGGCGCGGCGCATCCCCCTAAACTGGACTGTTGCGTCCATAAAACAAGTTAATCCCGCACCGCCTGGCGGCCGAACGTTGCCTAGGCCACCTTCTCCCGCATCAGCACCAGCTCCTCCGCCGCCGTGGGGTGGAGGGCGACGGTGGCGTCCCACTGGGCCTTGGTGAGGCCGGCCTTCACGGCGATGGCGGCCAGCTGGACCATCTCGGCGGCGTCCACGCCCGCGATGTGCACCCCCACAACCACCTGGTCGGCGGCGCGGACCACGAGCTTGATGAGCATCCGCTCCTCGTTGCCCGCCAGGATGTGATGCATGGGCCGGAAGGTGGACCGGTAGATGTCCACCGGCCCGTGGCGCACCCGGGCCTCCGCCTCGGACAGGCCCACGGTGCCCACCTGCGGGTGGCAGAACACCGCCGTGGGTATCATCGTGTGGTCCATGGCCGTGGGATTGCCGCGGAACTCGGTCTCGATGAAGGCCACGGCCTCGCGGATCGCCACGGGGGTGAGGTTCACCCGGTTGGTCACGTCCCCGATCGCCCAGACGGACGGCGCGCTGGTGCGGGAGAACGGATCGACGGCCACGGCCCCCGCCGCCGTCAGCCGCACGCCGGCGTTGGCGAGGCCCAGCCCCTCCACGTTCGGGCGTCGCCCGGTGGCGTACATCACCACACCCGCCTCCAGCGCCTGGTCGGTGGACAGCCTCGCCACGTAGCCTGCGCCGCTGAGGTCGATCTGCGTGACCGTCGCCTCCGTGAGGATGCGGATGCCCGCGCGGCGCATCTCCGTCTCCACGTGCGCGTGCAGGTCGGCGTCGAAGCCGCGCAGGATGTGAGGGCCGCGGTGAACGATGGTGGTGTCGACGCCGAGGCCATGGAAAATCTGGGCGAACTCGAGCGCGATGTAGCCGCCGCCCACGATCACCGCCCGCGCAGGCAGCTGCTCCAGATGGAACGCCTCGTGGGAGGTGATGGCGTACTCCGCGCCGCGAATGCCTTCCGGACGCACCACGCGCCCACCGGTGGCCACGAGGATTCGCTCGGCCGTGACCGTGCGCCCGCTGCCCACCAGGCGGATGGTGTGGGGATCGACGATCTCGGCCCGGTCCGGGATGATTTCGGCGCCGGAGAGGCCGATGTTGGTCTCGTAGATCGCCGACAGGCGCGAGACTTCGGCCTGCACGTTGTCGCGCAGCCTGCCCCAGTCGAACCGGGCCCACTCCACCGTCCAGCCGTAGCCGGCGGCGTCCTTGAAGTGGCCGGAGTACTCCGAGGCGTAAACCAGGAGCTTCTTGGGAATGCAGCCGCGGATCACGCAGGTGCCCCCGATCCGGTCCTCCTCCGCCACCGCCACCCGGGCGCCAAGCTGCGCCGCAAGCCGCGACGCACGCGTCCCGCCGGAGCCCGCGCCGATGGTGAAGAGGTCGTAGTCGTACTGGGTCATGGACCTATCTAGCGCTCCGGGCCCGGCAGCGGGAGGGGCGCGGGCCTCGGCTTCACCCAGACTAAAGGTCTGCTATGTGGTCCCCGCCCCCGATTGCGCCCACGAGCGCGGGACATCCGGAGACATTCATGGCCGCCGAACCGCTCTTCCGCCCCTTCGCCCTCAAGTCGCTGTCGCTGCGCAACCGCATCGTGATGGCGCCGATGACGCGCTCCTTCTCGCCGGGCCATGTGCCGGGGGAGAACGTGGTGGCGTACTACACCCGCCGGGCGGCGGCGGACGTGGGGCTGATCATTTCCGAGGGCGTGGGCGTGGACCGGCCGGCCTCACTCAACGATCCGAACGTGCCGCACTTTCACGGCGAGAAGGCGCTGGCGGGCTGGAAGCAGGTGATCGACGGCGTGCACGGGGCGGGCGGGGCGATGGCGCCGCAACTCTGGCACGTGGGCGTGGTGCGCAACCGGCGCACGGAGTGGGTGGCGCCGGGGCCCATCGACAGCCCCTCGGGCCTCTCCTCCCCCGGCAAGGTGGCGGCCGAGCCCATGACCGAGGAAGCGGTGGCCGACGCCATCGCCTCCTTCGCGCGCGCGGCGGCGGACGCCAAGCGCTTGGGCTTCGACTGCGTCGAGATCCACGGCGCGCACGGCTACCTGATCGACCAGTTCTTCTGGGCCGGCACCAATGCGCGCACCGACCAGTGGGGCGGCGCCACCATCGGAGAACGCGCACGCTTCGCCGCGGCCATCGTCAAGGCGATCCGCGAAGCGGTGGGGCCGGACTTCGCGATCATCCAGCGCCTGTCGCAATGGAAGCAGCAGGACTTCACCGTCCGCATCGCCGAGACGCCCGATGAGATGACCCAGTGGCTGGCGCCGCTGGCGGATGCGGGCGTGGACATCTTCCACTGCTCGCAGCGGCGCTTCTGGGAGCCGGAGTTCGACGGGTCCGATCTCAACTTCGCAGGCTGGGCCAAGAAGCTCACGGGCCGCCCCACGATCACCGTGGGCTCCGTGGGCCTCAGCGGCGAGTTCGTGGCGGGCATGGCGGGGGAAGCCTCGAAGCCCGCCTCCCTCGACAACCTGCTGGAGCGCCTCGACCGCAACGAGTTCGATCTCGTGGCCGTGGGCCGCGCCCTGCTGGTGGACCCGCACTGGGCGGAAAAGATCCGCGACGGGCGCGACAGCGAGCTTCAGGACTACACCACGCAGGCGCTGGGCACGCTGGTGTAGCTACCGCTCCAGCACGTCGGCGCTCTTGGCCTTGCCGACGATGACGGTGCGCGCCATGCCGATGAACAGGCCGTGGTCCACCACGCCGGTGATGCGTTTCAGGCGGTCCGCCAGCGCGGGCGCGTCGGGGATTGCGCGGCAGCGGCAATCGAGCACAAAGTTGCCGCCGTCGGTGACCACCGGCGCATTTTCGGCGGTTTCGCGCAGGGCCACCTCGGTGCCCGCGCAGCCGCTGTCGCGCAGGGCGGTGTAGATCTTCGCGGCCGTGAGCGCATAGCCGAACGGCGTCACCTCCACCGGCAGCGGGAAGGCGCCGAGGCGCTCCACCATTTTCGATTCATCGGCGATCACCAGAAAGTGGCGCGCGGCCTGGGCGATGATCTTCTCGCGCAGCAGCGCCGCGCCGCCGCCCTTGATGAGCTGGAACCGGGGATCGACCTCATCGGCGCCATCCACGCACAGGTCGAGCGCGCCGACCTTGGCCACGTCCATCAGCGGCACGCCGCATTCGCGCGCCAGCTGCGCTGTCGCCTCGGACGTGGGCACGCCGCGCACCTTAAGGCCCTGCGCCACGCGCTGGCCCAGCATGCGCACGAAGTGCGCCGCCGTGGACCCGGTGCCGAGACCCAGCGTCATGCCCTCTTCCACGTAGGCGACGGCGGCGGCGGCGGCGTTGATCTTGGCGATGTCGGCGGTCATTCCACCTCCCTCCGCTTGCCGCCGCGGGCGGCGCGCTCGGCGAGCTTGCGTTCGCGGAACGACCTCGACCAGTCGGCAATGTCGCGCTGTCGCCCGCGCGCCACGGCGAGGGCATCGTCGGGCACATCCTTCGTGATCACGGAGCCCGAGGCGGTGAACGCGCGCGCGCCCACGCGCACCGGCGCCACGAGCGCGGTATCGGACCCGATGAACGCATCTTCGCCGATCACGGTCTTCCACTTGTCGAAGCCGTCGTAGTTGCAGGTGATCGTGCCGCAGCCGAGGTTGGCCCGCGCGCCCACCTCCGCATCGCCCACATACGTGAGATGGCTCGCCTGCGCGCCCTCGCCGAACGTGGCGTTCTTCACCTCCACGAAGTTTCCGATCTTGACCCGCGCGCCCAGATGCGCGCCCGGCCGCAGCCGCACGAACGGGCCTATGGCGGCGCCTGTCCCCACATGCGCACCTTCGAGATGGCTCCACGCCTTCACCGTCGCGCCGGACTCCACCGTCACGCCGGGGCCGAAGAACACGCCGGGCTCGATGGTCACGTCATTGCCGATCACCGTGTCGTGGGAGAAGTACACGCTGGCCGGATCGGTCATGGTCACGCCCGACACCATCGCCGCATGGCGCCGGCGCGCCTGGAACGCCGCCTCCGCCTGCGCCAGCTCCACGCGGGAATTGACGCCCATCATCTCGGCCTCGTCGGCGACATCGACCGCAGCACGGAAGCCGGACGAGCGTGCAAGCCCCACCACGTCAGTGAGATAGAACTCGCCCTTGGCGTTGTCGTTGCGCACCATCGACAGGAGCTGGAACAGCATCGTGCGGTCGGCCACGAGCACGCCGGAGTTGCACAGCGTGATGGCGCGCTCGGCGTCGGTGGCGTCCTTCTCCTCCACGATGCGCAACAACGCGCCACCCTCATCGCAGACGAGGCGTCCATAGCCGAACGGATCGGCGGCCTCAAAGCCCAGCACCGCCAGCGACGCGCCGGCCGCGCGCACCGCAAAGAGCTTCTCCAGCGTCGCGCCCTGCACCAGCGGCGTGTCGGCGTAGGTGACGATCACGTCGCCCTCGAAATCCGCCAGCGCCTCCTTCGCCGCGATCACCGCGTGTGCGGTGCCCAGCGCCGGCTCCTGCACGGCGGTTTCCACGCCGCGCGCGCGCGCATGTTCACCCACCGCCGGGGAATGGGCGCCGACGACAACCACGATCCGCGCGCAGCCGAGCGCGGTCGCGGCGTCGATGGCCCAGTCCAGCATGGCCCGGCCGCCCACCCAGTGCAGCACCTTCGGCGTGGAAGACTTCATCCGGGTGCCCTGGCCCGCGGCCAGGATGATGGCGGCCCGGGGCGCGGGCGGGGCGCCGGGGCGCGCGGTGCTGGGGGGCATTGCGTCGTCCGCTTGTGAGAATCCTGCGCCCGTTCTAGCCCAAGGGCCGCGCGATTGCGAAAGGAACGGAAAGCGACATGGGCGACCTGACGGGCGTGACCGTGGTGTTCGATCTGGACGGCACGCTGGTGGACACCGCCCCCGATCTCCTGCGCGCGCTGGACGTGGTGATGACCGCGGAAGGACTGTCGGCGCCGCCCGCCGCCGAGACGCGCCTCATGGTGGGCCAGGGCGCACGCGCCCTCATCGAGCGTGCGGCGCGGGCGCACGGGATCGTCTGGCCGGAAGAAAAGCTCTCCCGGCTCACAGAAGATTTCGTGGCCGCCTACGCCGCCGACATCGCCCGCGACAGTCGCCCCTTCGAGGGCGCGGTGGAGGCGCTCGACACGCTGATCGGCGCCGGCGCAGTACTGGCGGTGTGCACCAACAAGCGCACGGGCCTGTCGGTGCAGTTGCTGGAGACGCTGGGGATCGCAGACCGGTTCGCGGCCATCGTCGGCGCCGACGCCGTACCGGCGCGCAAGCCCGATCCTGGCCACTACCGCGCCGCCGTCGCCACTGCAGGCGGGACGACGGGGCGCTCCGTCATGGTCGGCGACAGCGCCGCCGACGTGAACGCCGCGCAGGCTGCGGGCGCGCCCGCCATCGCGGTGCGCTTCGGCTATTGCGAGGAGGGCGTGGAAACGCTTGGCGCGGACGTGCTCATCGACGCCTACGCCGAACTCGGCGCGGCCGTGCGATCCGTTTTGCGCTGAAGGCGTTCCGGTCTCCACCGAGGATGGGCCGGGCGTTCCTTCGCCCGGCCGTCCGTCGCGGCCCCTTCCGGGCCGTGGTGGTCGTGTCAGTCCTGGTCGCGGAACCGGGGGTTCGACGCGTCGTTCTCCGGCCGCGACTTCTTCGGGAAGCCGTTGACCATGTCGCTGCGCACGTCCGTGCGCGCGGAGCGCATCGCAGCGACAAACGGGGCTTCCACGAGTTTAATGTCCACGTTGAAGCCGCGCTCGCGCCAGTACTCTTCAATCCGCGATTTCAGACGACGGGCGCCGTCGACGTTGCAGAAATCGGTCTCCATGTCCTTCAGTCCTCCGAGCGTGTACGGGACGAACGCCCCGGTTCCGCAGAAGCGCGCAGGATAGCCCCTGCGCTGGCTTCAGCCCCCAGGTAGTCGGCGGGGATCACACCCCGTCCGGTCACGCAGCGCCACGTGATGGCGGTAAACGGCGATCGCAACGGCCTCTTGAAAGAACCGTGATCCCGCCGCGATTTAGCCGGTACATCCGGTGAACGCGCATTCAGGCGGATTCCTCCCGCCAGATGCCTCGTTCCCGGTCCATTGAACTCGCCGAACGTGTTCATCCAATCCGTTAACGCAAATTCCGCCCTCCGACAACCGATGGCAGGCCGAGAGACCCAACGCATGCCGGAATGGGCGGCATGCGAAAACGCCCGAACCTTAGGGGGAAGCTGGCCCGGCCCAGCCCATCGACGCGCAGGCAATGCGCTGCACGGCGGCGCGGTCGGAGGCGAGGCTCGCGGTGTGATGGGATCCTGCTCCTTGCCTGTGCCCTGCCACAAACGGTGCGGCATGCGCCCGGTTCCCCCTCCATGGACGCCACGCCCGAGGGCGTGGACGCCGACCGGAGCGTCACGAAACCGTCATCTGAGATTGGGCGGGCAATTCGTCGAATCTATGGTCCGGGTTTGCCGCCGCGGAGACGCGGGCCACGCGCGGGCCGGCCTCAGAACTTGCAGCGCAACTCGACGCGGAAGCCTGCCACATCGTCAAGCTTGTCGCGGACCCCGTAGACCGCATCGGCGCGCAGGATCCAGCGTTCCGACAGCGGCTGCTGGGCGCGTAGGCTGAGCGCCGCCTGCGGCCCCGGGGCCGGCCGGCCCACGTCCTCGCCCCGCGTCTGCAGCGCGGCCGCTTCCACCACTATCTGGCGATCGAGGTTGAACAGGTACTGCACCCCCACCGCCGCGCCGTAGGTGTCGGCGGCGGTATCGTCGAGCTTGGGAAAGCCGGTCATGCCGTCGGTCTCGAAGGCCAGGCCCGTGTTCTTCAGGACGCCGCCCGCGGCGCCCGCACGCGCCACCGACTGCGGCTGGTCGGACCCGTACCAGGCGTTGACGTACGGCACGAGCGTCGACGGTTTGTGGGTGACGATGGAGTTCTCCAGCAGCACCAGCCAGCCATCCGCCGTCTGCTTGCGGTTGAGGCCCGGCGACTGCCCGAAGTTGGCGATGACGCGAATCGAGTTGGACAGCCAGCCGCCATAGCGCCGCGTGAACGCGGCGGTGACATTGTGGTACGAGAAGTCGAGCGCGCCGCCGCGCGTGTCGCGGACGTAGGCGTAGCCCGTCTCCAGGTACCCTTCGCGCGTGTCGAAGAAGCCGATGGCGCCGTACACGTCGCCCGCATGGTCGGCGATGCCACCGACATTGTTGCGGAAGGCCGGCGTGGTCACTTCGTCGAAGCCCGCGAAGACGGTGATGTCGAAGTTCGAGACGTCGAGCGTGCCGATATGGCGGGCCGGCAGCGTGGCCGCCACGCCGATCATGGCGTCCTCCATCCACACGCCGTTCTGGAACAGCAGCGGCATCCGCCCGAACGCCACGGGCGCATCGAACGCCGCGTGGGTGTTGGTGAAGTTGGAATAGATGGCGCCCAGATCCCCCTCGAAGAAGGCGGTGACAGGATCTGCATTGAATAGAGCGACCGATTTCTCCTCCCGCCCGCCGGAGCGGGCGAATTCGAACCGCGTGATCTCGGCGCCGTCCTCCAGCGGTTTCCAGAAGATGTGGAACCGCTCCGTGCCGGTCAGCTTGATGTCGAGGTTGAGGTTGAGCTGCGCGGCGAGGACCGTCACCTCTTCGCCACCCAGGTCGTTGGACGCGAGAGCGGTCCGGAAATCACCGAACAGCAGAACCTGCGGGAAGAAGCGGTTCTTGTCGCCGAACAGGGCGATGCCGGGACCGAGTTCACCGGGGCCGTAGAGCGCGCGCCCGATCTCCAGCAGCGGGCGCGGCGTCTTCACGGAGGTCTTGCCGCCGTAGATCTGAATCTGCGCTTCGGCGTCGTAGGGCTTGTCGGGATAGGACGGGTCCGGACCGAACAGCGCGCGGTCCACGGGCACAAGCCGCGCTTCGGGCGCCATCACGGGGGGCTTCTCGTGCGCGGCGTTGGCGGGGTCGTCGGTGCAGGCGGCATCGTCGAAGGCCGGGGCGGCGTTCGCCGCGCCCTTCCACGCAAGCGCCGACGCAGCGAGAGCGAGCGCGAGCGCGAGGCGAGAGCGCTGGGGCCTATTAGCGGACATCGAAGGCCACCGCAGTCGGATGCAGGTCCACCGTCCACTCGTTCATGAGCCGCTCCATCTCCGTTGTGGCGCCCACGAACTGCATGAAATACAGCGGCTCCGCCCGGCTGCGCATGCGCGACTGCAGGCGATATGTGCCGGGCTTGGTCATGAGACGGGCGGGAACGCGATAGTGCGCGTCCCGATGCGCAAGCGGCGCGATGGAGCGCTGCTCCATGCGGATGAACGGCGGATGATTGAGCACCGTGCTGGGCACCCCCGCCGGCCGGATGAACGGTCGCTGGTCGATGTCGAAGTTGATCGGCAGGTACATCTCCCGGTCCGTGCCCTTCACGTTGGTGGTGAGGAACTTGGTCTGGAGGTTGAAGAGCTGGGCGTCATGCGCCAGCCGGCCTTCGCGCACGTCGCGGGAGTGCAGGTCCGCCATGTCGCCGTACTGGTCGACGTACCCGCTCTCCCAGATGCGTTTCCCGTCGGGATCGATGAGCGCGACATTCAGCCAGAGCTCCGGCTGGGCGCCGAGGGAGCCGGACGGCAGGTTGTGCCCCTCGTCGATGTTGTTGACCCGGTAGGTGAATGCGAGCGCCCGGCCTGCCCGCGGCGACGACCGGAACAGCGGACCGTCGATCCGCATGCTGTTTTCCATCACCGCGATGCGTTCGACCTTCTTGCGTTCCAGCAGGCGCAGGTTCTGGTCCACGATCATGCGCGCATTCTCCCGCGCCTCGCGGCTGGCCCACGTCGGCGGGAACGCCCACGACGATCCATCCCGCGCGATGCGGTCCTCGAAGTCCGGGTTCCCCCATGCCGCGCGGTAATCGAACGTCAGCCACTGATCGATCGACCAGCGCTGCGCGCGCGGGTTGAACGGGAACACGCCGGGATGCGCGATGGAGTAACCGGGCCCGTAGAACGCATGGTTTGCGTGACGCGCCTGGGGATCGCCGATGATCTCGCCGTTGACGATGGCGGTGGGCCAGCTTGCGTAGCCGTCGTGCCGTCCTGGGGTCTTGCCCATGTGGCAGTCCTGGCAGGTGACCCCGGCCCGCGCGGCTGGGCTGGCGCGGTACTGCTCCCACACCACCTCGAGCTTGATGCCGGGGTGCACCGCCACCTGGTGACACGACACACAGAACTCGGACTTGGCGATGGTCTCGAACTTCACGACGCCGCCGTGGATCGGCGTGTTCTCCAGCGGCGACACGGGCCGGGCGCCTGCCGGATCCCTGTCCTCGAACTGCACGCGAAAACGGTCGGGGTCGGCGATGACGTCGTAGAGATTTTGCGTGGCGCCGACGCCCACCACCGGATCGGTCACCGGCCCCGGATTGATATGACGCTCACCGTTGACGCGGGCGAACTCGGTGGAAACGCGGTGGCACGTGATGCACGTGATCCCTTCGCGCGCGATGGCCGAGCGGTTCCAGAGCGCCGCTTCGCGCGGTTCTCCAAGCTGGGTGCCGACCTGCTGGTGGCATCGCACGCAGAACGTGCCCACCGTGCCGGACGCCAGCACCGAGAGCGCCTGCTCGAATTTGTGGAACATCGGCGAGACCGACGCATAGGCGTGGCTCGACGAGGACCATTCGGTGAAGATGCGTTGGTGGCACGGCGCGCACTTGGTGGCGGAGGGAAACTGGTCGGCGGCGAAGTCGGCGTGCGGATCGGCGGCCCGGGCGGGCGTCGGCGCGGGCGGCGCAGGCCGGATGGCGCTCGTCTTCGTTTCCTGCGCGGGCGCGAGGCCGGCGAACAGGGCCAGCGGCAGCGCCGCGAGGAGGATCGCGCCAACGCCCAATGCGCGCCGAAGGATGCTCATGGCGTCTTCTCCTGGAAATGTGTTCCGCCTGCGAGGTCTGCGCGCAACCGTGCGCCGTCGGCGCCCGCCAGATCCGGACGGGGGGCTTCTCGGACGGTGGACTGAAGCCGCTGTGAAACCGCCAGCGCATCCGCAGCCGGAAGCACGCCGGCGTCGAGCGCCGAACGCGCGAAAGCGCGCAGGGCGAAGTCGGTTGCATGGACCGCGTGCGCAGAGGTCGCTGCATCCGGCGCCGGCAGACGCTGCATCGCCGTACGCGCCTGCGGGCCCGAAATCCCCGTGCGCGCTACGCTGGCGCCCAACTTGTCGATGGCGTCGGCGAAGGCGTTTGCGGCGGGGCTGAACGCGCCCTCGCCGGCCGCTGCAGCCTCCACCGCCCTCTGGCGCGTGGCGATCTCGTCTGCCAGCTCGGGCGCGACCACCGCCGCCACCGCCAGCAAGGCGGGTATCTCGGAAAGATCGAGGATCGGGCGCGGGCGCCATGCAGCGGGACGCGCAGAAGTGGCAGGCCAGTCCGCGATGGGCACATGGCAGCTTTCGCAGTTCAGCGCCGAAAGCTCCGGGAAGAGCGGCGTCTTGCCCCGCGCCGGGTCGCCAAGCACCCGGAACCGCTTCGCCACCACCGCACTGGCGCCGATGGCCCACACCGCCGCCTCCGCGAGCGGGCGCTTGCGCTGGCGATAGTCGTGGTCGACCACGAAATGGGCCGGCTGGAGGCGCGAGTAGGATGCAAGGTCGAAGGTGAGTTGCGGATGTCCGGCCGCGATCAGCCCGTGATCGACGCCGGCATCGGGCCCGTGGCAGCGCAGGCATTGCGCGGCGCGCGCGGCGATGGTTGCGGTCGGATACAACCCGGCCGCCAGCACCTCATCGTAGTGATAGAGCCCGCGCGCGTGCGGGCCGATCCATGGCGACGCTGCACCGTGGCAGGCCTCGCAGCTCACGCCCTCTTCGCGCGTCAGGCGCGGCCCGGGCACAGCCCCGGCCTGGGCCGTGGTGTGGCACGACAAACAAAGCGGGGCCTCCGTCGCCGGGCCAACACCCGCCAGGCGGGCCATGGCGACCCCGCGCTCCCCCGAGAGGCTCTTGTATGCGCGGGCGTGCGGATCGCTTGCCGCCCAAACGCGGTATTCGTTCTGGGCCACCGAGGAGTTCGGCAACGGCTCTGCAGCGTTGTGACAGGCCACGGAGGCGCACGATTCCACACCGAGCACCCGAGGCGGTTCCGCCATGGCGCCGACCGGACCAAAGACGACGAGAAGAGCGCCCGCCGCCAGGCCGTGGAGAGAAATTCCCAACCGCAGGCCGCAACATTACACGGACATCATGACCCTACGGAGCGCGCTCCCGCTTCAGGCTTCGATTTCGGACAAGTGCGGCATTTTTGCACGCAGTTCGCGATATCCGCGGAGGCGATGTTAACCTCATGGTGGGCGCGGCAGGGTTCGAACCTGCGACCCCTGCCGTGTGAAGGCAGTGCTCTTCCGCTGAGCTACGCGCCCCAACCAAGGGAGCGGACCATAAGCAGGGCGATTTCCACGCGTCAAGGCGACGGCAGGAGCGGCGGGCGGCCGCGCGTGCAGCCGCTTGACAGCCGGGGGGGCGGCAGGCGCATAGCTCGACATGCGAACTATTCGCAAGAAAGGCAGCCCTCACCGTGTCTCCGATGTTTCGCCCCGCCGGGGTCCTCGCCGCCCTTTTCGCCCTGCTTGCGGCCGGGTGCGGGCAGGCCGCCAAGGACGCGCCGCCCGCCGCACAAAGCGGCGTCGTGAATGTCTATTCCGGGCGCCACTACGATGCCGACAAGTCGGTGTTCGAGGCCTTCACCAAGGCCACGGGCATTGAGGTGCGCGCCGTGGAGGCCGAGGGCGCCCAACTGCTGGAGCGGCTGAAGGCGGAGGGCGAACTCACCAACGCCGACGTCGTGATGACCGTGGACGCAGGCAATCTCGCGCGGCTGGTGGAGGCCAACCTGCTCGCGCCGGTGACCTCGCCCGCGCTTGACGCGGTGCCCGCGCGCTACCGCGATCCCGAAGGCCGCTGGTACGCCTTCGCCAAGCGCGCCCGGGTCATCATGTACCGCAAGGGCGAGGTGGATCCCGCCACCATCGCCTCGATGGACGATCTCACGAAGCCCGCCCTGCGCGGCGCGATCTGCGTGCGCACCAGCTCCAACCTCTACAACCTCTCGCTGCTGGCCTCGCGCATCGAACGCGAAGGCCCGGCGAAGGCGGAAGCGTGGGCGAAGGGCGTGGTAGCCAACTTCGCGCGCGAGCCGCAGGGCTCCGATTCCGACCAGCTCCGCGCCGTGGCGGCAGGCGACTGCAGGATCGCCATCGCCAACCACTACTACCTCGCGCGGATGCAGACGTCGGACGATCCCGCCGACCGCGCGGTGGCCGAGAAGATCGGCCTCGTGTTTCCCGATCAGGCCGGCGCGGGCGCGCACGTGAACATCTCCGGCGCAGGCATTTCGGCCTACGCGCGCAACCGAGAGAACGCCCAGAAGCTGCTGGAGTTCATGACGACGGCGCAGGCGCAGACGATCATCGCCACGCTG
>JAIYAO010000105.1 GCA_027488965.1 Alphaproteobacteria bacterium
CCTGCGCCACCGCCACGCCGTCGCGGCCCTTTTCGAGCGCCAGCAGCGCGGCGCGGTGTGGCTCCATCGCCTCGAAGCGTTTCATCGCGAGGTCGAACACGCGGTCCCGCAAGGGCTGGGCATGATCGATGCCGGTGACGCCGTCGGCGCACGCGCGGTCGAAGTGGTCGTCGAGGATGTCGGGCGCGTCGGCCGGGGAGAGGCCCGCAAGGCTCGCCACGTCGGCGTGCGCGGCTTCGGCGATGTCGAATATGGTCACGTCGCGCCACGGCTTGGCGCCGGCCAGTTTCAGGACGCCCTTGGCGAAGGCGGCGCGGGCGGCGGGATCGGGGCCGATCATGGGGTATCCACGGCGCGGCCAAGTTCCCGGGAGCGCTGCGTGGCGGCCGCTACCGCGCGCCGCATGACTGGGCCCAACCCGTCGCCCGCCTGCAAGACGTCAAGCGCCGCCTGCGTCGTTCCGCCCGGGGACGTCACCTGCTTGCGCAACGCGGCGGGGGTCTCGCCGCTCTCTAGCATCAGCGCGCCGGCGCCGGCCACGGTCTGGCGGGCGAGGCGGCCGGCGATCTCCCGGTCTAGCCCCTCGGCCTCGGCGGCGGCGGCCAGCACCTCGGCCAGCAGGAACACGTACGCGGGCCCGGAGCCGGACACCGCCGTCACCACATCCATCAGCCGTTCGTTGGGGATGTGCTCTACCGGCCCCAGCGGCTCCAGCAGCTGCTCGGCCAGGCGGCGGTCCTCGTCGCCGCAGGCGCCGGCCGCCACGTAGGCGGTGACGCCCTGACCGATCTGGCCCGGCGTGTTGGGCATGGCGCGGATAACCCGCTCGGTCTCGAACGCGCGGCACAGCGCGGCGATGGTCACGCCGGCCATCACAGAGAGCACCAGCGTGCGCGGTCCGATGAACGTGCGCGCGCGCGCCACGGTTTCAGCGAACACCTGCGGCTTGACGGCCACCACCACCACGTCGGCGGCGCCGCCGTCCGGCGGGTTGAGCACGGCGCCGGCGGCGGCGAGTTCGCGCTCCAGCGCGGGGTCGAAGTGCGGCTCGATGACGGTGAGCGTCAGCCCCCCGCCGCGCCGGATGGCGGCCAGCCAGCCACGCACCAGCGCGCCGCCCATCTGGCCGGCGCCGACCAGGGCGACCGCTGGCTGTTCCATGTCATGCTTCCCCGGCGGTCTCGAACAGGGCCGCGAAGGCGGCGTCCTCGGCGCTCTTGCCATCATTCAGCAGGAAACCGAAGGCCGGATAGAACCGGTCGGCGGCGTCCAGCGCCGCAGCCAGCAGCGACTGCACCTCGCCCGGCGCGATCTCGCTGCGCCCGATCATCGGCAGGGCGTGGCGGAACACGATGGAGCCGTCCTCGGCCCAGAGGTCGAAGTGCCCCAGCCAGAGGTTTTCGTTGATCATGGCGATGAGGTGGGCGGCGTCCTTGCGGCGGTCCTCGTCGGCGGCGAGGCCGAAGGACACCGTGAACAGCATGGCCGGCAGCTCCTCGCGCCAGCTGAAGTAGCCCACGGCCTCGCACCAGGCGCCCTTGAACCCGAACTGGACGTCGCCGTCCTCGGCGCGTTCGCAGGCGAACCGGTCGTCCTCCTGCATGACCGCCTCGACGACGTCCATCAGTTCGTCGCCGGCTTCGATTTCTTCGTCCAGATAGAGATCCATGGCGCCCTCGCAGGTCGCGGGGCCTGGGGGCCCTCGCGGAAAGACGGACCGATGAAGACGCCGCCCCGGTTTGGAGCCGCCTCCATGACTTTCCCTCAGGTCCGCACCTCGCGGGCGCGAATCGTTGCCCCAACCCAAAGTATGGAGCCCATGGTTAACACGCAATGGATGGACGCAGCCGCAGCATGGCGGCCGGCAGACCCCTTGGGCGCCGTAACGTCCATCGGCTAGCGTGGGGCAGGTATCGGGAGATCAGGCGCATGGCGTTGCCGAAGGCGTGCATCATCGGGGCGGGGCCCAGCGGGTTTTCCACGGCCAAGCGGCTTAAGGACCATGGCATCCCGTACGACTGCTTCGAGGCGTCCGACGAGATCGGCGGCGTCTGGTACTTCGGCAACCCGAACGGGGAGAGCGCCTGCTACCAGAGCCTGCACATCGACACCTCGAAGTGGCGTCTCGCCTTCGAGGACTTCCCCGTGCCGGCGGACTGGCCCGATTTCCCCCACCACGCGCAGCTGTTCCAGTACTTCAAGGACTACGTGGACCACTTCGGCCTGCGCCCCACGATCACGTTCAACACGCGGGTGATGAAGGCCGAGCGCGACGGCGCGATCTGGAACGTCACGCTGTCGACCGGCGAGACGCGGGCCTACGATGTGCTCATCGTCGCCAACGGCCACCACTGGGATGCGCGCGTGCCCACGTACCCCGGCCATTTCGACGGGCCCCACTTCCACAGCCACAAGTACCAGGACCCGTTCCACCCGGTGGACATGCGCGGCAAGAACGTCGTCGTCGTCGGCATGGGCAACTCGGCGATGGACATCGCCTCGGAGCTGAGCCAGCGGCCGATCTGCAAGAATCTCTTCGTTTCGGCGCGCCGTGGCGTGTGGGTGCTGCCGAAGTACATGCACGGGGTGCCGGCGGACAAGGCGTCGGCGCCGCCGTGGATACCCCGCCCCGTGGCGCTGGCGCTTGCCCGCGGCGCCATCAAGAAAGCGGTGGGGAACATGGAGGACTACGGCCTGCCGAAGCCCGATCACCAGGTGCTGGAGGCGCATCCCTCCGTCAGCGGCGAATTCCTCACCCGAGCCGGCTGCGGCGACATCCGCATGAAGCCCGCCATCAAGGCGCTGGAAGGCACGCGCGTGCGCTTCGCCGACGATACGGTGGAGGACGTGGACGCCATCATCTACGCCACGGGCTACAATATCACCTTCCCGTTCTTCACTGAAGCCGCGCTGAAGCCGGACGAAGAGAACCGCTACCCGCTGTTCAAGCGCATGATGCGCCCGGACGCGCCGAACCTCTTCTTCATGGGGCTCGCCCAGCCGCTGCCCACACTGGTGAACTTCGCCGAGCAGCAATCCAAACTCGTCGCGGCCTACCTCACCGGCACATACCGCCCGCCGGCGCCGGACGAGATGAACGCCGTGACCGCCAAGGACGAAGCCTACTATCTCGGCCCGTTCTACAAATCCGCGCGCCACACCATCCAGGTGGACTTCGGCCACTACTGCCGGGACCTGATGAAAGAGATCCGCCGCGGCGAAGCGCGCGCGCGGGCGGCGGGGAACGCGTTGCCGGTGAAGGCGGTGGCGTAGGGGGCTTGACCGGAGCGGGGACGACCTCGTCCCCGTGCGGTGTCTGCGGCGTGCAATCTCGAACGGGGTTACGCGGGCGGGGACGACCGCGCTCCGGGCATCGCAGGTCTCGGCGAGCAGGACCGCCGGCGCCCTCGCCGGCCTGCGGTGGTTCCGCCTGCACGACTTTGCCGGCGGGGGCGCCGGCGGTCCTGTTTCGGCGGCG
>JAIYAO010000035.1 GCA_027488965.1 Alphaproteobacteria bacterium
GGGATCTGGCCGAACAGCAGGATCGTCACCAGGAACGAGAACCAGCCGCTGCCGAGCATCCAGATGCGGTGGTCGTAGAACCGCGCCGTCAGCCAGCGGGTGCCCCGAGCAAAGCTGCCGCTCCCGCGCGAGGGCCACTCGATCGCCTTGAAGGCGAGCAGCAGCGCCCCGAAGGACAGCAGCGAGACCAGCAGGAGCTGGGTCACCTCGAAAGTCTTGGCGACGAGGAAGTGGATGAAGGTGTTGCTGTCGGCCTCGACCGCACCCGCGACGGCCTTGGGGATGGCGAGCCCGTTCAGCAGGTTGAAGCTCGTGAACATCGCCAGCGCCGGAACCGCGAGCAGCACCAGCACCACCAGCAGCAGCGCGGGCACATAGAGATAGCGGCGGCGCGGCCCCGTCAGCCCGGCGCGGCGCACTGCCATCTTGCCGGTGTCGAGCGTCCAGGCGAGCACGTCCATATAGGTTTCGATCATGCGCCCGCCGCCGTGTTCGGCATGGCCCTTGGCCTTGAGGAAATAGGCCGCCATCAGCGGCGTGATCATGCGCGCGACCGCCAGCGACATCAGCACCGCGACCACCACGGTGATCCCGAAATTCTGGAAGAACTGCCCCGAAATGCCCGGCATCAGGCCGACAGGCAGGAACACCGCAACGATGCAGAAGCTGGTCGCCACCACCGGCAGGCCGATCTCGTCCGCCGCGTCGATACTGGCCTGATAGGCGGTCTTGCCCATGCGCATGTGCCGCACGATGTTCTCGATCTCCACGATCGCATCGTCCACCAGCACCCCCGCCACAAGGCCGAGCGCGATGAAGGTGATCATGTTGAGCGTGAAGCCCAGCGGCTCGATCACCGCGAAGGTGGGAATGATGGCGAGCGGGATCGCCAGCGCCGCGATCACCGTGGCGCGCCAGTCTCGCAGGATCAGCAGCACCACCAGCACCGCCAGCAGCGCCCCCTCGATGAGCGCGGCTTCGCTGGAGATCTTCAGGCCCTTGATGAAATCCACCGGCGTGCCGAGGACGCGGAAGCTCAGGCCGGGATTGGCTTTCTTCACCTCCTCCAGCTTGGCCATCATGCCGTCGTAGACGTCGACTTCGCTGGTGCCCTTGGCCCGCTGCACCAGGAAGGAGATCACGGGTTGGCCGTTGTAGCGTGAGATCGCCGCCTGCTCGCTTTCGGAATCGACGACGCTGCCCAGTTCGTCGAGCCGCACCGAGCGGCCGCCCGGCAGCACGACGCGGGTATCGGCGAGGCCTTCCACGGTGGTGGCGCCGCCCAGCGTGCGGATCGACTGCGCCTGGCCGCCCACTTCCGCCCGCCCGCCGGGCAGGTCTGTGTTCTGCGCGCGAAGCTGCTGGCTGACTTCCGACGCGGTGATGCCCAGCGCCACGAGCTTTTCAGGATCGAGCTCGACCCGCACTTCGCGGTCCACGCCGCCGAGGCGGCGCAACTGGCTCAGACCCTTCACCGCCAATAGCTGGCGGGACAGATCGTTGTCGATGAACCACGACAGGTCGCGCTCTGACTTGCCGGGCCACTCCACCGCCATGTAGGCGATGGGCTCCGCGGACGCGGTGTCGCGTTCGATGCGCGGTTCGTCCACGTCCGCCGGAAGTTCGGAGCGGATGCGCGTCATGGAATCGCGCGCCTCCTCCACCGCGCGCGTGACGTCGGTGCCGATCTGCAGCTCCACCAGCGTGCGCGACTGGCCGGGCGTGACCTCGGACGTGATGCGCTTGACGCCCTGCACGCCCGTCAGCGCCGCCTCGGCGCGCTGCGTGACCTGCGTCTCCAGTTCGCCGGGCGCTGCACCGGCCTGCGTCACCGTGACGATGACCAGTGGAAACTCGATGTTCGGGATCTGGTTGATCGGCAGGCGCTGGTAGGCCGTCCAGCCGGCGAACAGCAGCGCCAGAAAAAGCACGATCGGCGGAATCGGGTTGCGGATCGCACCGGCGGAGATGTTGAGGGCCATGTCAGTGTTCCTCAGCCGCCGGACCGGCCGCGCAGAGACGATTCCTTGGTGGTCGCTGCAGGCGCCGCCGGGCGAACCGGCGTGACGGCATCGCCGTCCTGCAGGAACGCAGCCCCGCCCGCCACGATGGTCTGCCCCGCCGCAAGTCCGCCCTCGATAGCCACCAGACCGTCCGAGCGGGCGCCCACCTCCACCGGCGTGCGCTTCACGCGGTTGTTCTCGCCAAGCACGAACACCAGCGCCTGGCGATCCTCGAACGTCACCGCCGACTGCGGCGCAGCCAGAATGTTGCGGGCCGGCAGCTCGGCTTCCCCGCGCAGGAACATGCCCGCGCGCAGCCGCGCGTTGGGCGGCAGGTCGAACACGGCTTCGCCGGTGCGCGTCTGGCTGTCGATGGCGGCGGGGATGCGGCGCAGCACGGCCTTCACTTCGGCGCCGTCAGCGAGGCGGAACGCGGCGGTCTGGCCCACGCGCATGGCCAGCATGTCCGTCTCGCTCACCTCCACGCCCACTTCGAGCGCGTTGCCGCCGACGATGCGAAACAAGGCCTGGCCGTCCACCAGCTGGCCCACCTGCGCGGCACGCTCGATCACGAGGCCCGCGTTCGGCGCGCGGATGTAGCCGCCTTCAAGCCGCGCGTTGACTTCCGCCAGCTGCGCACGCGCGGCGGCGAGGCGCGCATCGGCGGCCTTGGCGGCGGCGGCGCGGGCGGCGATCGCCTCCGTGGACAGCGCGCCGCTGTCCTTGATGGATTCGGCGCGGCGGTACTCGTCCTCGGCGCGCACCTGCGCGGAGAGCGCCTCCGCCACGGTGGCCTGGGCGGCGCTGATCTGGGCGTTGGCGACGCGGGTGTCGAGTTGGGCCAGCGGCTGGCCCTCGCGCACCATGGCGCCTTCATCCACCAGCAGTTTCGTCACCCGCACGCCGGTGGTGGGTGCAAACACGCGCACATCCACCTTCGGCCGCGCTTCACCCGCGAGGGAAAGCTTCTGGGAGAACGGCTGCTCGGCCACCGTCATCACGGTGACGCTGGGGGCCGCGGCCCCCTTCTCGCCCTTCTCGCGCTCCTCGCCGTGGGTGAGGAAGAAGACGGCGGCCAGCAAGGCCAGAATGCCCGCCGTGCCGCCCCAGACGATCAAGGGGCTGGTTTCCTCCGCGGCCGCGGGTTTGGCGTCGTCTTCGTCGTGGTGGGCGGTCATGAATCGATCTCTGCGGCAACGAGTTTGACCGCGCGGCGCGGTGGCGGCGGCGCGGGCACGAACAGATGCTCCACGGCCACCCGGAAGTCCTTCAGCAACGGGCGTGCGCGCGCGGCGCCGAAGCCGGCGGCGCGCAGCACGAGACCGTCCAGCATCAGCATGACGATGCCCGCCGCATGGTCGGGCGTGATGGCGAGCTTCGCGAGACCGCGCCGCTGCGCGGCGGCCAGCGCCAGCGTCAGGCGACGGCGAAAGATGGCGTCGTGGTCGGCGAACCGCTGCGACATCTCGGGATCTCGGATCGACTCCGCGATCACCTCCGCCACGAGAGACCCATCGCCCCCGCACGTCTCCAGCGCATGTTCGGCCAGCGCACACACCGCCGCCACCACATCGGGGCCGCGCTCGATGGCTTCGAACAGCGGTTCGCGGCCGCGCCAATCGTCCTCGGCGATGGCGGAAATGATTTCGGCCTTGGAGGCGAAGTAGCGGTAAAGGGCGCCGGCGCTCAGGTGCGCTTCGGCGCAGATTTCCTGCATCGACGTCTGGTGGAAGCCGCGCCGGCGGAAGCACGCCATGGCCGCATCCAGGATCTGGCGGCGGCGGCGCTCGGCCAGGACGGGATCGGCCGATCTGGCCATGCGATGAAGCCCTCTGGGCGCCGACTTGCGCCCGCCATGTTGCGATGCATATAAAGCGAATGTTCGTTCTTTAAATGTTAAGAACGATCAATCATGTCAAGGCGCAAGAATGGGCGGGTGCGCGGCCCCTCACCGGGCCGGTGCAGCGCTGACCGAGGGCTGGCGATGACTATCGGACGGGTATGGTTAATGGGCGCTTGCGCGCCGACCGTGCTGGCGCTGGCGCTGGCCGGCTGCTCCACCATGCCCGACCGCAAGGCCGAGGCGCCGCCGCTGCCCGCAGGATGGGAAGATGCAGAGGTCAAGGCCGATCCCCAGGCCCTGGTGGACTGGTGGAAGGGCTTCGGGGACCCGACGCTGGACCGGCTGGTGGCGGAGGGTCTCGCCGATGGCCCGGACGCGAAGCTGGCGGCCCTGCGGCTCAAGGCGGCCCGGGCGCTGACCAGCCAGACCGCCTCCGACTTCCTCCCCCAGTTCACGGGGTCGGCCACAGCCAACTACACCCGCGTGGTGGACGGGCCCGATCTCGTCGGCTCGTTCCAGTCCTTCGTCACCGGCGGCGGCGGCTCCATCGTCACCGAGCGCGAGCAGGGGGTGGGCAGTTACGGCCCGCAGGTGAGCTGGGAGATCCCGCTGCTGGGACGGTTAACGGCGTCCGCCATCGGCTCGCGCGCCAATGTGCGGGCGGAAGTGGAGGATTTCCGTGGGGCGCGCGCGGCGCTCGCCGCCGACATCGCCCAGGCCTACGTGGACTTCCGCGCCGGCCAGCAGCGGCTGGCCGCGCTGCATGAGGCGGTGACGCTGGCCGACCAGCTCGCGGGCATCGTGCAGATCGGCGCGGACGCTGGCTTCTCCTCGCCCGCCGATGCCGCCGACGCGCGCCGCCTGGCGGAAGCCACCCGCGCCCAGACCCCGGACGCCGTGATCGCGGCGCGGCGGGCGGCGGCCACGCTTGCCACCCTGCGCGGCCGCGCGCCGGGCACGGAGCCCGCCGACATCCGGACGGTGCTGGAAGCGCGCGCGGACGTCCCCTCCTACGCGCTGGCGGCGGCGCCAGCCGCGCCGGCGGACCTGTTGCGGCTGCGCCCCGACGTGGCGGGGGCCGAAGCGCGGACCCTCGTGGCGGCGGCCAGACTCGGCATCGCGCGCCAGGACCTGCTGCCGCAGCTGCGCCTCACCGGGGGGCTGGAGGTCACCGACAACATCATCGGCTCGGCGGTGCCGGAGCGGCTGGCGCAGGTGACGGCCACCCCGACCCTGTCTGTCCCGCTGTTCGACTGGGGCCGACGCTTCGCCATCTCGCGCCAGCGCAATGCGGAATTCGACCAGTCGCTCGTCACCTACCAGGCGACGGTGAACACCGCGGTGAGCGAGGCGTCGCTCGCGCTGGCCGGCCTTGCGCAGGGCGAGCGGCGTCTTGCTTCCGCGCGCGCGGCGGAGGCCGCCGCCGAGACCACCGCCCGCGGCGTGCGCGCCTCCTACGGCGCCGGCATCGCCAGCCTGTCGGACCGCATCCGCGCCGAACAGCAACTGCTGGACGCCCGCGTGATCCGCATCAACGCCGAGCAGTCCCAGGCGGGCGCGGCGATCCAGGTGTATCGCGCCTTCGGCGGCGGGCCGCCGGCGATGAGCGTGAAGGAACAGCGCGACGCCGCCGACATGCGCGGACGCACCGCACCGTAACGACCGCCGGCGCGCATCCACGGTGACAGCTGCAGCCGTCTGTGCCTACGCTCGCTGAAAGCGGGAGGCGGCAGTGATCGAGAAGACGGTGGATATCGCGACGGCGGACGGCGCGTGCACGACGTTCATCGCCCATCCGGACCGCGACGGCCCCCATCCCGCCATCCTCTTCTACATGGACGCGCCCGCGATCCGCGAGGAGCTGCGCGACATGGCGCGCCGGCTGGCCAGCGCGGGCTACTACGTGGTGCTGCCGAACCTGTACTACCGCGCCGGCGTGCTTGAACTCGGCCCCATGGACGCGACGCCGGGATCGGCGTGGTTTGCGCGGATGATCGAGCTGATGACCTCCATCAACATCCCGTTGGTGATGGCGGACACCGACGCGTTGCTGGCGCACATCGACAGCGATCCGGCGGCGAAGCCCGGCAAGATCGGTGTGTTCGGTTACTGCATGAGCGGCCAGTACGCGATCAATGCGGCGGCCCGGTACCCGGACCGCGTGGCGGCGGCGGCATCGCTCTACGGCGTGGCGCTGGTGACCGAGGCGCAGGACAGCCCGCACCTTGCCGCCCGCAAGGCGCGCGGCGAGCTCTACTTCGCGTGCGCAGAGACCGATCGCTTTGCACCGCTGGAGATGGTGGAAACCCTGCGCGCGGATCTCGCGGCCAACGCCGTCCATGCGGAGGTGGAGATCTATCCGGGGACGGAACATGGTTTTGCGTTCCCGCAGCGCCAAGCCTACCACAAAACAGCGGCGGAACGGCACTGGACGCGCCTGCACGCGTTGTTCGCGCGTAATCTCTAGGAGGCATCGATGAAGCTTGCCGGCGGCTGCCACTGCGGCGCGATCCGTTACGAGGTCTCGGGCGAGGCGATGCACCATGCGCTGTGTCACTGCACCGACTGCCGCCGCGCCGCGGGCGCGCCGATGGTGGGCTGGGCGGCGTTTGCAGACGGCGCCGTGACGGTGACGCAAGGATCGCCCGTGACCTACGCCTCATCCGAGCATGGCCGCCGCCAGTTCTGCGGCGCCTGCGGGACGGGGCTGTTCTACATGAACGCGGTCAACCTCCCCGGCATCATCGACATCCAGAGCAGCACGCTGGACGACCCCGCCGCCCTGCCCGCGCAGGTGCACATCCAGACCGCCGAGCGCCTGGCGTGGATGGAGGACGCGCACACGCTGCCGGCGTTCGCGCGCTATCCGGGGCCGCCGCCCGGGTGACGCGGCGCGGGCGCCGGCCGGCATGTGCGGCGTCAAGCGCTCACTGAAGCCCTGGGCAACGACGGACTTGCCATTTAGTTTCACTTCGGGTTGAATATTGCGGATTTTAGGGAGCAGTCCGATGATCGAGGAGTTCCGCCGCCCCGCCTTTTCATCGGCGCTCTGCTACCGTGATCCGAAGGCGGCGCTGCGCTGGCTCGAGGACGCGTTCGGCTTCGAGCCGTTGATGGTGATCCTCGACGGCGACGGCAATCTCGCCCATTCGGAAATGCGCTTCGGCGACGGGTTGATCATGGTCGGCAACGAATGGAGCGCGGCGCACAAGAGCCCGCAGTCCATCACGGGGCTGAACACGCAGTCGGTGCATGTGCATCTGGACCAGGACATCGACGCCCACTGCGCGCGGGGGCGCGCGGCCGGCGCGCAGATCCTGCAGGAGCCGCAGACGCAGTTCTACGGCGACCGCACCTACCGCGCCGTCGATCCCGAGGGCCACATCTGGACCTTCGGCCAGACGGTGCAGGCGATGACCAGCGCGGAATGGGACAAGGCGACGGGCTTCACCACGAAGGCGCGCCTTTGAGCGTCGATCGCACGCTTGCCGCGCTCGCCGATCCGCACCGGCGCGGCGTGGTGGCGCTGCTGCGCAAGGGGCCGCTGCGCGCGGGTGAACTGGCGGAACGGACGGGGCTTTCGCCCGCAGCCATGAGCCGGCACCTGCGTACGCTGCGCAGCGCGGGGCTTGTGGAGGAAACGCATCCGGATTTCGACGCGCGCGTGCGCATCTATGCGCTCAATCCGAAGCCGATCGCGGCGCTGCGGGCGTGGCTTGAGGAGACGGAGGATCTCTGGGCCGCGCAGTTGCAGGGCCTGAAGGCGCATGTGGAGAAGCGCAAGTGACGTCCTCGGTGATGGTGGCGCTGCGGATCGCTGCGCCGCCCCAGCGCGTGTTCGACGCGTTCACGCAGGAGATCGCGCTGTGGTGGACGCCGAACGGGGTGTTTGCGTTCACGCCGCGCGGACCAGGCCGGCTGGCGTTCGAGCCGGGCGTCGGCGGACGCTTCACGGAGACGCTCGACAACGGCCACGTGTTCGAGATCGGCCGCATCACGGCATGGTCGCCGCCGGCCCACCTCGCCTTCTCCTGGCGCCAGGCGACGTTCGCCGAGGGGCAAATGACGCATGTGGATGTGCGGTTCGAGCCGGTGGGCGATGAGACGCGCGTGACCTTGGAGCACCGCGGCTGGGACACCGTGCCGGCGGAGCACGTGGCGCGGCACGGCTTTCCCGACGGGGTTTTCCTCACGCGGCATGGGGAGTGGTGGCGCGCGTTGCTGGCGGCGCTGCGGGGCCGCCTGGGCGCGCCCTAGGGTTTCCTGGCGCGCAAGGCGGCGGCGCACATGCAAACAACCCCGCGCTTGCGCGCGGGGTTGAGCATGAACCGTCGATTTGGGTGCGGGGGCAGGATTTGAACCTACGACCTTCAGGTTATGAGCCTGACGAGCTACCGGGCTGCTCCACCCCGCGTCAGCGACGGGTCCAATCCTGAAAACTGGCGACCACCATGGA
>JAIYAO010000147.1 GCA_027488965.1 Alphaproteobacteria bacterium
CAGGCGCAGGCCATCCCCCACGTGCTGATGGGCCGCGACGTTCTCGGCATCGCCCAGACGGGCACAGGCAAGACCGCCTCATTCACCCTGCCGATGATCGAGATCCTCTCCAGAGGCCGGGCCAAGGCGCGGATGCCGCGCACACTGATCCTGGAGCCCACCCGCGAACTCGCCGCCCAGGTGGCGGAGAATTTCAACAAGTACGGCAAGTACCACAATCTCAGGATGGCGCTGCTCATCGGCGGCGTTTCCTTCGGGGACCAGGATGCGCTGCTGACGCAGGGCGTCGATGTGCTCATCGCCACCCCGGGGCGGCTGCTCGATCACTTCGAGCGCGGCAAGCTGCTGCTCAACGGCGTGCAGGTCATGGTGGTCGACGAAGCCGACCGCATGCTCGACATGGGCTTCATCCCGGACATCGAGCGCATCTTCAAGATGACGCCGTTCACGCGGCAGACCCTGTTCTTCTCGGCCACCATGCCGCCGGAGATCCAGCGTCTGACGGACCAGTTCCTGTCGAGCGCCGTGCGGGTGGAAGTCTCCAAGCCCGCCACGCAGGCCACCACCATCACCGCACGCATCGTGAAGATGCCCGGCGGCGACCCCCGCACCCGCCGCGCCACGCTGCGGGCAGTGCTGCAGTCGATGACGATCAAGAATGGCATCATCTTCTGCAACCGAAAGACGGACGTGGATATCGTCGCCAAGTCGCTGACACGGCACGGCTTTGACGCCTCGCCAATCCACGGCGACCTGGACCAGTCCCTGCGCACCAAGACGCTGGATCGCTTCCGCGCGGGGGACCTGCAGCTGCTCGTGGCGTCCGACGTGGCGGCCCGCGGCCTCGACATTCCCGACGTGGGCCACGTGTTCAACTTCGAGCCGCCGCGCCACCCGGAAGACTACATCCACCGCATCGGACGCACCGGCCGCGCGGGCCGCACCGGCGAGGCCTACACGCTTGCCGGCCCCGAAGATCTCCGCTCCGTCCAGGCCATCGAGAAGATGCTGGGCGCCAGCATCGAGATGGTCGAGATCGAGGGCGCCCCCACCGAACGTCTTGGCGACAGCCGCGACTCCGGCGGTCGCGGGCGCAAGGCCGAGGAATTGCGCGCCGACCGCAGCCGCAAACGCGACCGCTTCAAGCAGCGCGACCAGAGCCGCCCCACCGCCGCCATGGAGCCTGCGCCGGCCTACGATCCGGAAGCTGCCCCGCCTTCGGATGCCGCTCCCCGCCCGCCGCGCGAACCGCGCGCCGAACGTCCCCGTCGCGAACGCGCCGAGCGGCCCCGCGCGCCGCAGGAGGCCCGGGAGCCGCGCGAGGCGCGAGAGCCTGCCGAGGCCCGCCCGCCGCGCGAGCCGCGCGAGCCGCGCGAAGCGCCCGCCGCCCGCGAACCGCGCCACCGCGAACCTCGCCCCCCGCGCGACGCCCGGGAGGAACGCGATCCGGTGCTGGGCTTCGGCGAAGCGGCCCCCGCGTTCCTCACGCGCGGACAGCCCCGCCGGGACCCGACCTGATCACTTCTTGATGCGGCCGACGATCTGCTGACGGAACGCCTTGCCGAACGGCGGGCGCGTCATGGCGAGGATTTCGCTGTTGATCTGCTTGTAGACCGACTTCTTGTGCGAAAACTCCAGGAAGCCGTCGCGGCCGTGGTAGCTGCCCATGCCGGCGGGACCGATGCCGCCAAACGGCAGATCCTCCTGCGCCACGTGGAAGATGACATCGTTCACCGTCACGCCGCCCGACGTGGTGCGTGACAGCACCATCTCCCGCTCCGCGTCGTCCTCGCCGAAATAGTATAGGCCCAAAGGTCGGTCGTGTGCGTTCACGTACGCCACGGCCTCCTCGGCGGTTGCGTACGTCTTCACCGGCAGGACCGGCCCGAAGATCTCTTCCTGCATCACCTTCATGTCGTCGGTGGCGTCCATGATCAGCGTCGGCGGGATACGGCGGTGTTCCTGCTGGCTGAAGTCCTCGTTGGCGGGATTGATCTCCACCACACGCGCGCCCTTGGCCTTTGCATCGTCCACCAGGCCGCGGATGCGGTCGTAGTGGCGCTGGTTGACGATGGAGGTGTAGTCCGGATTGTCCTTGATGGTGGGGAACATCTTCGCCACGGCGCCGGTGGCGGCGGTGACGAACGCGCCCTCTTCCGTCTTCGGGACCATCACGTAGTCGGGCGCAAGGCAGATCTGGCCGGCGTTCAACGTCTTGCCGTTCATGATGCGCGCAGCGGTCTTCTCCATGTCGGCGCCTTTGCCGACGATCACGGGGCTTTTGCCGCCCAGTTCGAGCGTTAGCGGCACGAGGTTGGCGGAGGCCGCGCGCATCACGTGGTAGGCGATGGACGTGCCGCCGGTGAACACCAGGTGGTCGAACGCCAGACCGGAGAACGACGCCCCCACGTCTGCGCCGCCGGTGATGACCGCGATCTCTTCTTCATCGAAGTACAGATCGAACAGCCGCAGCATCGCATCCGACGTCACGGGCGTCAGCTCGCTGGGCTTGATCATGGCGCGGTTGCCGGCCGCCAGGACACCCGCCAGCGGCGCGAAGGTGAGGTTCACCGGGAAGTTCCACGGGCTGATGATGCCGATCACGCCCTTCGGCTGGTAGCGCACCTCCGCCTTCGCCCCGAACAGGTTCAGCGGCGATTCGACCTTGCGTTTGTCGGGCCGCATCCATGCACCGAGATTGTCCCGGGCGAACTTGAGCGGCCCAATGGAGCCGGCGATGTCGGTCAGCCGCGTGGCGTCGCGCGAGCGGGCGCCGAAGTCAGTGTTGAGCGCCTCCACGAGTTCCTCGCCGTGGTCCACCAGGATGGCGATGCAGCGGTTCAGCTGGTCGATGCGCTGCGCCTTGGTCGGGGCCCCCGCCCGGATGTTCGCGGCCTTCTGGCGGGCCAGCAGGGTTTCCATGCGCGACTTGGCGTCTTCGGCGACCGGCGGGTGTGTGAGGGCGTTCATGGGGCGGGTTCCTCGCAAATCTCATGGAGCGCCGCTGGGGCGCGCGTGTAGCCAACCTAGTGAGACGCCGCCGCCCCGGCAAACCCGGCCCGGGCATTCTCGCCACCGACGCCTCGGTTAAGCGACACCACGGTTCCGGGGCCGCACCATAGGCACATTTACCACTCGTCCATTTCTTGGGCGCTACGGTTCAGTGTTCCTCCACGGGATTCGGAAGCCGCCGTGCCAGATTGTCTGCTGACCCTTAACGTTACGGAAGCGGTCGCGATCGGCCACCAGACCGTCGATCTGATGGCCGGACACAAGATCATTCCGAGCGCGCAGAAC
>JAIYAO010000061.1 GCA_027488965.1 Alphaproteobacteria bacterium
CAAGGTAGGAGGTTTTTCCCCGCCACGTTTCTTCCCCCGCCACGCGGGGGAAGTGGATCGCGCCGCAGGCGCGAGACGATGGGGGCGGCCGAGGCCATGCAGCCCGTCGGCGCCCCGGCGCCGCCGCGACGCCACGTCAGGGCTGGCCTCCGCCCGCGCGCTGGCTCATGCTCGGACAAAACAGGGAAACGCCATGGCCGACGACGCCGGACGACGCACGCAGACCATCACCTTCGACAGCCTGCGCCCGCCCTCGCCCTTCTTCACCGACAGCCACCACGCGTGGCGCGCATCGCTGCGCAAGTTCGTCGACCGCGAGATCGCCCCGCACGTGGACGCGTGGGACGAGGCCGGGGCGGTGCCGCGCGAGGTGTTCAAGATCGCCGCCGACTTCGGCCTCATCGGCGTGGGTTATCCCGAACAGTACGGCGGCTGGACCGAAGGCGTGGACCGCTTCCACGGCGTGATCACCTCGGAAGAGATGGCGCGGCCCGGCGCGGGCGGCGTGTCGGCGGCGCTGATGGTGCACGGCATCGGCCTGCCGCCCATCCTCGCCATCGGGACCGAGGAGATGAAGGCGGCCATCGCGCCGGCGGTGCTGTCGGGGGAAAAGCAGATCTCGCTGGCGATCACCGAACCGTCCGGCGGCTCCGACGTGGCGAACCTGCAGACGCGGGCCACGCGGCGCGGCGACCACTACGTGGTGGACGGCGCCAAGATGTTCATCACCGGCGGCATGACTTCCCACTACTGCACCGTGGCGGTGCGCACCGGCGGGCCGGGCGCGGGGGGCGTGTCGCTGCTGCTCATTGAGCTCGACCGGCCGGGCGTGACACGCACGCCGCTGAAGAAGCAGGGCTGGTGGGCCTCCGATACCGCCGCGCTCTACTTCGACGGCGTGGAGGTGCCTGTGGCGAACCTCATCGGCGTGGAGAACCAGGGCTTTGCCGGCGTCATGCTCAACTTCAACGGCGAGCGGCTGGGCATGGCCTCAGGGGCGCTCGCGTCCGCCCGCGCGTGCATCGAGGATGCGGCAGCGTGGGCCCAGGAGCGGCGCACCTTCGGCAAGCGCCTCGCCGACCACCAGGTCATCCGGCACAAGATCGCCATGATGGTGCAGCGCGTGCGCGCCTCCACCGCCTGGCTCGATCTCTGCGCCTGGCGCGTCCAGAACGGCGAGACCCCGGTGGTGGATCTCTCCCTCCTCAAGGTGCAGGCGACGGAGACGCTCGAGTTCTGCGCCCGCGAGGCGAGCCAGATCCTCGGCGGCGCCGCGTACATGCGCGGTCAGCGGATAGAACGGATCTACCGCGAGGTGCGCGTGAACGCGATCGGCGGCGGCTCGGAAGAGATCATGCGCGACCTTGCGGCGCGCCAGCTGGGGGTGTGAGGGGGGCGTCATTGCATACCTCCCCCTCTCCCGCTTGCGGGAGAGGGACAGCGTTCGCCTTGCGAACGCAGGGTGAGGGCCCGTGAGACGCCGACATCCGGCTTCATCCCGCGAGAGTCCTCAAACGGCGCTTCGCGCTGCCTTCCCCCGCACGCGGGGGAAGAAAACCACCGCTCACGCCACGGCCGCCTTCAGGCGGATCGGCGGGAAGAAGTGCACCACCTGGCCGGCGGCCACCGGCGCGTCCTCGCTCTCGGCGGGGGCGTCGTCGTTCATGATCGGGCGCAGGGCTGCGGCGAGATCGATCTCGGCGGCCTCGCGCTCGGCCCGTTCGGGGAAGGACAGCAGCAGCACGTGGGTGGCGCCCAGCAGCTGCGCTTCCTCCCACCGCTCATGGCCGGCCATGCGGACCGCGAGGTTCGCGGTGCGCGACAGGAACAGCGGCGCGAAGGTGCGCCCGCCGAACGCCGGCCGCGCGAAGGCGTACACCGCAGGCCCGTCCGGGAACGCGCCATCGGGCCGCAGCGCCGCGAAGCGATAGAGTTTGCCCGTCGCGCCCTTGAATACTGCTTCCTGCATAGCACGCCCTCGCCCTGTGTTCGTTGTCTGTTCTGTTCTGACACAGGCCGATGTTCCTGTAAAGTTCCGTTCACCGCGTTTTT
Organism: Alphaproteobacteria bacterium; assembly: GCA_027488965.1. Classification (GTDB taxonomy): domain Bacteria; phylum Pseudomonadota; class Alphaproteobacteria; order Caulobacterales; family Aquidulcibacteraceae; genus VFBF01. Next base: position 2,053 of record JAIYAO010000061.1, read on the forward strand.
TGTCCACAGGCGCGAATTTGTTCGCCGCGCGCCCGCGTGCGCTTTCCACAGCCGCCGAAGATCGCCATCTTGAGTTCATGGCCCACAAGCACGACCACGCGCACGCCCCGTCCCTGCCGGTGGACCGCGCCCAGCACCTTGCGCGCGCGGCAGCCCTCTGCGCCGACGCCGGCGAAAGCCTGACGCCGCTGCGCCGCCGCGTGCTGGAGCTGCTGATCGACGCCGGCGGCCCCGCCAAGGCCTACGACCTGCTCGACGGGCTGAAGACCGAGGCCGGCCCCGCCAAGCCGCCCACGGTGTACCGCGCGCTCGACTTCCTCACCCGCCTCGGCCTCGCCCACCGGGTGGAGACGCTCAACGCCTTCGTGGCCTGCGACGTGGGCGCGTGTGCGCGCACCACCATCTTCCTCATCTGCACGCTGTGCGGGCGCACCGAGGAATCCGACGCGGGCCACGCGCTGGTGGACGTGAGCGAAGCCGCCGCGCGCGAGGGCTTCGCCATCGAACGCACTATGATCGAGGCGCGCGGCGCCTGCGCCGCCTGCCGCGCCGCCGCATGACGACCCCGCCGCAGGACCTGCCCCTCGAGCTCTACCGCGGCTCCGTCAACGCCTGGGAATGCGACGAGAACCTGCACATGAACGTGCGGTTCTTCGCGGCGCGCGCCATGGAGGGGCTGGCGTTTCTCGCCGCCAACATCGGCATGCGCCGCGCCTTCCACGAGCAGGCGACGTCCACGCTGCTGGTGCGCGACATGCACATCCGGTTCCTGAAGGAGGCGCGCCAGGGGGCGGCGCTGTCCATGCGCGGCGGCGTGACGGCCATCGATGCTGTGACGCTGACGGCGCTGCAGGAGCTGCGCCATGCGGACGGGACGCCCGCGGCCACCTTCGTCACCACGCTGGCGCACGCCCATCCGCGCACGCAGGCGCCGTTCGCGTGGTCCAGCCGCGTGCGCGAGCGCGCGGAAGCGGTGGCCTGCGCCGTGCCCGCGCACGCAGCCCCCCGCTCCATCGCCCTGACGAAACCGGGCGCCGCCAGCGTGGCCATCGCCGACAAGCTGAAGGCGCCCGTGGTGGGCCGCATGGCGGTGACGCCCGACCACTGCGATCCGTTCGGCTACATGCGCATGGAGCTGTTCCTCGGCCGCGTCTCCGATGCGGTGCCCAACCTGCTGGCGGACTGGCGCGCCGAGGTGGGCCGCGCGGCGGGGCAGACGGATGCAGCGCTCACCGGCGGCGCCGTGCTGGAGTATCGCCTCTGCCCGCGCCGCTGGCCGCGCGCGGGCGATCTGCTGGAGGTGCGCTCCGGCGTGGTGGAGGTGGCCGAAAAGACCAACCGCTTCGTGCACTGGCTGCTCGATCCCGTGAGCGGCGACGCGTGGTGCACGGCGGAGGCCGTGGCCGTCACCTTCGACCTCACCACCCGCAAGACCATCCCCATCCCGCCCGCCCAGCGCGCCGCGCTGATGACGCGCGCGGTGAAGGGCATGAAGATCTGAGAGGGCGCGCGCGCATCGCCTTCAAAATAGGGGGATAGCGCCCGCCTCTATCCATGCGATCAGGACCGCCGGCGCCCGCGCCGGCAGCGGCGGGTCCGCTTGCGCGCCTTGGCCGGCAGGGGTGCCGGCGGTCCAGCACGAACGCCTTTGCGCACGCGCCAATCCGGGGAGGGTGAAAGCCGTGCGACGCTTGCCCCATGACACACGCAAGCCCCGCCCCGACCACTGCCGACCTCTGGACCTGCGCCGCCGCCTGGCTCTCCAGCGTGGCGCGGCTGTTCGGCGATGCGCTGGCGATCGCGCGGCGGTGGCGCATGGCGCGCGCCGACATCGCGGCGGCCTACAAGGCGCTGGCGCTGGTGGAGTCGCTCGCGCGGCGGCTGGTGTTTGCGCAGGCGCTGACGTTGAAGGTGCGGCTGCGCCCGGGCCTGCACACACGCGTGCGCCCGCTGCCGCGCGATCCGCGCATCACCACCATCGCGCTCGATCCGTGGGCGTTCCGCCGCGCGATGGAAGAGGCGCCGTCGCTGCTGCGCATTTCTGTTCCCCACAAGCTCGATGGCGCGCCGCACACGTGGCCGGCGCGGTTCTGCGTGGCGCAGTTTGCGCGGGACAAGGCGTGCGAGACTGAAGGCCTGCAGTGCAGCCCACGCACACCTGCCAAAGCAGTACCGCGCGCCTTCAGGCCCGCCTCGTTGCGCATCACCATCTCCCGCAACCGCGCCGCCCGCCGCGCATCGCGCGCGCAGCGCCTGAACGACTGGATGATGGGCCCCTACACGCCCGGCGAGCGCATGCCCGATTTCGACGCGCCCGCGCCGCCCCGCTGCGACCCGCACGAGGCGCTCTGCACCATCGCCCTCGCCTGCCGCATGGAGGCGCTGGGCCGCGTGCTTGCGAAACCGCTGCGCCATGCGCGCGCGCTGGCGCGCCGGCTGGCGAGGCATGTCGCCGTGACCGCGCGGATCGCGCAGCGCCTGCTGGCGCGGCCGCGGAGCGACGAGGACGTCGCAGCCAATGCGCACATCGAGGCCGCGCTGCCGCCGGACTCAAGTTGAGTTGGAGTGCGCCCCGAGAATGGCGCCCGCGCAGAGTTGCAAGATTCTGCGCGCGCCGTCGCACGCCCGCACCAAACCCTTCTCCCCCGCGAGGGGGAGAAGGTGGCCCCCGTAGCCGTTGCGAAGGGGGTCGGATGAGGGGGCGTCGCCGCGAGTGCGCTCCATCCTGCACCACGCCCCCGCACCCTGCGTGCTGCGCACGCTGTCCCTCGCCCCCTCGCGGGGGCGAGGGTTACGCACGGGCCCCTACACCAGATCCCGGTACACCTGGGGGCTGGCCATGAGGGCGGCGGTCTCGATGGCGGCGCGCGCGCGGTCGGGCCGCTCGATGGGAATCATGTGGCCCGCGCCCTCCACCACCGCGAGCCGCCCTTCCGGGCGCACCTCCATGAAGCGGTCCGCCGCCGCCTGCGGCATGGTGGAGTGGCGCTCCGCCCGCAGGCACACGATGGGCGCCGGCGCCCGCGCGAGCGCCCGCCACGGATCGATGCGCTGGGCGCTGAAGGTGCGGGCCTCGTATGCGGGCGTGCACGACAGGCGCAGGCCGTCGGCCGTTTCGCGGAAGCCGTCCTCCACGTACGCGGCGAGCTGTTCGGGCTTGAAGCTGCGGAACACGCCGCGCCCCGTGAGCCCGGCTACGGCCTCCTCCCGCGTGGCGAAATTGTTGCGCCGCCGCGCCGCGCCGCGCGCGATGGGAAACGTCACGCTCCAGAACAGCGGCGCGCCGGGCAGTTGCGCGATGCCGTACATGGCCGGGCTCATGAACACGGGATCGAGCATGGCCACGCCGCGCGCGAGGTCCGGCCGCTTGCCCGCCGCCAGCAGCGCCACGGTGGCGCCCATGGAATGGCCCGCCAGCGTCACCGGCGCGCGGATGTGGCCTTCGATCAGTTCGATGACGTCGTCGCGATGCCTGTTCCAGGAGCCGTAGCCGAAGGTGTGGGCCGGCAGCTGCGTGAGCCCGTGGCCGCGCAGGTCGATGGCCAGCACATGAAATCGCTCGCCGAGGGGGGCGAGCAGATCGGTGTACGTGCGGGCGTTGAAGCCGGTGGCGTGCAGGAAGACGATGTCGGGCGGGCGCGAGAGATCGCCCCACGACAGGCCCGCCACCCGGCCGGCCCTGAGCTCGTAGGAGACGCGTCTGAGGGGCGGCGACTCGCTGGACATGGGCGGACTCTAAACACCGCGGTAAGGTGTTCAACCCGGCCGCCCTGCGGCTCAGCCGCCGAACACCCTGCGCAGGATGGCGGTGGTGCGCCGTGCGGGATCGGCCCGCAGCGCGCGCTCCTCCTCGGCGATGTAGCCGAACGCGCCATCGAGCGCGCGGCCCACAGCGAAGGCGATGAGATCGTTGCGCAAGGTGGCCGTGGCGCCGCTGGCGGAGAGCCCGGTCCGCGCGGCGGCGGCGTCGAGTGCGGCGAAGGCGCCGGCCTCGCGCAGGGCGGTGGTCATGTGCGGGCGCAGCGCGGCGGTGAGCTGGGTTTCGGTGCGCTCGCGCAGGAACCGGGAGCCCGCATCGTCGCCGCCGCGGACGATGGACACCGCGTCCGCGATGGTGATGGAGCGGATGGCGTTGACCAGCAGCGTCTTGGCCTGCGGCATGGCGGCCTCCGCGCCGCGGTTCACGCGGCGTTCGAGATCGTCCAGCGGCGCCGACAGGCCCAGCGGCGCCATGGCGCGCTGCGCGCGGCCGAGCGCGCCGGGCAGCGGGATCTTCACCCGGGGATCGGCGTAGAACCCGTCGGGGCGGCCCAGCTGCGTGGCCGCGGCCACCGCCGCCAGCTGCAGCGCCTCGCGCAGGCCCGCCGCCGCATCCCGCTGCGTCAACGCCGCGGCGGGCGTGGACGATTGCGTCTTCACCGCGCCCTTGAGAAGGTCGCCCAGAACGCTGGGGCGGGTTTCCGCCTGATCGGCGGCGGCGGGGGCTCCGGCGGCAAGCGCCGCCATCAACGCGCCTGCGGCGGCGACAAGGACTGCGATGCGCTTCATGGGGGCCTCCCTCACCGGCGTCATCGTAGCCCAGCGAAGGACGGGAGAGAACAGATGGACTATGAATGTTTCGATGTGACCATCGCCGATCACGTGGCCCACGTGCGGCTGAACCGGCCGCAGGCGATGAACGCCATGAACCGCCCGTTCTGGCGTGAACTGCCGGCGATCATCGACGACATCAACGACAACGCGAAGGCGCGCGTCATCGTGCTCTCGTCCACCGGCAAGCACTTCTGCGCGGGGATGGAGCTGTCGGTGTTCACCGACGGCGACGGCGTGCAGCATGGCGGGGGCGACCGGCATGTGTCGGGCGAATCCTTCCGGCGCTACGTGAAGGTGCTGCAGGACGTGTTCACGCGGCTCGACGAGGCGCGCATGCCGGTGCTGGCGGCGATCCAGGGCGGCTGCGTGGGCGGCGCGGTGGACATGACCAGCGCGTGCGACATCCGCTACGCCACGGCCGATGCGTTCTTCGTGATCCAGGAAATCAACCTCGGCATGACCGCCGATGTCGGCACCTTCCCGCGCCTGTGCAAGCTGATCCCCGAAGGCTGGGTGCGCGAACTGGCCTACACGGGCCGCCGGCTGCCGGCGCAGCGTGCGAAGGAGATCGGCCTCGTCAACGAAGTCTATCCCGATCACGAGACGATGCTGGCCGCCGTGATGGAGACCGCGCGCGAGATCGCGTCCAAGAGCCCGCTTGCGGTGGCCGGCTCCAAGGTGATGATCAACCACGCCCGCGACCACACCATCGCCGACAGCCTCGACTACATCGCGCTGTGGCAGACGGGCATGTTTTCGCCGCCGCACATGGCGGAATCGTTTGCGGCGAAGGCCGAGAAGCGCGACGCGCGCTTCCCCGACCTCGTCCCGCTGCGCAAGACCATGTGAAGGGAGGCGCGATGGCCGGGATGTAAACACCGGTTAAGCATGCCGGTTAGCGGGACGTTGGCAGGAGTGTGCGAGGGTGAATTCTCCATTCACCATCGGACTTTCATGGACCGCCGCCCGCGCCCCGACGTCATCGGCCTGCTGAGCCGGCGCGTCTCCATCGGAGAGCGCTTCTGGCTCATCGCGGCCATCGCGCTCGCCCCGCTGCTGATCGTGACGGCCGCGCTGTGGCGCGAAGTGGGCGCAGACCTCGCGCACCTTAACCGGGAGCGCGCGGGCGTCGCCTACGCCCGCAGCGTCTGGCGCGTGATGCACGGGGCGGCGGAGACGGGGGCTGTGGGCGCCGACCGGATCGCGGTGCTCGACGATGCGCGGCGCCGGTTCGATCCGCTGCTCGCCACCACGCGGGAATCGGCGGCCTTCCGCAGCCTGCTCGCTACCGGCGCTGCGCCCGCAAAGGTTACGCAGGCGGGGCTCTTCCTGATGAAGCGCATCGGGGTGTCCTCCGGCCTGTTCATGGACGAGGCGCAGAGCGGCTACTTCCACATGCAGGCCGCCCTCGTGGCCCTGCCGGAAGCGGCCGCCGCCATCGCCGAGGCCGACGTGCTGCTGGCGCCCGGCCCGCAGCCCGCCAACGCCTCGCCCGGCCTGGTGTTCGGGCGCGTGAAGTTCGGGCTCGACGCCGCCGCCCACACCATGGCCGACGCGATCGACGCCACCGCCGATCCCGTCGCCCGCGCCCAGATGCAGGAGACGCACCGCCGGCTGATGGTCGACGCCGGCAGTTACGAGCGCATCGGCCGCCGGTGGTTTCTCGAACGCCAGAAGGCGATCGACGCCGGCCAGCGGGACCCCGTCGTGCCCGCCGCCGTCCTGCTGCGCCAACAACAGGTGCGCGCGCTGCAGACCTCGGAAGCCGCGTGGGCGACTGTCGGCCAGAACCTCGCCGCCACGCTGCTGCAACGGGAAACCGCGCGACGCAACGCGGCGCTGGGCGCGGCGTTCGTGCTGCTGGCAGGCATCGCCGTGCTGGCGTGCGTCATCTGGATCGTCATCGCCTCGCTGCTGCGGCCCTGGCGGGCGCTGATGGCAACCATGCACGCGATGACCGACGGCCGCCTTTCCGCGCCCGCGCCGTGCACCGACCACGACAACGAGATCGGCGAAGCGGCCCGCGCCCTCGATGTCTTCCGCCTTGCCATGGCCGAACGCGAAGTGCTCGCCGCCGATCTTGCCCGCGAGCGCGACATGCTGGAGCACCGGGTCGCGGCCCGCACCCGCGAACTGGAGACCGCGCGCGCCGCCGCCCAGGAAAGCGAACGCCTTCTCTCGCAGGCGCTGCAATCGGTGCAGGCGGGCGTGTGGAGTTTCGACCGCGCCCGCGGTACGTCGTGGTCCTCGCCGCAGGCGGTGCAGATCGTGGGCAAACCCCTGCTGCGCGCGGACTTCGACGACGGCGTCTGGGACATCGTGGCGCCGGAAGAGGTCGCCGTGCTGCGCGCCCTGCCGCGCGATCCCGTCACCGGCCTGCGCGGCCTCAACCGCGACACCCGCATCATCCGCCCCGACGGAACGGCGCGCTGGATTCACTGCACGGGCGTGCCCCTGTCCGACGGACGCATCGTGGGCCTGCTGATGGATGTCACGGCGCGCAAGGTCCAGGAGCTCGATCTCGCCGAAGCGCGCCAGCGCGCCGAGGACGCCACCGCCGCGAAGTCCCGCTTCATCGCCTCCATGAGCCACGAGATCCGCACGCCGCTGAACGGCGTATTGGCCATGGCTGCAGCGCTGGAGCGCACGCCGCTGGAAACCGACCAGCGCCGCATGCTCGACGTGATGCACCGGTCGGGACGCCAGCTTCTCGCAATGCTCGACGACGTGCTCGACTTCGCCAAGATCGAAGCCGACAGCATCGTGCTGGAGGCCGAAGCGTTCGATCTCGCCGCCAACGTGGAGGCGGTGGCGGCGCTGTTCCGCGAGTCCGCGCGCGAAAAGGCGTTGACGCTCGGCGTGCACATGGCGCCGGAAACGCGGGGCCTGTTCATCGGCGATGCGCTGCGGCTGCGGCAGGTGCTGCAGAATTTCGTTTCCAACGCCGTGAAGTTCACCGAGCGCGGCGGCGTGATGGTGCGGGTGGAGATGGCCGGAGAGCGGCTGCGGATTGCGGTGGACGATACGGGCATCGGCATCGGCGCGGCGCAGGCCGGGCGCCTGTTCGAGCGGTTTGCGCAGGCCGACGGCTCGATCACGCGGCGCTATGGCGGCACGGGGCTGGGTCTGGCGATCGCGCGCGAACTGGCGCGACTGATGGGCGGCGATGTGGGCGTCCAGAGCACGCCCGGCGTGGGCTCCACGTTCTGGTTCGAGGCGCCGCTGCCGCGCGCGCCGGCGGGCGTGGCCGCCACCCAGGCGCCGGCGCGACCGCTGCGCATCCTCGCCGCCGAGGACAACCCGGGCAACCGGCTCGTGCTGGAGACGCTGCTGGCGCAGGCGGGACTCGCCGCCGACTTCGCCGTCGACGGCGCCGAGGCCATCGAGGCCGCGCGCCTGCGCGCCTACGACATCGTGCTGATGGACCTGCAGATGCCGCGCGTGGACGGCGTGGAGGCGGCCCGCGCCATCCGGGCGCTGGGCGGCCCCAACGCGGACGTGCCCATCGTGGCGCTCACCGCCAATACGCAGGCCGAAAGCCTCGCCGCCTGCCGCGCCGCCGGCATGTGCGGCCATGTGGCCAAGCCCATCGCGCCGGCGGCCCTCTACGCGGCCATCACGGCAGCCCTCAGCGATGCGGATTTCGCGGATGCGGACGCCGACGCCGGTCTCGCATCCGCCGCAACGCCACGCTAAGATGGGCGATTGCTGACGGAGCCCGCGCCCATGAACATCGCTGAAATCGCCCCCGGGCGTTCGCCCCCGAACGAAGTCAACGCCTTCATCGAAATTCCGCAGGGCGGCCAGCCGGTGAAGTACGAGCTCGACCCCGCCTCCGGGGCGCTGTTCGTGGACCGCTTCCTCCACACCTCGATGATCTACCCCGTGAACTACGGCTTCGTGCCCAACACCCTCGCGGAAGACGGCGACGCCATCGACATCCTGGTGGTGACGCCCACGCCCGTGGTGCCCGGCGCGGTGATCCGCGCGCGCCCTGTCGGCGTCCTGCTGATGACCGACGAGAAGGGCTTCGACGAAAAGCTTCTCTCGGTGCCGATCGACAAGCTCAACCCGTTCTACACCAACGTGCGCAGCCACCTCGATCTGCCGCCGCTGCTCATCGAGCAGATCACGCACTTCTTCACGCACTACAAGGATCTCGAGCCCGGCAAGAACGCCGTGGTCGGCGAGTGGCAGGGCGTGGAAGCGGCGCACGAGCGCATCCGGCTGGCCATTGCGCGGGCGCAGGGGAAATGACGATCCTGCGCACGCCGGAGGCGCGCTTCGCCGCCCTGCCCGACTGGCCGTACGCGCCGCAGTACGTGGACGATCTGCCCGGCTACGACGGCCTGCGGATGCACTACATCGATGAGGGACCGCGCGATGCGTCGCACGTGTTTCTGTGCGTGCACGGCGAGCCGAGCTGGAGCTATCTCTACCGCCGCATGATCCCCGCCTTCCGCGCCAGCGGCGGGCGCGTGGTGGCGGCGGACTTCTTTGGCTTCGGCCGCTCCGACAAGCCGGAAGACGACGCCACCTACACCGTCGACTTCCACCGCAATGCGCTCATCGCGCTGATCGGGCGGCTGGGCCTGCAGCGCGTGACGCTGGTCGTGCAGGACTGGGGCGGGCTGATCGGGCTCACGCTGCCGCTCGCGTTTCCCGCGCGGTTCGAGCGGCTCATCGTGATGAACACCATGTTCGCCACGGGCGAGACGCTCTCCCCCGGCTTCGTCGCGTGGCGGGACTATGCGGCGAAGAACCCCGACATGCCGGTGGGCGGGCTGATCCGGCGCGGCTCGCCGCATCTCACCGATGCGGAGGTCGCCGCCTACGATGCGCCGTTCCCGGACGTGACGTACAAGGCCGGCGTACGGCGCTTTCCGCAGCTGGTGCCGTCCGCGCCTGATGCACCGTTCGCGCAGCTTTCGCGCACCGCGCGCGACTGGTGGGCGAAGGACTGGCGCGGCAAGAGCTTCATGGCCGTAGGCATGGCCGATCCGGTGCTCGGGCCGCCGGTGATGGCCGAGCTGCGACGCTCCATCCGCGGCTGCCCGCCGCCGCTGGAGATCGAGGGCGGCGGCCACTTCGTGCAGGAATGGGGCGGGCCGATCGCGGACGCCGCGCTCGCGCATTTCGCGCAAGCATGAGCGGCGTGGACTCCGCACAGCTTGCGCGCCTCGCCGACGCCATGACCGCCGAGGCGTGCGCCATTGCAGAAAAGCCGGCGACGCTCGTGTCCGTGACGTTCGACGCCATCGCAGCGCCGGAGCCTGGCGAAGCGGGCGCCGCCTCCGTCACCATAACGCGCGCCACACGGACGCTGGTGTTCTCGCGGGGCGAACTGCGCGGGCAGGACGGGCGGCTGGTGCTGTCGGCCACCGCCGTGCACCGGATCTGATCAACGTGCGGCGGCGCGCCGGTCGTCGCGGCCGTTGCCGGAAAGCCAGAGCTTCATCCAGTTGCGGTCAATCCACTTCTTGCGCAGCGCGCCGTGGGAGGGAAGATCGGTGGCCGAGCGCGGGACCATCACGTCGTTCATGCGCGGCTTCAGGCCGCGGATCAGATCCTCTTCGATGATCTGCCGCTCGCGCTCCTCGTCGACGCTGAGGATGTGGCGCTCGGTGGCGCCGTAGTACCAGTAGGCGCGCCCCCACTTCTCATGCCCAAGCAGGCGTCCGCGCAGTGAGTGCGCCTTGCCCACGTAGAGCGGCTCGAGAAAGATCACGAAGCGGCGGCGCACCATCACGTAGATGCCGCCCGGCTCCGGCAGGCCGTTCTTGGTGAGCGTCACCTTGAACCTGTAACGCGCGCCGCTTTCGCCGCGCCAGACATGCCAGCCAAACAAGAGCATCGATCACTCCGGGAATCGTCCCGTTAACTCTTGTTTTGCACTCGTAAACGCCCAGTTAACGGGTGGGCGGCAACCCGAGCGCGCGCTCCACATGGGCGATCCAGGTGGTCAGCCGCGGAAGGCCATCGAGATCGAAGCCGCCCTCCGGCGCCCAGCGCGTGTAGGCCACAAGCGCCACGTCGGCGAGGCTGAGGCGGTCCCCCACGAGGTAGCGCCGTCCTTCGAGCGCGTTGTCCATCCGGGACAGCGCAGCCTGGCCTTTCGTGAGCAACGCGGGATCGAGATCGGCGTCGGACTGTTTGAGATAGGCGCGCCGCCAGCGGCGCACGGCGATGGTGGGTTCATGGCTGTACTGCTCCCAGAACAGCCACTCGTACATCTTGGCGCGGTCGAACGCGTCGGCGGGCACGAGGTCGGAGCCTTCCGCGAGGTGCAGCATGATCGCGTTCGACTGCGCAAGCACCCGCCTATCGGCGAGCACCGCGAGCGGCACCTGGCCCGACGGATTGAGCGAGAGGAATTCGGGCTGGCGGGTGGCGCCGGCGATGATGTCCATCTCCACCCAGTCGAACGGGATGGCGAGCCGCTCGGCCACCCAGCGCGGCTTCAGGCAGTTGCCACTGATGCTGGAGCCGAAGAGTTTCAATCGCGCCATGGCCGGTGCCTCCGGTGCGCAGTCTAGGATCGTCATGCGTGCGATCCAGAGAGCGGCGCTAACCCTTTTTCCCCGAACCGGAAAGCCGCGCTTGACAGGGCGGGCGCCGCGGGGTCTGGCGTGGCGGCCATGACCACCGACATCCTCTTCATCGGCGCGGGCCACAACGGGCTTGTGTGCGCAGCCTATCTCGCGGCGGCGGGCCACTCCGTGACGATGCTGGAGCGGCGCGCCATCGTCGGCGGCGCGGCGGTGACGGAGGAGTTTCACCCGGGCTTCCGCAACTCCGTGGCGTCCTACACCGTGTCGCTGCTGCAACCGAAGGTGATCGCCGATCTGGAGCTGCCGCGGCACGGGCTGAAGATCATGTCGCGCAAGGCATCGAACTTCCTGCCCCTGCCCAATGGCGACGGCTTCCTCACCGCGCCCGGCCGCACGCAGGCGGAAGTGGCGCGGTTCTCCGTACGCGACGCAGAACGCTTGCCCGAGTACGAGCGGCGCCTTGAAGCCATCGCCGATGTGCTGCGTGACCTCGCGCTCAAGGCGCCGCCCAATCTGGTGCAGCACGGCTGGCGGGCGGCCTTCGGGGAAATGCTCTCCGGCATCGGCGCGGCGCGGCGCCTCGGGCATCTCGATCTCGTCGGCAAGCGCGACGTGCTCGATCTCTTCGCCAAGTCCGCCGGCGACTGGCTCGACCACTGGTTCGAGAGCGATCCCATCAAGGCGGCCCTCGGGTTCGACAGCATCGTCGGCAACTACGCGAGCCCCTACACGCCGGGCTCCGCCTACGTGCTGCTGCACCACGTGTTCGGCGAAGTGAACGGCCAGCGCGGCCAGTGGGGCCACGCCATCGGCGGCATGGGCGCGATCACGCAGGCCATGGCCGCATGCTGCAGGGAGCGCGGCGTCGACATCCGCACCGATGCCGGCGTGCGTGAGCTGATCGTGGAGAACGACCGCGCCGTCGGCGCCGTGACGTCCGCGGGCGAGACGGTGCGCGCGCGCGTCGTGGTCTCCAACCTCAATCCCAAGCTGCTGTTCCAGCGGCTCGTGGACCCTGCGCATCTGCCGGCGGATTTCATCGAGCGGATCGCGCGCTACCGCTGCGGCTCGGGCACGCTGCGCATGAACGTCGCACTCTCCGAGCTGCCGCGCTTTTCCGCGCGGCCCACGCCGGGCGACCACCTCACCGCGGGCATCATCATCGCGCCGAGCCTCGCCTACATGGACCGGGCCTACACCGATGCGCGCACGCACGGCTGGTCGCGCGAGCCCATCGTGGAAATGCTGATCCCGTCCGTGGTGGACGACAGCCTCGCGCCGGCGGGCCGGCACGTGGCGAGCCTCTTCTGCCAGCAGGTGGCGCCGGTGTTGCCCGGCGGCGCCTCGTGGGACGAACGCAAGGAAGAGGCAGCCGACCTGATGATCGCGACGGTGGACCGCCATGCGCCGGGCTTCGCGGCGTCCGTGCTGGGCCGTCAGGTGCTCTCTCCGCTCGATCTGGAGCGCGTGTTCGGTCTCGTGGGCGGCGACATCATGCACGGGGCGCTGAGCCTCGATCAGCTGTTCTCCGCGCGCCCCGTGCTGGGCCACGGCGACTACCGCACCCCCATCCGCGGCCTCTACCAGTGCGGCTCCGGCACGCACCCCGGCGGCGGCGTCACGGGGGCGCCGGGACACAATGCCGCGCGGGTGATTGCGGGCGACCTGCGCCGCCGGCGCGTCTGAGCGCCTTGGCGCGGGCGCCGGCGGGGCCTACACCGTTGCGATGGCCGAAACCGAAGTGATCGACCGCCCCAGCCACGGGGCCGAATATGCCGCCGGCGTCGATCTGGCGGCCGCCAAGCGCGAACGCGGGCGCGACATCCGTCCGCTGCGCCGCCTGCTGCCCTACCTTGCGCGCCGGCGCGGCGACGCCATCGGCGCCATCGTGTTCCTGCTGGCCTCGACGCTCGCCACCGTCGCGCTGCCGCTGGCGTTCCGCGATGTGATCGACCGCGGCTTCGTGGCCGGCGCAGCGGACGCAGTCGATCAGGCGTTTCTCGGGCTCGGCGCCGTCGCGTTGCTGATGGCGATCACGTCGGCGGCGCGCTTCTACTTTGTGTCCAAGATCGGCGAGCGCGTGGTGACCGACCTGCGCGCCGATGTGTACGACCACCTACTGTCTCTCTCGCCCGGCTATTTCGCCCGCGTGCGCACGGGCGAGGTTCTGTCGCGGCTCACCGTGGACGCCGCTCTCATCGAGACGCTGATCGGCTCCTCGGCCTCCATGGCCACGCGCGCAGTGCTGACCCTGTCGGCGGCGATCGTGATGCTGGTGGTAACCAACGCGCAGCTTGCGGGCCTGCTGGTGCTGGTGCTGCCGGCGGTGATGGCGCCGATCCTGCTGTTCGGGCGGCGCGTGCGGACGCTGTCCATGGCGGCGCAGGACCGTGTGGCGGACGCTCAGCCGCAGCCGCCGAAAGCATCGACGCCATCGACACCGTCCAGGCCTTCGGCCGCGAGGACGACATGCGTGCGCGCTTCCGCAACGCGGTGGAGAACGCCTTCGCCGCCGCGCGCCGCCGCATCCTGGCGCGCTCGCAACTCACCGCCGGCGCCATCGCCATGATGTTTCTCGGCGTGTCGCTGGTGCTCTGGCTCGGCGCGCGCTCCGTGCTGTCCGGCGAGATGACGCCGGGCGCGCTGGCGCAGTTCGTGCTGTTTGCCATCCTCGCCGCCGGCAACGGCGCGATGCTGTCGGAAGTGTGGGGCGACGTGCTGAAGGCATCGGGCGCCACCGAGCGCCTGACGCAGATCCTCAACGAGCGCCCCGACATCGCAGCCCCCGCCAATCCCACGCCGCTGCCCACGCCCGGCCGTGGCGCCATCCGGTTCGACCGCGTGTCCTTCGCCTACGCCGATGCGGGCGAGCGGGCGGCGCTCCGCGATTTCTCGCTCGATGTACGCCCCGGCGAGACCGTGGCGCTCGTGGGCCCTTCCGGCGCGGGCAAGAGCACGGTGTTCCGCCTGTTGCTGCGCTTCTACGATCCGCAGGCGGGCGGCGTGTTCCTTGACGACGTGGAGGCCCGCGCCGCCGACCCGCGCGCGTGGCGCGAGCGCTTCGCCTACGTGTCGCAGGATGCGCACCTCTTCTCCGGCTCCGCCGCCGACAACATCCGCCTCGGGCGTCCCGACGCCGACGACGCCGCGGTGGAGCGCGCCGCGCGCCGCGCCGAGGCGTGGGGCTTCCTTGCGGTGCGCGGCGGCATCGATGCGCCCGTGGGCGACCGGGGCCGCGCGCTCTCCGGCGGCGAACGCCAGCGCCTTGCGCTCGCACGCGCGCTCGCCCGCGACGCGCCGGTGCTGCTGCTGGACGAGGCCACGAGCGCGCTCGATGCGCAGAACGAGCGGCTGGTGCAGGCGGCGCTCGCAGAGGCGCGCAAGGGGCGCACGACGCTCGTCATCGCGCACCGCCTCGCCACTGTGTTGGAGGCGGACCGCATCGTGGTGATGGACCAGGGCCGCGTGGTGGAACAAGGCGTCCACGCCGACCTCGTCGCCCGCGGCGGCCTCTATGCGCAGTTCGCCTCCATGCAGTTCGTGGACGCGGCCTGAACCGGCGCTGCGCCTTGGAACCGCGGAGCCGGCGCGCCGTTTCCCTCCACCGGAGACTGCGCGCATGACCTGGCTGACTGCATTCCTCGTGACAGGCGCGGCGTTCGCGGTCATCGACCTCATCTGGCTGACGATCATGGGCGGGGCGTTCTACCGCCCGCACCTCGGCGACCTCATGCGCGCTTCGCCCAACCTCGCGGCTTCGGCGGCGTTCTACCTGATCTATGCGGCCGTGCTCACGGCGCTGGTGGTGGCGCCGGCGATCCGCACCGGGGCGCCGGTGTCGGGCCTGGCGGTGTTCGGCGCCGGGGCGCTGTTCGGGCTGGGCGCGTACGCCACCTACAACCTCACCAACCTCGCCACCCTGAAAGCCTGGCCCCTGCCGATCGTGCTGGTGGACACCGCATGGGGGACGCTGTTGACGGGCGCCGTTGCAGCGATGTCCGCGCAGGCCGTGGCGGCGCTGGCGGGGTGTTGAAACGCAACGGCCCCGGCTTTCGCCGGGGCCGCGCACTGTTCCGGTTCAGGCCGGGCCTAGAACGCGAGGCGACCGATCAGCTGGTACACGGGCCCCGCCTTCTCGTTCTCGAGTTCGTACTCGTCGAACAGGCGGCTCCGCTGGTCCGCGGACGTCAGGAACTTGTTGAACGTTTCGGCCTTTTCCGCGTCCAGCAGGTTGGAGCCGACGAAGCGGACGGTGAACCGCTTGCCGATCCGCTTTTCGAGGAAGGCCTCGAGGTCAGCGCCGTACTCGGTCGTCACCTCTTCGCCGACCACGCGGCTGAAGGCGTCGCCCTGCTTGCGGTAGGTCGCGCCAAAGGCGGCGCCCAGCGACGGCAGATCCTGGATGAACCCGACGTTGAACACGAACTCCGCCTGGTCGTTGAAGGTGCGCTCGCCGAATTCGTCGTCGAGCTTGCTGTCGAGCCAGGAGTAGTTGAGGAACACGCCGGTGTTTTCCAGGCCCACGAACGTGAGCGGCGTGGAGAGGTCGAACTCGATGCCGTAGACCTGACCGTCGCCGGTGTTGCGGGCGGAGTACACGAACGTGCCGGGCCCATTGTCACCTTCGGCGCCGGTGTTGAAGACTTCGAGCACGTCCGTCACGTCGCGGTAGAACACGTTCACACCAGCGATGCCGGTGCGTCCGAGACGCCGCTCATAACCGATGTCCACGCCCCACGCCTGCTCCGGGTCGAGGTTCGGCGTGCCGACAAAGTCGTTGTCGCCAAGCTCTTCGATCAGCGTGGCCGGTGACAGGAAGCTGAAGCTCGGGTTGCGCACGGTGCGTGCGGCCGAGGCCGTGATCCGGTCGTTCTCGGTGAGGTTCCACTGCACGTGGGCGGACGGCAGCAGGATCTGGTAGTCGTTGCTGGCCGATGGGCCGGCCAGGGTGCGGTCGTCGATCTCGATGTCGGTATTCTCGAGGCGAAGGCCGGCTTCCCAGGAGAACGCGCCCATCTCGGCCGATACCTGGACATAGGGATCGATGCGGGTGCGCTCGATGGTGTTGTCTCCGCCGGGTGTCGAGATCGCCGCCGTCGCCGCAGGACCGGTGACGCCGGCTGGCCTGGCAAGCCGCGACTGCGTGCCTCCAGGCTGGTTTACCCGCAGACGCGTATCGTTCGTGGTGGCGCGAATGTCGGACTTCCGGATCTTGCTCTCGTAGTGCACGCCGACTTCAAGCACCAACGCGCCGATCTCGCGGGAGTGTTCCAGCTTCGCACGGACTTCCTCATCGTCGATGACGCCAGACGAAAGCTCCCCGGTGAACCGGTCCACTTCGGGAAAGGGCGTCGCGTCGCGCAGGAACTCGCTCTCGTCCTCGAACTCGAAGTTCTTGTTGAGGAAGCTGGCGTAGCCGAACTTCACCCGTGTCTCGCCGCCGAAGGCTTCGATCGCGTACTTCGCATTGGCCGACCAGCTCTGCTGGTCGATGTCGTTGTTGTTGTCGTTCAGCGTCAGCAGGTTCGCGTCGTTCGGGATGCCGAGCCGGAACTCTGTGGAGTCCTCGTTCTCGTACCGTTGCGTGCGGACCCAGAAGCCGTCCAGCGTCAGGTCGCCGAACAGGAACGGCGTCTGGTAGCTGCCGTTGAAGGAGTAGTCCGTGCCGTCGCGCGTGTCCGTCTGGGCTTCGGTGTTGGTGAGCGCCAGCGCGTTGAACGGCACGGGATCGCCATCCACGGGATCGTTGAAGCGCGTGCTCCGCTTGACCTTCGGATTGTAGCGGTCCTGCAGGTTCGCACCGAGCAGGAACCGGCCCGGGCCAAGCTGGCCGCCATACACGCCGCCGAGGGTGTTCTTGAGCGCGCCGTCATCGAAGTAGAGGCCGCCGGCGCGGACGAAGCCGCCGTCGAGCGCATACGCGTCGCGCAGAACGATGTTGATGGCGCCCGCCAGCGCATCGCCAGAGCGGTTGGCCGAAGCGCTGCGCACGATCTCCACGCGCTCGATCAGCTCGGCGGGGATGCGGTCCACGAAGAAGGACTGTTCGGCGCCGTTGCCGAACGCGCCGGAGCTGGAGCCGGCGCCCGGCACCTGCTCGCCGTTGATGAGGATCTGGGTGTAGGCGGGGTCGAGGCCGCGCAGGCGCACGCCGTCGCTCTCGATCACGTCGGAGAGGAACGCGACGCTGGGAACGCGCTTGAGCGCATCGCCGGCCGTCAGCGGCTCGAAGCGCTGGAAGTAGTCCAGACCGTACTCCAGCACGGGTGCTGTGCCCTCGGTGCGGTTGCGATACTGGATCTGGCCGAGCACGACGATCTCGTCTGCGTTCGGCGTCTCCGTTTGCGGTGCGGTCTGCTGGGCGTGCGCGCCCTGCACCATGCTCAGCGCGGCCCCGGCCACGCCAAGCAGAAGACCCAGTGTTTTGCGATGCGACGCCATACCCCGTTACCCCTTGTGTTCGAATGGGACGGGGCCTGCTAGCGGCGCAGCGTGTGAGTTATATGACATCGGCAATACAGTTTCATGATCGCCTTGGCGCCGGACGAGTGCCTGCGTATGGCGTGGCTCTTCAACCACACCGCACCACCACACCCGGGGGCTTTACCATTTCCAGGTTTCTGATCAGCGTCGCCGCGCTCCTTGCCGCAGCGGCATGCACGCATTCACCACGCGACAGCGTCGCCACCGTGCTCGCGTTGCGCGAGACGCCGCCCATCGGGCTGGCCGGCGACGCCGCGGACGATCCCGCCATCTGGGTCGCGCCGACCTGGGGTAGCAGTCGTGTGATCGGCACGCAGAAGAAGGGCGGCTACTACGTCTATGACCTTGAAGGCCGCGTCGTGCAGGAACTCCTGCTCGGCCTGCCCAACAATGTGGACCTCGCCGCGGATTTCCCGTGGCCCGATGGGCCGGCGCCGATCGTGGCGGCCAGCGACCGCGCCGATAACACCGTGCCCCTTTTCCGCTTCGATACCGCCACCGGCCGCATGGCGACGACGGCAGCGGCGCGCATCGCCACGGGCTTTGCGGAAGTCTACGGCGTGTGCATCGGCCGGCGCGGCGACGACACGCTGGTGGCGGCCACCAGCAAGGTCGGAGAGGTGGGCGTCTGGCGGCTAGTGGTGCGTGACGGCGCGGTGGTCGGCGATCGGATTTCGGCGTTCGCGCTCGGCTCCATCGCGGAAGGGTGCGTCATCGACGGCGCCGCGAACGCCGTCTACGTGGCGCAGGAATTGCGCGGACTTTGGCGCGTGGCGCTTAACGACAGGGACGGCGCGGGCCGCACTTTGGTCGACCAGGTGGGCAAGCCCGGACGGCTGGCGGCGGACGTGGAGGGCGTGAGCCTCTGGGAGGGCCGCGATGGCGCGGGCTATCTGGTGGTCTCGGTGCAGGGCCGGTCGCGTTTCCACGTTTATGACCGCAGCCCCGGCAACGCCTATCGCGGCGCCTTCCGGATCGGGCGCGGCCCCGGCGCCGATGCGGTGAGCGGCACCGACGGCCTCGCCGTGACATCGGCGGCGCTGGGCGACGCCTTGCCCCGCGGGCTGCTGGTGGTGCAGGACGACAAGAACACGGCCCCGGCCGCCACGCAGAACTTCAAGTACGTGTCCTGGGCGGACGTGGCGGCGGCGTTGAACCTGCCCTGAGCGCGGGGGTATGTAACGCGCCGAAAGGGTCGTACGCCTCTGCGGCGGCGACTTTCGCGCGCCTGCAGGATTCCCGGACCACATGACCCATGTGAACGAAGACGACCCCGTATGGGCGCCGCCGACGGGCCCCGC
>JAIYAO010000196.1 GCA_027488965.1 Alphaproteobacteria bacterium
CACAGCATGGCGCGCGCCTCCGCGGTGATCGGCATGGGCCGGCCAAGGTGGGCTTCCGCCCGCACGAGCAGCTGTTCCATGGCGTCCGGCTCCAGCCGCTTCAGCACGAACACCTGTGCGCGCGACAAGAGCGCCGCGTTGATCTCGAAGCTGGGATTTTCCGTGGTGGCGCCCACCAGCGTGATGATCCCCTCCTCCACGAACGGCAGGAACCCGTCCTGCTGGCTGCGGTTGAAGCGGTGGATTTCGTCCACGAACAGGAGCGTGCCCTTGCCCGCCGCACGCCTGCCCCGCGCCGTCTCGAACGCCTTCTTCAGGTCCGCCACGCCTGAAAAGACAGCGGAAATCTGCTGGAACTCCAGCCCCGCGCCCTGTGCAAGCAGGCGCGCGATGGTGGTCTTGCCGACGCCGGGCGGGCCCCACAGGATCATCGACGCAAGGCGCCGCCCCGCCAGCATGCGTCCGATGGGCGCGTCGGGCCCGAGCAGATGCGCCTGACCGACCACGTCGGCCAGCGTCTGCGGGCGCAACCTATCGGCCAGCGGCCGCGGCTGTTCCGGGGCAAGACCCGCTGCTTCAAAAAGATCGCTCATGGGCCCAAGGTAGCATGCAACGCCCCGTCCCGAGGAGGAGATGCCCATGCAATCGACCGGAGAACGCCAGGACCCGCGCAGCGGCGTCACCCCGTATCTCACCGTGACCGACGGCGCCGCCGCCGTGGCGTTCTACGTGCGGGCGTTCGGCGCCACCGAGATCTTCCGCACCACCGCCGACGACGGCCGGCGCATCCTGCACGCGCAGCTGCAGGTGAACGGTGGCATGATTTTCCTCTCCGATCACTTCGCGGAGTACGCCGGCGGCGCGCCGGCGCCGAAACCGGCTGCGATGACGCTGCATCTGGGCGTCGACGACGCCGACGTGTGGTGGCGGCGTGCACTCGATGCGGGCGCGGAGGTGGTGCAGCCCATCGCCGACCAGTTCTGGGGCGACCGCTGGGGCGTGATGCGCGATCCGTTCGGCCACGCGTGGTCCGTGGGGGCGCCGATCAAGACCTGATCCCGCACGGAACGACCCCGCGCCATGGCCGTTCTCTCCCGGACAACGGAGACAAAGCCATGACCACGATCAACCAGGACGCCGTGTGGAAACTGCTGGACGGCGCCCATTCCGCCTTCCTCACCACCCGCCACGGCGAGAAGCTGGCCGCGCGCCCGATGGCGCTGTACCCGCGCCGCGACGACGACGCGATCTACATGCTGACCAGCGCCACCGACGAGAAGAACGACGCCATCGCCACCGATCCGCACGTGGGCCTCACGCTTCAGGACGGCCGGGCGTTCCTGTCGGTATCGGGCGTCGCGACCACCTCGCACGACGTGGCCAAGATTCGCGAGCTGTGGTCGCCCTTCGCCAAGGCGTGGTGGGAGAGCCCGGAGGACCCCGACATCCGCCTTCTCACCGTGACGCCCGACGAGGCGCACTACTGGGAGACGCCGGGCAAGATCGCCACCACCATCGCCATGCTGGCGGCGTCAGTGCTGGAGACGCCTCCTGCCGTCGGCCAGGACGGCCGCGTGAAGATGTAGCTACCGGCCGAACTGGACCTGGATCGGCTTGCCGTTGCGCTGAAGCGTGATGGTCCACGGCCCGTTCGCCATCGCGCGCTGCAGTTCGGCGCTGGTGCGGACGGATTGTCCGTTCACTTCGCGGATCACGTCGCCCGGCTGGAAGCCCAGCCGGGCGGCGGCGCCGCGGCGGTCGAGCTGATCGATGAACACGCCTGAGGTGAAGGGGCTTAAGCCCGCCTCGTCCGCCGATGCGGGAGACAGCGACACAACGCGCGTGCCGTCAAGCGGGTTGGAGCCGGAGATCGCGCGGGGATCGGGGTTGGGCGTGCGCGGCGGGGCGTCGACGCGCGCCGTCACCGTTTGCTGGTTTGCGCCGCGCACGATGCGCAGCGGCACGCTGGCGCCGGGTCGCTGGGTGGCGGCCTGATAGCGCAGGGCCTGATCGTCGTTCACATCGACGCCGTTGACCGCAAGGATCACGTCGCCGCGCTGCACGCCGGCGCGCTGGGCGGGCCCGCCCTGCCACACATCATCCACGAGCACGCCGCGCGGGCGATCTAGCCCGAGGCTGCGGGCCAGTTGCGACGTCACGGGCTGCGCGCTCACGCCCAGCCACGGCCGCACCACCTGCCCGCCGGACAGCGCGCTCTCCACCACCCGGCGCACCATCTCCGACGGGATGGCGAAACCGATGCCGTTGGAGCCGCCGCTTTCAGAGAAGATCGCGGTGTTCACGCCCACCAGCGCGCCGTTCATGTCCACCAGCGCGCCGCCGGAGTTGCCGCGGTTGATGGCCGCGTCCGTCTGGATGAAGAACGAGAAATCGTTGATGCCCACCTCCGTGCGCGCGAGCGCGGAGATGATGCCGCTGGTCACCGTCTGCTGCAGGCCGAACGGGTTGCCGATGGCGATGACGAAATCGCCCACCTGCGCCTGGCGCGTATCGGCGAACGGCAGGAACGGCAGCTGCTCGGCGGGGGCCGTGATCTTCAGAACCGCGAGATCGGTCCTCGCATCGGCCACGAGCACGCGGGCCTCGAACTCGCGCCGGTCCGACAGCACCACCTTGAGCGCGTCTGCGCCGTCCACCACGTGGTTGTTGGTGACGATGACGCCATCGGCGCGCACCATCACGCCGGAGCCGAGCGACTGCTCGATGCGTTCGCGCGTCATGCCGCCAAAGGCGCCGGGCGGCAGCCCGCGCATCATGTCTTCGAGGATCGAGCGGCGCTGGCGCACCGTGCGCTGCGCATAGACGTTGACCACCGCCGGCGAGACCTGGCGGACCACGGGCGCCAGCGACATCTGCATCTCCGCCCGCGAGGCGGGCGCGCGGCGGTCCACGGCGGGGGCCTGCGCGATGACCAGCGGCGGCGGCGGATTCTGCGCATCGCTGGCCGTGGGGGAGCAGGCGATGAGCCCGAGCGCGAGGGCGAAGGCGTGGAGCGGTCGCATCGGATTTCTGCCTCGTTGCGAAGGAAAAGCGGGCGCTATCTGGTCACGGGCGGTGGCGGAAACAAGGCGGTGGATGGGAAGGCAGTGCTACCCGCCCCCTATCGTGCGCACGCCCCCCATGTACGGAACCAGCGCCTCCGGCACGGTGATGGACCCGTCGGCGTTCTGGTAGTTCTCCAGCACCGCCACCAGCGTGCGCCCCACGGCGAGGCCGGAGCCGTTCAGCGTGTGGAAGAACTCCGTCCCCTTCTGACCTTCGCGGCGGAAGCGGCCGTCCATGCGGCGGGCCTGGAACTCCCCGCAGTTCGAGCACGAGCTGATCTCGCGGTACTTGCCCTGGCTGGGGAGCCAGACTTCGAGGTCGTAAGTCTTCTTCGCGGAGAAACCCATGTCGCCGGTGCACAAGAGCATCGTTCGGAACGGCAGGCCGAGACGCTTGAGTACTTCTTCCGCGCACTGCGTCATGCGCTCGTGCTCGGCCTCGCTGTCTTCCGGTTTGGCGATGGAGACCAGCTCCACCTTGCGGAACTGGTGCATGCGGATCATGCCGCGCGTGTCGCGCCCGGCGCTGCCGGCCTCGGAGCGGAAGCACGGCGTGTCGGCGGTCATGCGGATGGGCGAGGCGAGCTGGGACTCATCGAGGATGGTTTCGCGATAGAGGTTGGTGAGGGAGACTTCGGCAGTGGGGATGAGCCAGTGGCGATTGCCGACGTTCGTCGCCAGATCACTAGCCAAGCGGGTTACGATACGCTCTGCCTCCCTTTCAATTGCGACCGCTATGAGAATTTCGGGAGGTTGCTCGTTCTGATCGCCGCCAGTCCGCGACTGCGTTAGCAGGGCAAGGCCCAAAGCTTCGTCAACGACGAACTCTTCTGCGATTTTCGATTCCCAAAGCCAATGCTGAATGTCGCCCTCGCTAAGCATTCCTACAGAGAACAAATCCTCTTTGAACTTGGGCAGTTGACCAGTGCCGAACGCCGCATTGTCGCGCACCAACAGCGGCGGGCTCACCTCCTGATAGCCGTGCGCCTCGGTCTGCAGATCCACCATGAACGCCGCCAGCGCGCGCTCCAGCTGCGCGAGCTTGCCCTTCAGCGCCACGAAGCGCGCGCCGCTCATGCGGGCGGCGGCTTCGAAGTCCATCATGCCCAGCGCTTCGCCGAGCGCGACGTGATCCTTCGGATCGTTCATCGCCTGCGCCGGCGTCTGCGACGGCGGATCCCAGCGGCGCACCTCCACGTTGCCGTGTTCATCCGCGCCGTCCGGCGCATCCGGCGCAGGCGCGTTGGGCAGCGCTTCGAGGATCGCGCGCAAGGCGCCGGCGGCGGCCTCCTCGTCCTTCGACGCGCCCTCGATGACGTCCTTCAGCCGCGCCACCTCCGCCATCAGGCGCTGCGCTTCCGCCTCGTCCTTCTTCGCCTTCGCCGCGCCGATCAGCTTGGACGCCGCGTTGCGGCCCGCCTCGGCGTCCTGGCGCACGGTCTGCGCAGCGCGCGCTTTCACGTCGAGATCGAGAACCTGCGCGATCTGCCCGCGCTGCTCCTCCGACAGCGACCGCCGCGTCATGGCGGCGGCCCAGGCGTCGAAGTTGTCGCGGATGAAGCGGATGTCGTGCATGTCGGTTCCGTACTTGGATCCCTTCGCCCCCGCGAGGGGGAGAAGGTGGCCGCGAAGCGGCCGGATGAGGGGGCGTGGCGCGGGAAGAGTCTCGTCTTGCGGTACGCCCCCTCACCCTCGCTGCGCTCGACCTCTCCCCCTCACGGGGGAGAGGTGCCGTTCAATGCTTCAAGGCCCCGCCGGCGCGATCCCGCCGTCCGCCTTCGCCCGCATCTTCTCGATCAGCCACACGATCCAGATGGACGCCTCGTAGAGCAGGTACACCGGGATCGCCATGATCATCATCGAGATGGGCTCCGGCGGGGTGACCATGGCGGAGAACACGGCGATGGCGAGGATGGCGTACCGGCGGCCCTTGCGCAGCATGGCGGCGTCCACCACGCCCGCCGCCCCCAGCAACGCCAGCACCACCGGCACCTGGAATACGAACCCGAAGGCGAGGATCAGCGTCGTCACCAGCCCGAAGTACTCGCTCACCTTGGCGTTGAGCGCGATCTGGACATTGCCGGTGTTCACCGTGGTGCTCAGCGCGAACTGCATCGCGTAGGGCATCGCCACGTAATAAACGAACGCACACCCAAGCCCGAACATGATCGGCGCGGCCACCAGGAACGGCGTCGCCGCCTGCTTCTCGCGCTTGTAGAGGCCGGGCGCGATGAATGCGTAGGCCTGCCAGGCGATCACCGGAAACGCCATGATGATGCCCGCGAACAGCGCAAGCTTCAGGTTGGTGTAGAACCCTTCCAGAGGGCTCGTGATCTGCAGGTTCACCTGCGCTTCGTCGAGCGGGATGCTGTGCACGGCCGCGAAGGCGGCGCGGTACGGCTCCACGAGGAAAAGATAGATCTGCTGCGCGAAGAGGTAGCAGAAGGCCGTCGAGACCACGACCGCGCCCACCACCACCATCAGGCGGTTGCGCAGCTCCATGAGGTGATCGAGCAGCGGCGCGCGGCTGGCCTCCACCTCGTCGGGCGCTTCACCGACGCTCATGTCGGGCGCGCTCATCGGCTGGCCTGCACGGGCTCGGCGTGCACGGGGTCCGGCAGGTCAGGCGCGGGCGGCGAGATGGGCGGGTCCTCCAGCGGCGCGGGCGGGGGCTCCTCCACCGGCGGCGGCGGCTCTTCCGGTGGTCCGGGGTCTCCTGCGGCCAAGACGTTGCTGGTGGGCGGTGCGATGGCGCCCGTCACCTTCTGTTCGATGTCGGTGAACACGGGGTCCGTCAGCACCGCGCCGCGGCGCAGGGCGTCCACTTCCCGCTTCAGCTCATCCAGCTCCGCCTGGCGGGCCAGTTCATCGAAGCCGGAGCGGAACTCGTTAGCCATGGCGCGCAGCTTCGCCATCTGAAGCCCGAGTTTGCGCAGCATCAGCGGCAGGTCCTTGGGACCGACCACGAGCAGCGCGATCACGCCGATCACCAGGATTTCGGAGAAACCGACGCCGGGGAGCATGGCTGTTCAGCGCCGCGCTCAGGCGCCGGTGCGCTCGTCGTCCTTGCGGGCGGCGTCCCGCAGCTGGGCCGGCGGCGGCTCCGGCGCGGGCGGGGGCGCGTCAGCGTCCGACAGCCCCTTGCGGAAGCCCTTGATGCCCTTGCCGAGGTCTTCCATCAGGTTCGAGATCCGTCCGGGCCGCCCGAACAGGAGGAAGGCGAGGGCGAGGACGATCAGAAGCGGGATCAAGCCGGGCGCGTGCATGGCCACGTGTCTCCTAAACCAGCAGCATTAGCTGGCGAACCGTTAACGACGGCGCAAGATGGCCTAGGGGCCTTCGTCGTCGCCGCCTGCATAGTCGACGTAGAACGCCGCGTCATCGACCTTCCCGCCGAAGGACTCCTCCAGCGGATCCTCATCGGGGGCCAAGGCTCCGTCCGGGCGCGGCACATCGAACGCCGGATCGACCCTGGGATCGACATACCCGGCCGCCTTGAGATCGGCCTTGCCCGGCAACCCGTCAAGCGAGGCAAGCCCGAAGTGGCTGAGGAAAGTCGGTGTTGTCCCGAATGTGAGCGGCCGCCCGGGGCTGCGCCGGCGGCCCCTGGGCTTCACCCACTCAAGTTCCAGCAGCAGGTCCAGCGACCCGCGCGAGAGCGAGACGCCCCGGATCTCCTCGATCTCGGCTCGGGTCACGGGCTGGTGATAGGCGATGACCGCCAGTGTCTCCATGGCCGCCTTCGGCAGCCGCTTGGGCGCGGCGCGGGTCTCGGAGAAGTGCGGCGCCAGGTCGGGCGCGGACTGGAACCGCCAGGCCCCGCCGGCTTCCTTCAGTTCCACGCCCCGGCCCGCATAGGCGCGCTGGAGGGTCATCAGCACATCCGCCACGTCGGCGCCTGCTGGAAGGTGGGAGGCGATGGCGGCGGCGCTCAGCGGCGCGCCGCCCGCGAACAGCAGGGCCTCGGCGATCCGCACCGCCTCCACCCGCAGGACGGGATCGAGGGCGGCGCCCGGGGTTTCCTCTGCGTGGTCGTTGGCGCCGGCGTCCGGCGTAAAGGCGGCTTCGAGCCGGTGGAGGGAGTCGCGGATCGGCGGTTTGCTCACGGCGGCGCCTCCGTTTCCGGTCGACGGCGCAGGAACAGCGGCGCGAACTGGTCGGCCTGGCGCGCCTCAAGCTTCTGGTCGCGCACCAGTTCCAGCGCCGCGCCGAACAGGCTCGCCACGTAGGAACTGGGCGCCGGCGCCTCCGCGCCCCGGTCGCGCCGGGGTTGCAGCGCGCCGATGGGCCGCCAGTCGTCCAGCTCGTTCAGCAGGAATTCCAGCCGTCGCCGCGCCGCCTCCAGCGTATAGACCCGGCGCGGCGCAATGCGGTGTTCGGTGCGCACGTGGCGCCCCCGGCTCGCCCCATAGGCGGAGAGCAGATCGTGCAGGCTCGCGGTCCATTCCAGCTGCGTGGAGACCGCCACCGGCTGTGGCGCGCCGTTGAGAAAGACGTCGCGGTCGAGTTGCATCAAAGCGCCGAGACGCTGCGCCTGCGCGCGCGCCTCCGCCAGACGCTGCAGGCGTTGCTGCAGGTGCGCGGCCACCGCCTCCGGATCGGGCTCGTCGACCGGCCGTTCAGGCTTCGGCAGCAGCAGCCGCGATTTCAGCAGCGTGAGCCACGACGCCATGACGAGGTACTCGGCCGCCAGATCGATGCGCCTGCCGGCGCGTTCGATGAAGGTGAGATACTGGTCCACTAGCGGCGTGATGGCGATCTGCGACAGGTCCACCTTCTGGGACCGCGCAAGTTCCAGCAGCACGTCGAGCGGTCCCCCAAAGCCATCGAGGTCGAGCACGAGCGTGTCTTCGGGCGCTGCGTCCGCGGCGGCCTCGAACGCGAGATCGTCGTCGACACTCATGCAGCGGCGTCCGTCGCGCGGGAGAGGATGCGGTCAATCAAGAAAACAGCCTAGCACAAGGGCCCCAAGGGCACGAACCCCCTAGCGCACGACCACGATGCAGTCCTGGCCCAGGGTCTTCACCCGGTTGCAGAAGCGCGCAGCCTCGTCGCGCCCGGCGAAGTAGCCCGCACGGACCCGGAAATAGGCGCCTTTGGCGCCGAGGTCGGCCCGCTGGATGTCCTTCTGGGCCCCGGCGAAAAGGGCCGGATCACGGGCCGACAGCCTGTCCCAGGCGGCATCGGCCGCCCCCTCCGACCGAAGCGCGGCGATCTGGGCCACGAACGCGCCGCCCGCCGCCACCCTGGGGGCAGGAGCGGGGGCGGGAGCGGGAGCCCGGGGCGCCGCCTTCACCGCTGCTTTCGGCGGAGCCGCCACCTCAGGCAGCGGCTCCTCGGGCGCGCGCCGGACAGCGATGGGGGCCATGGGCGCAGCGGCCTTGCCGGCAAGCGCCTGGTCGATCTCGGCGGTGGCCAGCTCATCGACCGGCGGGCCCTCGTACCGTTCCTTGAAGCCGCCATCCACCGCGGCGATCACCGGCGCATCGTCCTGCGCGCCGGCGCCGTAGAGCGTCCACAGAACATAGCCGAAGGTGGTGATCACGATGACCATGATGGCCAGCACCATCCACGGCCGTCCCCCGCCGGACTCGTAGTCGTGGGGCGGCGCCTGCGGCGGCGCCATCTCGGGCGGTGGTGAATAGACACGGGCAGTGCGCGCGCGCGCCATGGCGGAACCCTCCCCTCCAGCCGCGCGCATCCGCGCCGCCGGGACCTGCCGAATCAGGTGCGCCCGGAGCGGTTACCATACGGTTGCGGCGGGCGGCCCGCGGCCGAAATCGGCCTACGGCTCGAGGCCGAAGCGCGAAAAGCGTGCGGGAAGGTCCGCGTCGAGGGCGGCCGCGGCGGCGATGTCGCTTCCGCCGTCGGCGGTTTTGCCCTGCCGCAGGCGCGCGAGGCCGCGACCATACTGGGCATGGGGAAAGCGGCCCGACGTGGCGGCCAGCGCCGCCGTGTAGTCCGCCTCCGCGGCGGCGAACCGGCCGGCGCGCAGGTGCACCAGCGCGCGGCTGTCGAGAAAGCCGGGGTTGGCGGGCTTCAGCCGCAACGCCTCGTTGCAGTCGGCGAGCGCCCGGTCGAGGGCCTCCCCAAGCGTCGCGCGCGCCCAGCAGGCGCTGTTGCGGTAGCTGGCGACCTCCGGCTTGGCGGCTACGGCGGCGTCGTAGTCGGGCACCGCGCCGGAGGTGTCGCCGGCCGCCTCGCGGGCCTTGCCGCGGCCATGCAGGCACACGTGGGCGAATGCCGGCGTCCGCGCCTGCGCATTGCTCACGCACCGGTCGAAGTCGGCCCCGGCCCGGGCGTGGTCTCCGGCGGCGAACCACGCCTCGCCGCGCTGCTGATAGGGCGCGGCCTCGTTCGGCGCGAGCGCCACGGCGGCATCGAACTCGCGCACCGCACGCTGCGCATCGGCGGCGCGGGCCCCGGGAAACCCGTAGGCGGCGGCGCCGCGCGCGAAGATCGCGGCCAGCCGCCACTCCCGCGTCGGTCGCGCCAGGAAGCCCACCCGCGCGAAGCCGGAGTATTCGCCCACTTCTGTGAAGTCGGCCTTGTCCTTTGGGGAGAGCATGGAAAAGCCGCGCGCTTCGTCGATGTCGGCGCGACTTTCCTCGCCCTGTCGGCGCAGCACCTCGGCGCGGACGAGCCAGCCCTGCGGCGCGTTTGGGCGGCGGCGCACCGCCTCGCTGGCGTCCGCCAGCGCCGCCGGCAGATCACCGCGCGCCACGTGCAAGCGCGCGCGCAACGCCAGTGCATCCGGCGCGAGCAGCGGATCGACGGCGATCGCGGCGGTATAGCCTTCGATGGCCTGCGCCTTCTGGTTCATGCCGTGGCGCAGGCGCGCCTCGTTGTAGAGCGCGACGCCGAGCGTGCGATCGGCGCGGGTCGCACGACCGTACGCAGCCAGCGCATCGCTGCGGCGCGCATCGCGCACGTCCGTACGCTGCTGCGCCATCGCCGCGATCGCTGCATTCTCATGGCCGATGGCCCGGTTGAAATGCGCGACGGCGCGTTCCAGCGGCGTGGAGGCGCTGTCGGCGGCGATCCGGTCGCAACTTTCATCGCCCCGGGTCTGACACGCCTGCCAGGCCGGCGCAGCGGATTGCGCATGCACCGGCACTGCATGCGCCGACAGCGCCGCCGCGGCGATCCCAAGGAACAGCGCACGCATGACAACCTCATTCTTTAGCGGCGGGACGCTTTGGCCCTTCCGGCGGCCAAATTAGGGCGTCAGACCGCTAGGCGCACCCGGACAAGCGCACCTCTGGGCTTGCCATCGTGGATTTCCACGTCGCCGCCGTGGGCGCGCGCAATCTCCCTGGCCGCAGACAGCCCCAGCCCAGCCCCCGCCGCCATGACCCCCGCCGCTGCGCCGCGCACGAAGGGACGAAACACTTTCTCACGCTCCTCCGGCGCCACGCCCGGCCCGTCGTCGGCTACTTCGATGACGGCGTCCCCCGCCTCGGCGCGAACGCGCACGCGTGCGCAGCCCCCATACTTCAGGGCGTTGTCGACAAGATTGTCGACAAGCCGCTTGAGGCCCAGCGCCTGCCCGGTGATCACAAGCCGGTCCGGGCCATCGTACGTGACCGGCTGCCCCGCCTCCGCGCGATCGTCCGCCAGGCTCTGCACGAGCGCTGCGAGATCGAGGCGAATGCGCGGCTCGCGCGTGGGGTCGTCCCGCGCAAAGGCGATGAAGGAGGTCACAAGCGCGTCGATCTCGGCGGCTTCTTTCACCAGCTTGTCGCGCACGGCGGGGTCGGCGTTCTCAGCCACAAGGCGCAGGCGCATGAGAGGCGTGCGCAGGTCGTGCGCCACCGCCGCGAGCATCTCCGTGCGTTCGGCGACAAGCGCGCGCAAGCGTGACTGCATGGCGTTGACGGCGCGGGCTGCGGTGCGCAGCTCCCGGGGGCCTTCCTCGCGCACCGGCGCCTCGGCGGGATCGACGCCCACACGGCGCGCGGAGTCCGCAAAGCGCTGGATGGGGGCGGCGAGGCGGCGTGCGAACAGCAGCGCCAGCAGCAGCAGGATCGCCAGCGTCGCGCCGATGCCCAGCGCCGCCCGTGCGATCCAGTCGACCGTCTCGGCGGTGGACTGCTGGCGCATGGAGAGCCAGCGCCCGTCCGGGAGTTCTGCGGCGACCATGTAACCCGACATGAGCACCACGCCGGGCGGCGGCGGTGCAAACAGCGGCGGCTCCGGCGGCGCGGGCGGCACGCCCGGCAGCGGCGGCAGCGCCGGCGCAGGCGGCGCCACGGCGCGCGGCGCTGTGTGCTGCTCGATGATGATTTCGCGCGTGCGCCCTTCGTGGCCGCCCTCCCTCAGGTGCTCGCGGTGGGTGCCGTCCCCGCCGCGCATGGCCTCGCGCGCGATGCGCATCTCCTCGCGCCGCACGCGGAACACCACCACATCGGAGGGCGTGGGATCGTACGCCACGATCACCTTGTCCGGCGCGATCTCCAATCGCCGCGACAGGTCCCTGGTGAGCAGTGTTCCCGGGCGCGGCATGGCGCGGACTTTGGGGCGCTCCGCATCCACCGCCCATTTGGCGCCGCTGCCAGAGCGCGGCGGATTGCCTGCACGCGCTGCAGCGTAGCCGGTTACGAAGGCATCAAGCACCACATCGCCACGCACCACGTCCGGCGGGCGCGGCGGGAGCATGACCACTGCAGCGATGTTGACCACGTACGCCGCCACCAGCGCCATCGCCACGAGGGCGGCGAGGTGGGCGGCGATGGGCAGGCCGGCGCGCGGCGATGGCGGATCGGACGCAGCCGTCATCCCGGCGCCGGCTTGACGGTAAACATGTAGCCCTCCCCGCGCACGGTGCGGATGAGTTCACCGAGGTCGGGCCGCTCGAGTTTCTTGCGCAGGCGGCTCACCTGGACATCCACCGCGCGATCGAACACCTCCGTGTCGTTCGAGAAGGCGAGGTCGAGCAGCTGGTCGCGGGAGAGCACCCGCTGCGGCCGTTCGATGAAGGCGCGCAGCAGGCGGAACTCACCGGTGGACAGCGTGACCAGCACGCCATCGGGATCGAGCAGTTCGCGCCGCGCGAAGTCAAAGCGGAAGCCTGCAAAGCGCACCGCCTCGGCGGCGCCGCGTTTTGAGTCCGTGTCGCGGGCGCGGCGCAGGACGGCGCGGGCGCGGGCCACCAACTCGCGCGGATTGCAGGGCTTGGCGAGATAGTCGTCAGCGCCCACTTCGAGCCCGACGATACGGTCCGCATCGTCACCGAGGGCCGACAGCATGATCACCGGCGGCCAGCCGCGGGCGGCGAGGCGCCGGGCCGCCGAGAGGCCGTCTTCCCCTGGCATCATGAGATCAAGCACCACGAGATCGGCGCCGTCGGCTTCCAGCATGCGGTCCATTGCGGCCGCGTCGGGGGCCACCGCCGCCTGAAACCCGGCCCGGGTGAAGACGGCGGCGAGGCCGGTGCGGATGTCGGCGTCGTCGTCGACGATCAGCACGCGCGGCGCCCCGGCGGGTGCGGCGGGCGGCGGGGAAGACGACTCGACGGTCATGGGCATGGGTCCGGGACAGAACAAAACAGGTGTTGCGGCGGTGTGTCAGCCCTGATGCACCCGCGACGCAATCGGTCGTGATGATGCAAAGCTCGGGGAAGATACCCCTGCCGTCGCCCTGTCGCAGGCAAGCGATCGACAAGAAGACCACGAGGATCAACCATGAAATCCAGGATTCTGCTCATCACCGCCGCCGTGGCCGCGCTCGGCGGCGCCGGCGCCGTCTACGCCGACCAGACCAAAGGCCCCCGCGCCGAACGCCACCGCTTCGAACCCGGCCGGGTGGACGCCAACAGCGACGGCTTCGTCTCCCGCGCCGAGGCGCAGGCCGAGGCCGAACGGATGTTCACCGTCATGGACTCCAACACCGACGGCAAGATCGACGCCGCCGACCGTAGCGGTCGCGAGGTGCGGATCCTCCGGCGTGAAATTCGCACCGGTGAGGACGCGGAGGTCGAGGCCGACGTGCGCATAGACCGCCTGGCCCCGTTGCCGCCGGGCGCAGACGGGCAGCGCCGTGAAATCCACACGGAGATCATTCGCGAAGGCAAGGACAGCCGGCGCCATCGCGGCGGTCGGCACGGGATGCGGATGCATGGCGGGCCGATGGGCATGCTGATCTTCGCTCACGCCAGCGAGGCCGACACCAACAGCGACGGCGCACTTTCCCGTGCGGAACACATCGCGCAGCAGTTGCGTTTCTTCGACGCTGCCGATGTCAATGGCGACGGAAAGATCAAGTTCGATCCGCCGCCGATGATGCCGGAACCACCGGAGGCCCCGCAGCCGCCGGAAGCCCCTCCCGCCCCCCCGCCCCCCCCGCGGCGGTGAGGGAAAAACGCCGGCGGCGGTCGCCCCCCGCCCGTCGCCGGCGTCTCGTTTCAGGGAGCATCGCTCCCGTGAGAGGGCGGCCCTGCGGGGTCGCCCTTTTCACGTTGAAAGCGCTGTCGCCAGCGGGCGAGCGCCACCACCGTCCAGATGAGCTCCACGACGCCGAACGGCCATGCCCCCTGCAGGAACCCATAGACGGATGACAGCGCGCAGCATGCCGCGAAGCCCAGCACCCACCAGTGCGCGCGCGTCTCCATGACATAGCAGAGAAGCATCGCACTGATCGACGCGAGGCCGAACAGCGTGAGCGGATCCAATGTCAGGCGCCCAACGTGAAGATCTCGGGAACGATCGGCTGGATCACCGGCTTGTCGAACACCGGGCGCGTGTCTTCGCCGCGCAGGTAGGGCACGAAGATCTGCATGCCTTCGCCGCCCGCACTTTCGATATGTATCACCAGCGCTTCGACGGCGCCGCCGTCCGAGGTCATGCGCCCGTCGAACGCGAGGCCCGCGAGAAAGATGCGCCCCGCCTGCGCTTCCTGGCGGAAGCCCATGATGAGGCCGGAGATGTGATCGTTGGGGGTGGAGCGCTCGATGGGCAGATCGACGTTCACGTGCGTGCGTTCCCCGCTCTCGCGGATGGCCGCGCCGAAGGGTGCAAACGAGCCGCCGAGCTCCAGCACCTTCGAGGCTTCCCCGAACAGATAATCAAACGTCTCCTGGACGTGCTTCTGCGTCGCCTCGATCCCCATGCCGGTCTCCGCCGCAGGCGGCAAATGCCGCTCACGCCGACCGGCTTAAACCGGGCCGGGGCCGGGCGCCAGCATGGAACATGCCCGTCAGGCGGCGGCGCGCTTGCGCGCTTCGTCCAGGAACTGCACGCCCTCGGGGTCGAGCGCGCCTGCGCCGAGCATCCGCTCCATGGTCTGGGCGACCTCGCGCCAGCCCACGCCGGGGCTTTGCATCTGGGCCATCCGCCACATCACCGTCCACATGTTGCGCTGCGCCATGGGATCGCCAGGATGGTCGGCGCTGATCTGGCGGGCCACGCCGAGACTTTCCTCGAGCGCGGCGGTGGCCGCGGCTGCGTCGCCCGCGGCGATGGCGGTTTCCGCCCGCAGGTTCAAAGACTGGACGAGGCCGCGCTGGCCGTCGATGGGCGCCAGCACCGGCAGGAGC
This sequence comes from Alphaproteobacteria bacterium, assembly GCA_027488965.1. Classification (GTDB taxonomy): domain Bacteria; phylum Pseudomonadota; class Alphaproteobacteria; order Caulobacterales; family Aquidulcibacteraceae; genus VFBF01. The sequence continues at coordinate 14,599 of JAIYAO010000196.1, forward strand.
TTGCGACGGATGTTCAGAGCTTCCTCAAGCGAGGCGCGCGCGATGTCGTGGGCCTTGTCCATGGCGGCGGCCGCCGCCGTCTTCTCCAGCATCTCGCAGACGCCGCGGGCGAGCGTGGTGTCGGTAGGGTTGGCGGCGCCGAGCTTGCGCGCCTCCGCCAGCGCCTCCGCATAGACCGTCCGGGCGCGGGCGATATCCCCGGCGCGGAGCGCCGCATCCCCGAGCAACACCACCCGGCCGATGGCGTCGCGCTCGCCGCCCGGGCCGGGGCCCGTCTTGCGGCCGAGCGCCACCGCCTGTTCCGCGTGCTGGAGCGCGCGCCGCGCTTCGTTTGCGGACATGGCGATCAGGCCCAGCTCGACGTGCGCGATGCCGCGCTCCAGGTCGCCGCCGGCCGCCGCCAGCGCCGCATCGGCGGCCTCGCGCGCCTCGATCCGCTGGCCGTGGATGCCGCGCAGGCGGGCCAGGAAGATGCAGTCCCAGAACCGACGGGGATGCAGGTTGAACAGCATCTCGTAGGCGAACTTGGCGCGCGCGGCGTCCACGTTGAACGCAAGCTGGCCTAACAGACGCCATTTCTCCCCGGCGGCGGGGCCCGCCCCCTCTGCCAGCGTTCGCAGGGCTGTGAAGCCCTTGTCGAACTGGCCCGCGACGAGATCGGCGCCGATCGCCCGGGCTGCGGGATCGCCATCGGCGAGGGCGTCGGCCGCGAGCTTCTGGGCGGCGAGGGATTCAGCGCTGCCGGGCGCGCCGGCGCGGCCGGCGGCGGCGCTGAGGGCGGCGTGGATGGCCGCGCCTTTTCCCGTTCCCGCCGCGGGCGGTGTAGACGGCCGTTGCGCGGCCTGCGGCGACGGGGCTGAAGCGGCCGGCGGCGGGGCAGGCGCCCTCGCCTGCGCAGGGGCTGGGGCCGGCTGCGGCGCAGCGGGCGCCGGTGCGCTGGGGGCCTTGGACTGGCTCGGCGGCGACTCCTCGGCCCCGCCCTTGTCTTTCTTCTTGAAGAACATGCTTCCGTCCCGCCGCTAACCTGACGCGCGCTTTCGCGCCTTGTGGATTGCCAAGGAGCACAAGGGGGCGGCGGGGTTCAAGAGGATGCGCGAGATGGGGTGCAGTGGGGGCTGACGACGTTCAGGCTCAGGCCCTGACGCCCCCCACACCCGACTCTTCCCGCCCCAGCGCCACCAGCACCGCGCGCACGATGCCGTCCGCGTCGAGCCCCGCTTCGGCGATCATCGCAGCGGGTGCGGCCTGGTCTTGGAAAATGTCGGGCAGCGTGAGCGTGCGGATCTTCAGGCCGCGGTCGAGCAGGCCGTCGCGCGCCAGGAACTGCAGCACGAACGCGCCGAAGCCGCCCATGGCGCCTTCCTCGATCGTCACCAGCACTTCGTGTTCGCGCGCGAGGCGGCGGATCAGATCCTCGTCCAGGGGTTTTGCGAAGCGGGCGTCGGCATGCGTGGTGGAGAGTCCCATGGCGGCGAGCCGGTCGGCGGCCTTCGCGGCATCCGCGAAGCGCGAACCGAACGAGAGCAGCGCCACCGACGTGCCCTCCCGCACGATGCGGCCCTTGCCGATCTCGAGCGGCGCGATCTGCGCAGGCATCGCCAGCCCCAGGCCCTCGCCGCGCGGATAGCGGACCGCGCTGGGGCGGTCGTCGATGGCTGCGCAGGTGGCGACCATGCGCGCAAGCTCCACCTCGTCGGCGGCGCCCATCACGATGAAGCCCGGCAGCGCGCCGAGATAGCCGATATCAAATGATCCCGCGTGCGTGGGCCCATCGGCGCCCACCAGCCCCGCCCGGTCGAGCGCGAAACGCACCGGCAGCCGCTGGATCGCCACATCGTGGACGACCTGATCGTAGCCGCGCTGCAGGAAGGTGGAATAGATCGCCGCGAACGGCTTCATGCCGTCGGCCGCGAGCCCCGCCGCGAACGTCACCGCGTGTTGCTCGGCGATACCCACGTCGAACATCCGGTCCGGATGGCGGGCAGCGAAGATGTCGAGCCCCGTGCCCGAAGGCATGGCCGCGGTGATCGCCACGATCTGCGGATCGGCATCGGCCAGCGCCGTAAGCGTCTCGCCGAACACAGTCTGGTAAAGCGGAGGGCCGCTCTTGGCTTTCTGCTGTTCGCCAGTGACGACATTGAACTTGGAGACGCCGTGGTACTTGTCGGCCGCGCTCTCCGCCGGCGCGTAGCCGTGGCCCTTCTGGGTACGCACGTGGACCAGCACCGGCTTGTCGATGGTGCGCGCGTTGCGCAGGATCGGCACCAGCACGTCGAGGTCGTGGCCGTCGACGATGCCGATGTAGTGAAAGCCCAATTCCTCGAACAGCGTGCCGCCCTGGACCATGCCGCGGGCGTACTCTTCGGCCTTCTTTGCCACATCGTGCACGGGCTTCGGCAGCGCCTCGGCCACCTTCTTCGCGGCTTTGCGGATTGTCTGGTAGGTCTGCCCCGAGAAACGCCGCGCGAGATAGTTGCTCATGGCGCCCACTGGCGGCGCGATCGACATGTCGTTGTCGTTCAGCACCACGATGAGGCGTTTGGTGGCGTGGGCGGCGTTGTTCATCGCCTCGTACGCCATGCCCGCGGACATGGAGCCGTCGCCGATGACGGCGACCACATGGTTGCTGCGCCCCGCGCGGTCGCGCGCCACGGCGAAGCCAAGCGCTGCGGAAATGGAGGTGGCGGCATGGGCGGCCCCGAAGGGATCGTAGACGCTCTCGGCGCGCTTGGTGAAGCCGGAGAGGCCATCCTGCTGGCGCAGCGTGCGGATGCGGTCGCGCCGGCCGGTGAGGATCTTGTGCGGATAGGCCTGATGGCCCACGTCCCACACCAGCACATCGTCGGGCGTGTCGAACACGTAGTGTAGCGCCACCGTGAGTTCGACGACGCCAAGCCCGGCGCCCAGGTGCCCGCCCGTGACCGACACCGCATCGATCGTCTCGCTGCGGAGTTCGTCGGCCAGTTGGCGGAGCTTTGTTTCGTCGAGGGCGCGCAGGTCGGCCGGCCAGTGGACCGTATCGAGCAGCGGCGTGGCGATGATCATGGGCCCTCTCGATCCCGACGAGCGGGCATCAGGGTGGTAGAACATTACGCCGCGTTCATGGCGGCCCCGAGGTCAATATCGCCGTTCCACGATGAAATCGACGGCCTCTGACAGGAATTTGGACCGCGAGCCGAAAAGCGCGAGATGTTCCTTCGCCTGTGCGGCGAGAAGGCGCACCTGCTGGCGGGCGCCCTCCACGCCGAGAAGGCTGACAAGGTTGATCTTTCCGGCGGCGGCATCCTTGTCCACCGCCTTGCCAGTTTCGGCGGCGGCGCCTTCCACGTCGAGCAGATCGTCCACCATCTGGAACAGCGTGCCCACGTTGGTGGCGTAGCGGGTGAGCGCGTGGCGGGCGTCGTCGGGCGCTGCGCCGATCAGCGCGCCCGCCTCCACCGAGAACTGGATGAGGGCGCCCGTCTTCAGCCGGTTCATGCGCGCCACAGCGGCCATGTCGCCGGCCACGGTGGCCCCCGCCATGTCGATCATTTGGCCCGCCACCATGCCATGTGCGCCGGCGGCGCGGGCCAGGCCCGCGATCAGCAGGCACCGCATCTGTGGATCGCGGTGGGTGGCGGGGTCGGAGAGGATCTCGAAGGCGTGGGTGAGAAGGCCGTCGCCGGCCAGCACCGCAGTGGCTTCGTCGAACTGACGATGCAGGGTGGGCAGGCCGCGGCGGAGATCATCGTCGTCCATGCACGGCAGGTCGTCATGGACCAGAGAATAGGTGTGGATGCACTCGATGGCGGCGGCGGTGCGCAGGAGCGCGCTTTCGTCGGCGTCGAACATGGCGCCGGCTTCGAGCGTCAGGAACGGCCGCAACCGCTTGCCGGCGCCCAGGGCCGCATAGCGCATGGCCTCCAGCAGCCGCGCCTCCGGCCCCTGCACGCGGGGCAGAAGCTGGTCGAGGGCGGCGTTCATGCGATCGGCGATGTCGCGAAGGCGGGCGTCGAGTGTCTGCATCGGCGGGGCTTAGCAGAGCGCCTTGTTTGCGCAAGCGTGCGGCCCCGCAGCGCTCACAGCTCCGGAGTCAGGCGCCGTTCCAGATCAGTGCGTCGGTACGGTACCCGTGGCGCGCGATCCGGGTGGTGAGGTCGGCCTTGGTCGCCGCATCGATTGCAGACGCCCGCGTCAGCACCCAGAGGTAGCGCCCGCGCGGTTCGCCCACGATGGCCCAGCTGTAGTCCGACGCCAGATCGATCACCCAGTAGTCGCCCACGAAGAACGGCCCGAAGAAACTGACCTTGAGCCGGGCGTTGGTGTCCGGGTCCACGATCTTCGCGCGGCCGTCCACATCGCTCACCTTGCCGTCGGCCTTGGTGCAGACGTTGCGCACCCCGATCAGGCCGTCGGGCCGGCGCGCGTAGGCGGCGGTGGCGGCCACACAGCCACGCTCGAACCAGTTGGGCAGCCGCGCCTGCTCGTGCCAAAGCCCGCCGTACCGGTCGAGATCGACGGCGGCGACGGTCTGCAGCTTCGGCGAGGCGGCGCGGTAGGAGGTCTGGCCGGCGCAGGCGACGACCAGAACGCACGCGAGGATGACGGCGAAAAAGGGCTTCATGGGTGCTTATACGCACAACCGCGCCGGATGGCGCCCCTAGCCGATTTTCGCCGGCTCCGCGCGTGGGCCCTCCGGCCCCAGCACGATCTGCTCCACCTTCAGCTGGGCGTCCTTGAGCTTGGCCTCGCAATGGGCCTTCAGCGCCGCGCCGCGCTGGTAGAGGGCGATGGAGTCCTCCAGCGCCACATCGCCCCGCTCCATCTGGGCGACGATCTTCTCAAGTTCTCCCAGCGCCTGCTCGAACGACAGGGTGGCGGGATCGGGGGCTTCACGACTCATGGGGAGGTTCTAGCCGCACCGGGGCGCGGGCGGCAAACCGGGGCGGCAGGGTCGGCCTCGAAAGCCGTCCGCGGCCAGCAATTCGGAGAGCGGCTACAGCCGGCGCACATACTTCCGGTAGGACCAGTAGTTGTCGCCGCCGTCGTGGATGCACTTCCAGCCCCAGGACAGCAGCACGGGGCGCATCATGCGGTTGAACCATCCGTGGGCGCAGACCATCACGTTCTGCCCCCGCAACGCGGCGGCGGCGAGCGTGGCGGCGGCGGCCTCGGCGCGCTGTTCGGACTCGCGGCGGCTTTCCCCGCCCCAGGAGCCGCCAAGCCACCAGTAGATGCGGGCGTAAACGCCCCAGCGGCGCGGCTTGCGGCGGCCGAAGATCGGCGGCGGCGGCAGCGGGGCCTCGATGAATACGGGATCATGGACGACCGTGCGCGCGCCCGCCACGGCGGCGGCGGTTTCCGACGCGCGGCGCAGGGTGCTGGCGTAGATCACGTCGGCGTCGACAGCGAGGGCGCACAGGGCCGGGGGCGGCGTCTCGCCGGGCACGAGGCCCGCGGCGTCGTAGCCCTTCCACCACTCGATGTACTCGCGCCAGGTCACCCGCGCCTTACGGTCGGCCAGCGGCTTGCCGTGACGGACGATCACGATCCAGCCGGGCTTGTCGCCCTTGGACCGTTCGTCCGCGGCCGTCTGCCCCCCGGCACTGTTGCCCTCGGCGCCTTCCATCCCCGCTCCGCGTCGCGACGCCCGCCCCGAGCAGGGGCAGCCTTCCGCCGCGCGAGTGCGCCGCCTTCTGTCGGGCAGGCGCAGCGGAGCGATACAGGGGGCCGTCCGGCGCGGCAACCGCCCGCACGCAGGAGGATCACGACGTCGCGATCAGGTCAGCGCGGCGACGAACGCCCGGGAGGCGGACGCAAGGGCGCGAAGGTCGTAGCCGCCCTCAAGGCTCGCCACGATGCGGCCCCGGGCTGAGCCTGCCGCCGCCTCCTTGAGGACCGTGGCGGCCCAGGCGTAGTCCTCGTCCTCCAGCGCCATCTCGGCGAGCGGATCGGCTCGGTGGGCGTCGAACCCGGCGGATACCAGGATCATCTCCGGCCCGAAGGCCGCAATGGCCGGCAGCACCCGCGTCTCCATGGCGATCCGCCACTCGGCACTGCCCGCGCCGGGCGGCAGCGGGGCGTTGACCACGTTGCCGCCGATCCCCGTCTCCCGCGCCGACCCGGTGCCGGGATAGAGCGGCGACTGGTGGGTGGAGGCGAAAAGAAGACGCGGCTCCCGCTCGGCGGCGGCCTGTGTGCCGTTGCCGTGGTGGACGTCGAAATCAATGACGCAGACCCGCGAGAGGCCATGGGCCTCAAGCGCGTGCAGGGCGCCGACGGCGATCGAGTTGAACACGCAGAACCCCATCGCCTGGGCCGGCTCCGCATGATGACCGGGCGGGCGCACGGCGCAGAAGGCGGCCTGCCCCTCGCCGGCCATCACCGCATCCACCGCCGCCGTCACCGCGCCGGCGGCGCGCCAGGCCGCCTCGCGCGACCCGTCGGACAGGAACGTGTCGCCGGTGTCGAGCGCCACGAGCCCCTCGCCGGCCTTCGGGAAAATGCCCTCGATGGCGCTCACGTAGGCCGCGGGATGCACCCGCTCCAGAGCGGCGCGATCAGCCCACGGCGCCTCGCGACGGTCGAGCGGCATACCCTGCAGGCCGGCAAGCACCGCCTCCAGCCGTTCAGGCCGCTCGGGATGGCCCGGCGGCACGCCGTGATCGAGCATGGCTGGATGGGTGAAAAGAAGCATTGCCCACCATCGCGCGGGCTTGGCCGGGCCACAAGCGGGCGCGATAAGGAGCCGCATGATCGCCCCGGAAAACCCCACCGCCATCCCGCCGCGCCGCGCAATCCTGCGGGATGCCGCCCCTGTGGCGCGCACGCTGGCGCGGGCGTTCGCCACCGATCCGGTGGTGGACTACTTCGTACGCGCCGATTCCCGGCGCGCGCAGGCGCTGGATGCGTGGTTTGACTTCGCGGTGAAGCGCTTCGGCCTGCCGGGCCGTGAAACATGGATGACCGAGGACGCAGGCGCGGTGGCGCTCTGGCTGCCGCCGCCGCAGGAGGCCATGAACCTCACCGTTTTGCAGGAGGTGCAAGCGCTGCCGGTGTTTCTCTCGGTGGTCGGCCTGTCGCGGATCGGGCGCATGCAGCGGCTGCGCGCGGCGTTCGACGCCAACCACCCGAAAACGCCGCACTGGTATCTCTTCTTCCTCGCAGTCGATCCCGCGCGACAGGGTCAGGGGCTCGGCTCCACGATGCTGAAGGCCACACTGGCGCACATCGACGCCGCCGGGGCGAGCGCCTACCTCGAAGCGTCGAGCGAAAAGAACGTGCCGCTCTACCTGCGCCACGGCTTCGAGATCGTGAGCGAGTTCAGGCCCGAGCCGACCGGTCCGAAACTCTGGGGCATGTGGCGCGAACCGCAGCGCTAGAGCGCAGGGGCAAGCGTCACGCCCGGCGGTAAAGGCTGGTCGTCCGGCACGAAGAAATCCGGCATCAGCGGCTTGGTCGGATCGACGCGGTACTTGTCGAAATCCCTTTCGCCGGCGGCGTAAAGGACCACATCGTCGATGAAGAAGTTGCTGGTGCAGGACTTCGCGGGCTGGTTGAATATCCAGTACGCCGCATCCGCCATGATCGCGGGCGTCCGGCACATCAGCATGCCCTCGTCGCCCGCCAGGGCGTTGCGGATCGCGGCGGTCGCCACCCCCGTGCGCGGCCAGAGCGCGTTGAACGCAATGCCGTCGCCGCGGAACTCCTCCGCCATGCCCAGCACGCACATGGACATGCCGAACTTTGCCATCGTGTAGGCCACGTGGCTGCCGAACCACTGCGGTTTCATGTCAAGCGGCGGCGACAGATTGAGCACGTGCGGGTTGGCGGCGCGCTTCAGGTGCGGGATGCAGGCCTTGGAGGTGAGGAACGTGCCGCGCGTGTTGATCTGGTGCATCAGGTCGTAGCGCTTCATGTCCGTCTGCAGCGTGCCGGTGAGCTGGATGGCGCTGGCGTTGTTCACGCAGATGTCGATGCCGCCGAACTTTGCGACCGTCTGCTCCACGGCGGCCAGCACGCTCGCCTCGTCGCGCACATCCACGATTAGCGGCAGCGGCGAGCCGCCCGCCGCCTCGATCGCGGACGCCGCCGAATAGATCGTGCCTTCCAGTTTCGGATGGGGATCTGCGGTCTTCGCGGCAATGGCGATGTTGGCGCCGTCTCTTGCGGCGCGCAGTGCGATGGCGAGCCCGATGCCGCGGCTCGCGCCGGTTACGAAAAGCGTTTTGCCTGCAAGCGTCATGGTGTCCCCCTGGTGCAGAGCTAGTGTGAAGCGATTTCCTTTTCCGACCATGCCCAGAGCCGGTCCGCGCCGTCAGGGTCGATGGCATGCGGCAGAACGCCGGACCACGGCTCGGCCTCCGTCCACGGCGCAGCCTCGGCGCAGTTCTCGAGGTATTTGCCGCCGACGCCTTCCAGTTCGAGCCCGACCGCGGCCCAGACGCTGGTGGCGGCGCCTTCCTCCGGCGTCTTCATGCGCGGGTTGGGCGTACCGTTCTCGTCGATCCAGCCGAAGCCGATCTGCTCCTCCCTTGAGAGGTGGCGCTGCAGCGGGGTGATGATGCCGCCCGGCATGACGGCGTTGGCGAGAATGCCGCGGTCCCGCCACCGCTGCGTGACGCCCACCGCGAACAGCGCATTGGCGGTCTTGGACTGGCCGTACGAAACCCACTTGTCGTAATCGCCAGTGCGGAAATGGGGGTCCTCCCAGCGGATGCCGGAGCGGCGATGGCCGATGGAGGACAGCGACACGACACGCGCGGGTATTGCACCCTCAGCGCCGGCCTCGAGCGCCGAGGCCAGCAGCGTCGTCAGCAGGAAATGGCCGAGGTGGTTGGCCCCGATCTGCATCTCGTAGCCCTGCGCGGTGTGCATCAGCGGCGAAGCCATGACGCCGGCATTGTTGACCAGCACATGCAGCGGGCCGGACCAGGCGCCGGCGAAATCACGGATGCTGGCGGCGTCGGCGAGGTCGAGGCGGCCGATCTTCACCCGCGCCGCGCCAGCCTCGACGTTGATCGCTTCGGCGACCTTGCCAGCGGCGGTCTGATCGCGCGCGGCGATCGTGACTTCGGCCCCGGCCAGCGCCAGCGCACGCGCCGTCTCCACACCGATGCCCGAGGCCGCGCCCGTGACGATCATCCGCCGGCCCGAAAGGTCGTGCCGTGCAACAACCTCCCGAGCGGTTGATCGATAACCGAAGGGCGATGTGATCTGGGACGGCATCGCGAAAAGTCCATGTCAGACGAAGGAAAAGGCGCTTGGCCGACACAATGCGTCGGCCCCGAAGTGTGCGCAATCGGCGTATTCGCGGGGATGAACTCGCGTACATGTTGCGCGTTTACTTGAGCTGCGTGCACCGCACTCGCCCCGCCGGTCCGGAGGCGAAACGATTGTTCTCGCCAGACGCGAAGTTTTCAGTTAAAGTTCATAAAGTCTTAACGTTTGCTGACCGGGCTGGTGATGGAAGCAATTGTCGAAGACGCGACCCTCGACGGCCTTGTGGCCGCCGTGGATGATCGCCGGGCGGACGGTTTGTCCGTGGCTGCGGCCTGCAGGGCCGTCGGCGTCTCCACCTCTACATACTATCGCCGCCGCCGATCGCCCGCCGCGCAGCCCCGCAGGGCGCTTGCGCAGGCAGCGCGAGCGCCGTCCCCGGGATGGCCTTTCGCCACGCACACGCCCCGCGCCCCTTACTTCTGGGACCAGGTGTTCGCCGACGAGCTTTCCGATTCTTTCGTACGCCGTGAGTTTGGCGCCGGTGCCGCCAAGACGCGGCCCGGCCGGGCGCTTTCATCGCTGGCGGCGCATGCGCCGGCCATGGGCGCCATGCGCGTGCGGGCCGAACGGTTGGCGCAGCGCCTTGCGGCCGGCCCCCTCGGCGCCGCTGGCCCGCCGCTTCTGGCGCTGGCGCTTGTGGCGGCGCTCGGTCTCACCGCCGGCTGGATGGTGTCTGTGGCCGCCAATCCCGCCGCCTGGATCGGGCCCTCGCAGGACGTGGCGAGCCTGGCGGCCGCTGCGCCCTGACCTCTGACCCCGCCCGAAGCGGTTGCGTTCCGTCGGTCCCCAGTCCTAGAAAAATCCCGGTCCGGCGATCTTGTCGCCGTCGACAGGTCGACCGAGGGCCCGCGAGAGGCCCGCCACGGAGGTATCGCATGTCCCGTCTTCTGATCGCGGCCGCCGCCGCCGCGACCGCCCTTTTCGCCGCCGGCGCCCTGGCACAGGCCCAGGGCGCGCTGAAGACCTTCACCGACTCCCAGAACCGCTTCACCTTCCAGTATCCGGCCTCCCTGCCGGTGGACGTGGTCGCGCGTCCGAACCAGCCCGTGAACGTGCTCGTGGGCGCTGCCGACTATGAATGCCAGATTTTCGTCGTCGACCGGCCGGAGCTTGCCGCCGCCTCGCCGGAGGCATTCGTCCGCGGATATAGCACCGCGCTGGCCCCGGAAGTCTGGAAGCGGTCGATGGACGGTTTTGCGCTCTACAACCGCCAGGGCACGGTCTCTGCCTCTTCGGTGGACACGACAGCCTTCTGGCCGGTCCAGCGGGCGGAAGTGCGCAACGACGCCAGCAAACCGGTGGTGGCCGCCATGCACGCCCGCCCAGGCCTCGATGTCTGGCATTTCTGCACGAGCTTCGACAATGGCGACCACACTGCGGTCTTCAATCAGATCGTTTCCAGCTTCGCCGGCCCGAACGACGCCGTCCTGAAGGCCCAGGCGGAGGCCGCCGCCGCCGCCAGGGCCGCCGCTTCGGCAGCGGCCGCTGCGCCGCCACCGCCAGAGAAGGGCTCGTCCGGCCGCGGGCGCCGGAAGGACTAGGCAGGACGCCAGACCTCCCAAGGGCGAAGGCAAGCGTTTAGCGCTTGCGTTCGCCCGGCCGATCCGTATGTATCCGCGCTTCACGCGAGCCGCGGTCGCCGGGCCCGCGCCCGAAATCTTTCGGGCGGGACGCCGTCGATCCATCGTGGGGCCCGGTCCTTCCTCCGGTCCCTTCGCCGCGGCTCCAGAGGAGGGACGGAGAACAATGCCGCTATACGAACACGTGCTGATTGCACGACAGGACATTTCCCCCCAGCAGGTCGATGCGCTCGTCGAGGACGTCACGCGTCAGGTCCAGGACGCCGGCGGCAAGGTCGGCAAGTCGGAATACTGGGGTCTCCGCAACCTGGCCTACCGCGTCCGCAAGAACCGGAAGGGCCACTACTGCCTCCTGAACATCGACGCGCCGGCGCCGGTGGTTCATGAGCTGGAGCGCCGTCAGCGCATCAACGAGGACGTGCTGCGCTTCCTGACCATCCGCGTGGACGAGTTCGACGACGAACCCTCGCCCGTTCTCGCCCGCCGCGACCGCGACGAAAAGCGCCGCGCCCGCCGCGAAGGCCGTGAGGACGGCGTCGATGGTCTGCTTGATGGGGAGTTCGCGCCGTGAGCCAGAAATCCCCCACCGGCAAGGTCAACATCTCCAACATCCCCGCACGCCGCCCGTTCGGCCGCCGGCGGAAGGTGTGCCCGTTCTCCGGCGCCGACAGCCCGAAGATCGACTACAAGGACGTGAAGCTGCTCCAGCGCTACATTTCCGAGAAGGGCAAGATCGTTCCCGCGCGCATCACGGCGGTCTCCGCCAAGAAGCAGCGCATTCTGTCCATCGCGATCAAGCGGGCGCGCTTCATGGCGCTGCTCCCGTACGCGGTCCAGTAGGAGGGCCGGCACATGCAAGTCATCCTGCTAGAACGCGTCGGCAGCCTCGGCGGCATCGGCGACGAAGTGACCGTGAAGGACGGGTACGCCCGCAACTTCCTGCTCCCGCAGCACAAGGCGCTGCGCGTCACCGAAGCCAACCGCAAGCGCTTTGAAGGCATGCGCGCCGAAATCGTGGCGCGCAACGAAGCAGCCCGGGCGGCGGCGGCTACCGCCGCCGAAAAGATCGACGGCCTTTCCATCGTCCTGCTGCGGCAGGCGGGCGAGAGCGGCCAGCTTTATGGTTCCGTGTCGGCCCGCGACGTGGCGGATGCGGCGGCGGCGGCGGGTCACACCGTGCCGCGCGCGGCCGTGGTGCTCGACAAGCCGATCAAGACGCTGGGCCTCCATGTGGTGCGAGTGAACCTGCACCCGGAAGTCTCTTCCACAGTGACTCTCAACGTCGCTCGCTCGCCGGACGAAGCGGAGCGTCAGGCCAAGGGCGAAAACGTGATCAACGCGGCCCAGGAAGAGGACCGTGCGATCGCCGAAGCCCAGGCCCAGGAGATCGCCGCCGGCACCCTCGCCAACGAGGGCGTGGCCTAAACCTAAACATGTCGTTCCGGCGCGGACGTCGTCCGCGCCGGAACGACCCTATCCGGCGTGCGGCCCGCTCCGGGCCAGTCGTGCGAGCGACCGGAACACGTCTTCCAGATCCATGGGTGCAGCGTCCCCGCCGCCCAGCAACTGCTGGTGGATGACCGCCAGAAGCATCGGTGCAAACACCTGCAACGCTGCCGCGCGTGCGGCGGCTGCGTCAGCCCCGGCCGGCAGGTGCGGCGCCATGCGTCGCTCGAGGGCGAGAAGTGAGGGCTCCAGCAGGGCCGTCAGATAGCTGCGGCCCACCCGGGCGTCGGCGACGCCCTCCACGATGCAGTAGCAGTGCGCGCGGGCGAACACGCCGTTGCGCACGCCGATGATGGACAGCTCGATATAGGCGTCGATGGCGTGGGCTGCGTCCTGCGCGGTCGTCTCGACCGCCTCCATGAGGGGCTGCGCGCGGGCGCCCAGTTCCTCCACGATGGCGATTGCCACATCCTCCCGGTCCCCGAAGTAGTGGCGAAGGGTCGGTTCCGTCACGCCGCAGGCCTGCGCGAACTGGCGCAGGCTCGGGCGCGTCGGCGGCGTGCGCAGCACGAAGTCAGTGAGTTCCTGGACCAGACGCGCCCGTTTATCGGCGTAGTCGGGATTTCTGCGGCCGGCGGGACGGGGCATGCGGATGACCTCCGCCCGAGGCTATCGCGCGTCGCACGTGCAAGCTACCGGGGCGCAGGCGGTGACGCCCGCGCCCCGGCCTTAGGCAGCCGCACGCGGTCAGAAGGCGTAGCGGGCCTTCAGCGTGACCGGCGCCGAGAAACGTGCGCCTTCCTGGTTGATCGACCCAAGCCCCAGAGGGCCGATGCCCGCGTCGTCGCCGTCAAGGTCGCCCTGGTAGCGGATTCCTGTTTCCGCGATCAGCGAGAAGCGGTCGGACACGTCGTAGGAAAGGCCTAAGTCGAAGCCGGCAGTGACGGTGGTGGATTCGCCGTAAAACGGCACGTTGGTGAGCGCGATGTCGTTCGGCTCTGCGCCGACGCCGGCCGGCACCGGGACCCGAAAGCTGGCGCGGATCTCATCGACGAACGCCACGCCTGCACGTCCCGCCACAAAGGGGCGGATCGCCCCTGCGCCGAAATACTGGCGCATACCCGCCTCGATGCTGGTGCTTTCGTACTCGCCGAACGTGCCGAACACCGGGAGGGATGCCGACAGCGCCGGCACGAACGCCGTGCCGACCTGCACCGTCCCCTCGTCGGCCGTCACGTACCGGACGGCGCCGAAGACCTCGCGATCGCCGCCAAGCCCGTAGGCGCCTTCCAGCTCCACTGCAGCGGCCTCTCCGTAGATGTCGTCGAAGGACCGCGATCCGATCCGTAGCTCAGCCGCCGCCGCCGGCAGGTTGGGGTTGAGGGCCGCGAGCGACGCCACGGGAGCCGTGGCCCCTCCATGAACGTCCCCCTCCACCGGAAACTCCGCGCCGATGCTCACCGTACCGGCGAACTTGCCGGCTTCAAGCGGCGCGGCGAACGCCGGCTGAGCCACAACCGCCAGCGTCATGGCGCCGACGATCATCAGGGTACGTCTGCTCATAGTTTTCTCCCGACAAAACAACGGCATGAGACCGTAACTAAAATATATCGTATGCCATATACAAATCTATATTACGTCTCGTCCACTGGCAGCTGTGGCCCGACTCATGATTTCGCTGCCGGAATGTCTGCTGATGGATCCCTCGCCGCCGCTCTGCCGGCGCCAGTCGCCTACGCCCCGCCCCACGATCTCCGCGCCGAACAGGCGCTGCTGGGCGCAATCCTGTTCGACAACGACGCGTTCAACCGCATCGGCGACCGGCTGAAGCCGCATCACTTCTACGATCCCGTCCACGGGCGCATTTTCGCTGCGTGCGCGGAGATGATCGGCAAGGGCAAGCTGGCGGACGGCGTCACCCTGCGGGAGCGCTTCCAGCGCGAAAGCGGCCTGCAGGAGATCGGCGGTGCGAGCTACCTGCTGACGCTGCACGAAAACGCCGCGCGCATGACATCGCATGCGCGCGACTACGCGGAGATCATCTACGACCTAGCGGTGCGCCGCGAACTGATCCGTGTCGGCAACGAGATCACGAGCCTGGCGCTCGAACCGCCAAAGGATGCCGACGCGCAGAGCCAGATCGAGGCGGCTGAAGCCAAGCTCTACGCGCTGGCCGAACAGGGCACCGCCTCACGCGGGTTCAGCGCCTTCTCCGAAGCGCTGGAGGCGTCGATCGAATCCGCGGCGGCGGCGTTCGAAAGCGGCGGCGGCGTCTCGGGCCTCGCCACCGGCCTCGTCGATCTCGACCGCAAACTGGGCGGCCTGCACAAGTCAGATCTCATCATCCTCGCCGGGCGTCCCGGCATGGGCAAGACATCGCTGGCCACCAA